>CAYZWO010000048.1:0-20225 GCA_964482215.1 uncultured bacterium
ACTACCACGCTCTTCTTACCCACTTCCTGATCGCTTTTTCGATCTACTGAGTCTACAGATCTATTCTCTGTTGCATCAACTTCTCTAAAAATATCTTCTAAATTTGTACCTGCATAACGTGCTACTAAATCATCTAGTAATGCCATTTTAGCGTTTCCTCATAATTAGAGTGAAATAGGGAGATTTGATCCCCCCAATAAATTATTAGAAATAGAGGTTATTCAATTTCTGCGTGTTCTTCAAAAATAAAATGTTCATCTCGATTTGCTTTACTTTTATCGGGCCATTTCACCCAATAGTGCCTTTCTTCGCGACGAATATCTTTAACAGGATAACTACCAGGAGCAATATCTACTAATTCAGCTTTTGGTATATCATTTGATTGTTTAGTAGAAGGCTTCAGAATAGTAGGCACTTTGATTTTTAAAGTACCCGGTTCAGGCGTTGAATCGTCATTAGTATTTCCAATCAAACCATCTTTAATCGCCTCAGCCATTCTTTCAGCATCAAATAATTTCATGTCTTCTTTGGAATCGATAAAACAACATTCAATCAAAATGGCTGGCATAGATGTATTTTTAATAACGTAAAAAGCAGTATTTTTTACTCCTCTATCTTTAAAGCCAAGTTTGACAATTTCAGTCAGAACAGATTTAGCGATCGCTTTCGATGTATTACTAATCGCAAAAACCTCACTCCCCATTGCCTTATCTGTTGGTTTAAAGGCATTGAAATGAATAGAAACAAAAATATCAACCTTATTAGAGTTAGCCTTATCAACTCTTTGTTGGAGAGAATTATTTAAAGATCTTGCCGAAGATGGCGTGCAGTTAATAACGCTATGACCGGCGGCGACTAATTTAGCACTTAGACGAGTTCCAACGTCTTTCGTTAAAGCGTCTTCTTGTTTAACACCTGATGCACCCGTGTCATGGGGAGGGCAATTATGGCCCATGTCAATACCAAATTTCATACGGAGTTTCCTTGATGAAAATAAAACACTAATTAAGTTTTAACGAGTAATTAATTTGAACAATGCCATTTACCATTAAGAATATTTTTAACTTACAGAAGATATTATTAATTGATAGTTAAAAACAGATGGGTTAATGGATTCAATCTCTTGCTCAAATACTTTTCAATCTTTAAAAGAAAGAATATCAATTTTTTTTATAAATGTAAAGAGGAAAAAGTCGCTTTTTTATTGCTTAATAAAATTTAGAAATAGGGAAAAGTCGGAAAAAGTCCATTAAAACAAAGATGGCGCATAAAACTAGATTTAACCAATCAATATTTATTAATTTATATATATATTAAATATTGTTTATGTATGCAAATAAATTAGATTTGTTAACTTAAGATTTCTTAAATAATTGATACATTTAAACACAACTTTTAATGAAAAATACTATAAGTAAAAGTAAAAGAGATTAATTATTTAGATTCTACTTTTATCCAAATACTCCGAAAATATTTTTCAGAATGAGTGCTCTCTTTAATTTCTTTACAAGGTTGATTGTTGACTCGGATAATGGAACCATCATCGCTTAAGAGTTGAAAGCGATCATTGAGATGAGGATAAAAAAGCACGGATTCAGGGCGAAAATTATCAGGTAAAGTTAAATCGATTTTTTCAGGTTTGTCTACAGGATTACCTGACCATTTATATAAAGCAAAGCGATCGCCGCCATCAAAAGGGCCAGCAATAATAATAAAAGACTGAATAACCGACCAGTATTCGATACTACGAATTCCCAAACCATCTAAATCTAGCAGAATCGGCTCACCCAATTCAGCTTTGATACTTTCTTCGGTAGAAACTACTAACTCTAAAGCATTCTTGAGAGGAACTAAAAGTGCTTTTTTCTCTGGAATAGGATTACGAAATGCAATCAAAATATTACCGTCAGGATTTGTTGTTAATCCTTCAATATTTAAGCCACCTGATTCCTTCGGTTTGATTTTTTCTGCGGTTTGCAGATCGAATTGCTTTAATTTTTCGCTCTCTATCATGTCGTAGCGAACTAATTTTTGATAAGATTTGCCGACAACTCGTGGCATGGAATCATTATCAAAAAACTGAACGGCAAAAAATTGGTGACGTTTTTCTTTAAAATTTCCTTTTTTGCTCCGTCCATGAGATGTTATCCAATAGGAATAGTCTCCAAGAATTGTTGCAGCTTCAATATCTAATTCTTCATCATCATTAGAAAAATATTGATTGATATCTATGCTTTTAATCGCATTACCAGACTGATAAGCATCATACAATCTAAGAACATTATCTTCATCGTTACCAACAAAAAATCGATCTTCTCCCCAAGGTATAGCAGCCGATGCGTCACAGATACCAAAATGTTGCAAGAGTTCTGAGTTAATGACTGAAAATATAAAATTGACCATTGCTAATACTCCTATTTTTATTTAAGAAAAGACATTTCTATGACCGTATTTTAGTCACAGCGATCGCTGATTCAATAACTAGAAAATTTGAGTTTAATCATCTAATTATTGAATCGTGATAGTAAATGTTAAAGGAGCCAGAGGTTTATTATTGGCATCAAAAGGCTGTAAGGTAACGGGACGATTCTTTCCTGTATTGCGAAAAGTTTGAGTAAATATCCACTTATCTCCTACATTACTTAATTCAGCAATAGGAAAAGGGCCACCGGGGCCAATGCTTGCTTTAATCGTTTCGACTTCAGGTTTAGCCGTTCCCGAAAAAGTTACAGGCATATTCACAGAAAAGCTTTGCCCAGAGGTCGGTTGATTTAATTTCAAAACAGGTTCGGTATTAGTTTTTAATTGAGCAAAACGCTTAGGGGCTTCTGCTTGAATTTTCGCTAAAGCTTGAGCGGGTTTTAAACCAGCAATTTCGGTGCGAGAGCTAGGAAAAACAAAAAATAAAACTTTATCAGGAACACTACTATTGTTATAGCCTAAGCAATATTTATCGCTTGTCCATTTTTTATCATCAGGAAGAGTTGTTCCGTCGTTACGCCACATTCCAGTCTTACATTTATCTTCACCAATGAGTTGATGGAGAGAAGAAGAACCTTCACCGAGTTTATTATGGGGGCCACCATCAGCAACAAAGACAGGGACGACTTTATCTTTATAGACAACAATGCCTAAATCTCCAAATTTAATCCCTGTTTTATTACGAAATTCTAAATCATTACCTGTTAAATTGGTAGTCGGAATGACAATATAAGGAAAATTATCGGGATCAACAAATTTATTAGGTTCCTGTGTTTCCGTTGACCAATTAAATGAGGTGGAACATTGATCACTTGGCCCCCTACCACCTTTACAGGCTTTCCAAGAACCGTCTATATCAAGACTTAGTTTGGATTCCCAGAAAATCGTACCATCAGGGAATTTAAGTAAAGCTTTGACATTATTTTTATCGCCCGAACATCGGCGAGTTGATGGCATTGTTTGACCTTTAAAAACGTTGTTGGCATCACAATTAGCGAATTCTTTGCGATAAGCTTCGTCTAAAGGAACTGCTTGATTAAAAGGAATACCTGTAAGGGCTGAAGCGGATTGAGTTGGAGGTGTATAAACGGTTTGAGCTAATGCTTCTTGATTCACTACACCAAAGAGATAGAATAAAACTGCAAAAACGAGAGTTAGAATTTTTTTGAAATCAGCTTTCATTGATTAACTCCTTAAGAAGCACGAATTTCTGTTAAAACTTGATTAAGCTGCTCTGTCCATTTTTCTAAAATGAAATTTTGAGGATCGTCATGGGCCCCAGGAATTCCATAATCCAAAGCAACATGAAAAGTAGGAATCAGCCATTTACCTCGTCGTACACTAGCAGCAACGTAAACAATGGCTAATCGTTTAAGTTGGGCTTGAGTAAATCCTGGATCAGGCGCGATCGCATCATTGAATGGTACGGAACATTTGGTTTGTCCAGACTTGGGTTTACATTGTCGTGGTTGGATCAACTCAACTGCTAAAAATAAACCTTTACATTTATCAACTCCACAGTTCTTATTAGATTCAAACTGAGTAGAACGCCAAGGAGTATTAAATGATTTGCGAGTTACAGACTTTCCCAGTCGATTGATGATGATATGAGCAGGAGACTTATCTCCACTAGCATACTTATCAAAGTTATTATATTCCCAACTTTCTTGATTAATATCTCCTGGGAATGATTGATTGCCGTAGTTTGGTGTACTGGTATCATGAATAATAAAATAACGGGCGAGTTCGGAATTCGCGTCATTATTATTGGTACGTGATACGGGATTATCTAATGACCCACCAATATCTTTTTCCTGAATACTATTCGCAACTAAATATTTCCTGAACTGTTCTTTCGTCAGATCAATAGTTGGTTTTGTTAATAATTGATCTAAAGGTGAAGGCAAGCTAGTTAGGACTGGCCCCACATTGCCAAAAATTTTGGGTTGACGTAATAAACATTTAGCCTGATCAACTGACGAAATTTTAGAAGTTGATACAATTTGACATTTTATGACATCTGCTACAGCAAAATTTTTAGAAAGAAAGCCACCACTAGAAATCAGTAATACTAAACTTAGTAAAGAAGCGGCTATTGTTTTTTTCCCAAGAATAGACATCATAGAAAATTTATCTCGATTAACAGAAAATCAATAAAAATATAAGTGAATTAACGACCATCATTAGACCAGTGGGGAGGATCACTTGTTAATTTAATCACTCCATAGGTACGGCCAACAGCCCATAGCGTCGAATTGCTATCGCCTGACCTTGGGGAACCCACTGCAACAGTTGTTCCGCTTGCATTTTTGATATCGAGCGTTCCTGACCAAGTAATATCCCAATCAATCGCTAACCCCTGAATGTGTCGAGACGTAAGGGCTGGCTCGAAAGCGATATTATAAGCTGCAACCATTTCTTTCGCTGCTTGACGGGAATCGGCATCATTATAATGAATCCAATTAATATCTACATTTAACTTAGACGGAACATCTTTAGCCGCAATCGTGCCTTTATTAATTTTGAAAGAATAATGCATTAAGTGCGCTCGTTCAGAAGGGCGGAGGGTTGCTGCAATATCAATATTTGCACCTGCATTTACTAGAGCTTGTTCAAAGTTTTGAACTTTTTGGCGAAAGGGCGAAGCTAAATCATCAATGGAACGGCTTGTCGGAAATTTTTTCACCCATTCTTTGCCACTCAGTTGTTCTCGTAGGCGTTTAGCACAAGCAGTTACTGTGTCTAAAACGGCATCTAAATCACTACCGAAATGGCTTTTGGTGGCACTAGATAATTGAGTTTCTAATTTCGCTCGAAAACCAGTATCTAACTTACGGTAAGCTGCGGCTAATCCTCTGGTACTATTCGTTCCAAAATCTCCATCTACTTTTAACGCTGGGCTAAGAGTCGCGATCGCCGTTAAACTTTTTTGCAAATCTTCGACTTCGGGTTGAGTAAAATTAAGATAGGCTAATAATTTTTTGACGGATTGAGTATAAACAGCAAAATAAACTGCGAAACCTTGTTGTAGAGCTTTAGCATAAGTTGTGGTGTCAACAATACCTGTTTCTGTTAGGCCATTATCCTTTTGATATTCACGGGTACTTTGGTCAGTGAGCGGCCCAAAATCACTATCAAAATTAATCATTGGTAAACCTTGATCGAACAAAAATTTTTGCCAGGCAAGCACTGCATTTCCATCCGAACCATTCTTAAGAGTGGGTAATTGTAAAGCTGACGAATTAAAAGGCATAATAAGCTCCTAATTATTAATTAAAAATTTGAATTTAAGCCAATTCTTCTGCAAAAATGCGCCGAATAATTTCAGTAACAGCAGCAGCAATTCGTGTATCTCGCTGTTCATTAGAACCGCTTGGACATCTTAACGCTAAAGCAAAGGTGCGTAATTTTCCAGGTGTCAAGCGACGATCAACTAATTTAACAAAAGCAACATAAGTAAAAGAGCTTGGGCCAAAACCAACTTTTGAAAGAACAACAGGTTCACTGATTACGTTAATTAATCCTAAAGTTTCTAGGGCAACATCTACATAGCGGGCTGCATCAGTCGCCATAGCTCTAATGACGCATTCTAAACTAGCCCACTGACTACCTACAAAACGAGTGGCTGGAGTTAAATGTAAATGCCAACCTAGCATAGAAATTAGACGAACTAAATCATAGGTAGATACATCATTATTTCCTGTAGACCCAATTACAGAAGAACTATTTAAAACGGTAGCACTACTGCTTAAGTCTTTAATAATTGGGTTTGCAATTAGAGGATTGACACCGTAACCTCCTGTAAATTGACAAGCCGTGTTACCGGTTTGAGCTTTTAACCAAGCTTCTAAATCTTGGCGTTTAGTAAATCGTTTAAATAAAGCTCCAATTTGATTAGAACGGCCGACTGCTCCACTCGCATCTTTGCGATAGGAAACCATGTCAACAATCAAATCAAAAAATTTTGAGCGGGGTGATTCAATGACGCAATTATCAATATCAACTGTAGGAAATTTCGAGTTAATTTGATTGACTGTATTAAGGACACCAATAAACTTCGTTGCACTGAGTAATTGTTCTGGGTTTAAAGCCTCTTTACCCAACCAGTGAGTTTTAATGGGACTGTTACCATTTCCAAAACTACCAACGCACAAACAAGCATGGGAAATACTTCTAGATAAAAAATTTAATCCTGTATTATCAATTGCAGGAGTTGGTAAGATGCCTCGGTCAGGATAATCTGTAAAATTAACTGTTTTTCCTGAGCCGAGTAAAGTAATAGTATTCCCATAAGAAACGACATTAACTCCATTAGGTTTCTGAGCTAAATATTGAGGATAGTTATCAAATTCAGCCGCAAAAGGAGAATTTCGAGTAGTACGAGCAACAAAAGCATCAGTAACACCAATATTAGCAGCCACTGTGGAATTATCTTGGATATTTGTGAGTTTATCCAACGTAAAATTAGTATTTTTTGCTTGCTCAAAAACAAAGGCGAGTTGTTTAACATTTAATAACTGTTGGGCCATACTTGGATTAATTGCTATAGCTATAGTCGGTAAGCCTGTTAAACCAACTGCTTGGCAAAACTCTTTTAACCCTTTCCAAGTAAACGTATCTCGACCGTCACTTCCAATGTCCCCATCAATCCATTGACCACCAGGATATAAACCTAAATTACGCAATTTAATTTGAATTTCAGTAACTAATCCTTTATCTAATCGAAGTTGAGAGCGCGTTAAAACTGTACCATTGTTAACAATATCTTGAAGGTTTGCCATTATAATTTTCTCCTAAAATAAATTTTTGATAACAACAAACCAGGGGCGAGTCGTATCTTTGACTTTACCATTAGCATCTAATTTGAGCGTTTTTTTAGTCACAGAGTTGCTGACATTGCCGCCAATAATATCAATTTCATTTGAGCGTTTAGCAACAACTAAATCACAGTGAGAGATGTAATTCTCAGTCGTATCATAGGTAACTGTCTGATTCCCACGAGGAGCACAAACCAGATCCCCTACTTCGGGAGTTACTTCATCAATTTTGAAGGCAATAAAGGCAGCATCACTAACCTTATCTTTACGTTTTTTAATAGCATCTCGAATATAAACCGAGTGACTAGCATTGTATTTAAATTGATTGCCTGCCCCTGCTTGTTTCATAACCCATGAAATGAATGCAGCCGACCAAGGAACGTTTCCTACATCAGTAGAGGTATCAATATTATTAATATTTAGAGCTTCTTTCCAGTATTGGACAATACGTTGCCAAAAGCCATTTTCTCGTTCCTTTTTAGTCCCTTTTCCAAAGAAGTTCCATTCACTTTCAGCAGTATCTTTTAGCTTTGTTTTAAAACTGGGATCGGAAGAAATATCAACATGAGGAATAAAGGCAAACCAAGTTGTTTTGCCATCTTTAGGGGTTACTAATTCGATTTCCCAATGTATGTTATTAGCAGAACGATAATGGGAAATTTCTAAGATTTCTCCTTGATTTAAAGTAAATTTCTCAAAATCAAGTAAACTGGTACTCGCTTGAGTTGAGGTTTTAATGATGGTATTAACAAGGGCTTTGAGAGTTTTGTTCGCCATAGTTTTCTCCTTGATATTTAAGTTGATAAAAGATGGGGTTAAACAAAGAGATCGCTATCCATTAACAAAGCGATCGCTGCCGAGTAAGGTTGCAAATTCAGTTTGTCGGCTTTCAGGGGTATCCCCATCAATTCCTAAATCAAAGAGACTGCCATAGAAAAAATAGGAAAATCCTGCAAAGTCGCGATCGCGCGTTTCTTTGGTTTGTTGCTTAATTAATTGCAAACCAACTCTCTTGTCTTTTTGCCCCGTCATAATACCAATCACCGTAGGTATATGTTGACGAGATTGTTGAACTTCTGGTTTATCTATTTCGTTTTTAAATTTCTCCATATTCTTTTCAAAAGATTCTTCATGGCGATAGACTTGAAGAACAATTTCTTCGGCAAATCCATCCTGCTCCCAAGTGTGCCAATCTGCTAAATATTTATCAATCGAAGTTGAAAGAGGGTTCGGAGAAATTGAGATAATACAATCTTTGTTGATGGCTTTAACAGTATGAAAAATTAAGTGTAATAAAGCTGTTACTTTTTCCTTCCGCCATTTTTTAAAGTCTTCTGAACTAGGCTCAATCTTTGGATTTGTCGCTCCAGGGTTTTCTTTTTTAAATAAATTTAACGTAAAATCATCAAATCCCATACTCGTAGGAATACCAAAATGGTCGTCTAATTGAATTCCATCAATTTGATAGTTTTGTGTAAGTTCTGTTACTACATTGACGAAGAAATTTTGAACTTCAGGGTGAGTAGGATTGAGCCAAGACTGCTTATCGAATATAGTTTCATTAGCGTTAGTTTTCATGAACCAATTAGGTTTATCCTTAGCTAAGGGTGCATTAGGAGGAACCGTTAACCCGAATTCAAGCCAAGGAATAATCCGAAAAGGGTTATTTAATGCTTGATTAACTTCAATAATTTCTGCAAGAATATCCCGTCCAGCCAATGGTATTTGAAGATCAACATCATGGAATTGATCAGCCGTAGAATTAAAACCGCTATTAGTTAAAAAAGATTTAAAAAATAAAAATCCTTGGTGCCAAACTACTGGATAGAGAGTATTAAATCCTGCTCCTTTAAGTTTAATAAGGCCAGCTTTAATATTATCTTTAGACTGAAGAATATCACTATCGATATTTGTAATCCAAACGGCACGAATTTCTTCAAGCTGAATATGTTTGGCAAGAAAAAAAACAGATTTACCTAAATGTTCTAATGGCTCTTGAAGCTGTACAAGGACATGATCACCTTGTTTGAGATAGGATTTAATTTTTAAATCTTTACCTTGATCGCCAACATCAATAAATAATTTTTGACTGTCTGGTAAATCTTTTGACTGTTCGGTTGATAATTTCGCAAAAGTATCTTGAATAATCCGCAGAGTTAGCATGATTGAAAACTAAATTGATTAATACTGAATTAGATGCGGCGTGTGCGACTTTTCAGGCAAATTAAAGATTATAAAAGTCCTTATAACCGACACTGACGGACAGGGGAGTACTTTTCAAAACAAAAACTGCATCATTGAAAAATTGAATGAAGCGATCGCAGTGTTTAGAAGTTCCGATGGGAAATTGACGCATTCGCCACCGATTATTCGTGTTGCGATTTTCATAAACACCGCCAGCATTGTAAGCACAAGCAACTTTAGGAGGGTCTAGTAACGTTTTTGAGCGTTGGTCTGCAATGTAAGAAGTTCCTGCTTTGATCGAAATATTAGACGTTTTCAAATCATCTCGATCTATTGTTCTGTCATTCAAAGTATCACGTGCAGTAGAAATTAAAGTTTGCATCAATCCAACACTAATCTTGCCTGGAGTAGTTGAATCAGATACATAACCCGGTTCTTTACGAATTGCATCCACTTTCCCACTCGATTCAGTCGCGATCGTCGCAATAATAATTACCGCAGGAACATTAAATGTTTGAGACCATTGATTAATATCAGCATTAAAGTTTGTCCAAATTTTAGTAACCGTTGCAGGAGACCCACTGGTTCTTTCAATCCCGCTCCCTTCGATTTCTACGCCATCTAGAGTTAAACGCCAGCGCACTCCTCCTGCAAAAGCTCGATGGAAATTTGCTAAAGGACTACTACTATTCCCATCTATATCAGGAATTTCGAGAACTTGACCGACTGAAATTAAACTAGGATTAGTAATGTCATTGGCTTCTTGAATAACAACAAATTTGGATGCATCTCCATAAAACTTGAGCGCAATTCCTCGCAGGGTATCGCCTGATTGAACAGTGTAGTTTTGCATGAAGTTTTCCTCTATTATTATTTCTTTAAAATTGATACATTAACTAACCGTAACGATGCGGGTTGCTCCATCCCAACTAACAGAAAGCGAAAGCGCAGAAGCCAAGTCAGTCACTTTTACAAACCCAAATTGCTCCACTTGTTTAATCATGTCAGTTGTGGACGCACCACTAGGAATATCTATTAATTGATTACTATGGTCTAGTAGCTGAAAAGCAAGGGTGATTGATGTTGCCGTATCTATTTGTAAACTAAAATCTTCTTGTGCATTGGCATTGGTTATTTGCCATCCAAAAACATCTAATAAAGGACGAATTTTAACAATACTTTTTTCGTTAAAAATTTGGGCCTCACGAAAAGTTGTTCCTTGAAAAACAACTGTAATACTTGCAGGAGTTTCAATTAAACCAGACACTCCAGTTAACTTAGCTTTCACTAAAGCTCGAAACTGTTCACCTACCTGTTTTTTACTGAGAGAAGTATCCCAAGGTAATACCATTGGATCCCATTTTCCCTTTTGAGGTTTCTTCGGAAATTCTCTTTCCACTTCCCCATGTCCTAAAACAGTTTTGGAAGTTACGTCGATATCATAAAAATCACATAATTCAGCTACAACTTGAGCCATTGTTTCCCATTGAGTTTTGGTCATGGGAAAACTACCCCCATTAAAGGGGCTTTCTTTGGCACCGGCCATACAGCAGACTGATACTCCAATTGAGCCTGTATTAAACCCTAAAGTGTGAGCCGCATAGATATTGTCTCCAGTAGAAACATTATCTTTAATGGTGTTACTACCACGAACCAATTTACCGTCATCTTCAATCAAAATATGATAGTGGGATTTATCATTACTAGAGGCTTTATAGCCACCTGCTGTCCAATGAAGAATAATCCGTTTCATTGAACAGTTGGGCATCCAATCTTTGGGAACAATAGCCATTTTAATTTTCTCCTTTTTTAATAAAAAGTTTATATACACTTCAGAATAAACTAATTGAAAATCAAGGATGTATTAATTTCATCTCCTTTAAAATTTATTCTACCGTTAGAAGAATAATCCTTGATAAGTATTGATGTAAATAGGAAAAAGTCTGGAAAAAGTCAGACGTTTTTTGCTTAATAAAAATTAAAGATTAGAATAAATCGGAAAAAGTCAGTCAAGGAAAACCTCAAAAATTGAATCCAAGAACCAATTAACTATTTAATTTAGCAGTCCTACTGATGATTAGATATCGATTCTCGTGTTGTAAATAAATGAGGGATTAAACCTTGTAAATAGGTACTTGTGGTTCTATTTTCATAGACAATTACAATTTTGTCTTTCTCAACAGTAAACTCACTTGCTCCAATATCTGTCTCTGGATTTCCCCAGTCATAGGTATAGCCTAAGCCTGTAAACGGATAACCTTCTTCTCGCGTTTTTTGTAGTAATTTGTTATCAAGTTTATTTTCTTGATTGGGAGCTTTGCATTCTCTATCATAAACTTCTGTATCTACACAAGGCCGGAGTAAATCTTCTGGCTTTACCCAAACTTCAACAAAGTTAGTGTAGTTACTATCAGGTTTTAGTCCTAAATATTGTTCAAGACGAGAAACTAAGGCTTTAGATAACTCTTCTTCAGTCATGGATGATTTGACGAGATTAGTTTGGCTGAGAATAAATTTTTGTAATTCTGGCACAGCAGTTACCCATAAGTCATAATTGCCTTGAGCCTTATATTCATCACCTGGCTTTAAAGAGGCTATACATTTTTTTTCAGGAGAACAATTATGTCTCCAACTAATCATTAAGACGAGATCTCCTTTTCTGATTAATTCTGGGTTATCGTTGGTAATGGGTATCAGATTTTTTGAAAGTTCGCAATCTTCCGATTTAGAAGCATCCTCTCTCGCTTTATTAATAGTCAAGTCTGAAAAAGATTTACTTAAACAATTATTCGATAAATCTGGCTGCGATCGCGTAGTAGTAATTCCTAAGAAACCAGTGAAACAAATTGCAGTTCCAAAGGAAACTAATAATTTGGTAATTGATTTAGACATGATTGTATTCCCCTATAATTAAGCATTTGGTAATTAATTTATGAAGTTAATCCCTTATCAGACGAGAGATTAAAGTTAATATGTCCCTCGTCTAATTAGCCTTAATTTGATTCCTTATGAACGTTTTAAAGGATAGATACCTTGAGGCAACCAAAAGCCATCCGTGTATCCATCTTCCCATTGCATATAAACGTGATCAAAGAAATCCAGGTTTTCTGCATGAAGATCTTTGATTTGCCATTTAGGCCCATCAGTCCCTTGTTCAGGTTCATCATCTTCATTACCTGGATTGGGAAATTGCGTCCGTTTTGAGCCATCTTTCGTAATAAAGTAGAGATGACCAGAGGCGTTTTTTGTATGTTGCTCTGGATCAGAATATCTTTCAGAATATCTTGGTGATCTTGCTCCAATTGCTCCACGAGGTGCAAAATAATTCTTCTTTAGATAGTAAATAAAACCAAGACGATGTAGCATTTTCTCTACGCCTGTAACTTGAACATTATCCAATTGACATGGATCATGAAAAAGCTTTTTCATTTGATCAAGATTAAACTTATCTGCAATAAACTTCATCACACAAGATACAGAGTAAGCGCAGGGAGCATTGTTTATACCATAGTTATCTTGCCCATGAGCAACCAATTCATTTAACTTATGTTGTCCTTCGGCTGTTGCTTTCATAAAAGTTTCTCGCGATTGTAATATCGGGAGAATCCCTTGCTCAAATAGTTTTTGTCCCTCATTTTTGCTTAACGGTAAATCTACTGGCGTTTTTACGGCGTGTTCAAGAGTTTTGTAAGCATCTAAAACTAAACCAGAATAAATATTTTTGGTGTAGTCATTGGTCAAATCAAGAATAGTTACATGGGGTTGATAAGCAAACCATTTGGTTACACCATTAACAGGCAATACTAATTCTAATCGCCAGTGATTATTGTCAGCAGATTGATAGTTATTAATGTCAAGTTCAGAACCTACTTTAAAGACAAATTTCTGTTTTGAATCCGTAATCTGGCTACTATCAATCGTTGATTGCTTAATGACAGTATTAACCAGTGCTTTAAGTTTTTGAGTAGTCATGGATTTTTACCTTCCTTTTACAATTTATTTGGTTGGAGAAAAAGACTTATTAATCAAGCTGATTGTCCGCTAGAAGAAGGATTAAAGGCGATCGCATCAAGATCGGTTCGATAAATACCGACCTTGTGAACTTCACCTGGTAGCCGAGGCCAGCGATGAACTTCGCTTTCAAAGGTTCGCCAAAGTTGCGGTGTAAAACGAAAAACCCGATCTTTAACATCAGAATTGCCTGAAAAATGCTCTTGCATTCGTTGGTTAACGTACTGATTTAAAACTTCAAAAACTTTCCTGACTGTGGCAACATCGCCGTACCCTTGGTAGTGATTAAAGGTTATACCAGCATCCTGTTTTAGCTTGTCTTTAAAACCGCTACCGCTACGTTGGGCCTCGGCATACCCATTAGCAAAAACATCATGGGCAACGGCTTCGAGATAAAGTTGCTTTTGAGCTGCTAGATTTTGGGCATGAAAGAGAACTTTAGCTGTAGCCAACGTTGAACCTACTACATTCCCAAAAGTCCCCCAGGAACCAAAGGCTAATAGATCAGAATAAGGCAATACTGAATCTTTATTCCAAGCTCCATTAAATAGTCGGCCATCAATAATGACTAGTTTTTGGCGTTGTTCAGCAGAATAGTCTTGATAAAATTGAAGAAATTCTCGATCTAGCTGCTTTTGTTCGAGATCATTAGACTGATAGTCGTTAATACTGCCATTTTTGCGACGAGTTAAAATCGCAACTTCAAAATCCCAATCATCCTCAACCTCTTGTAAACCTAGAGCAGGTAGTTTCGCCCCTAAAACTTCACGAGGTGAGCGGAGGGCATCATACCAAAGTTGTGTGTCATTATTGGCAATACGAATACGAACTTTTGTTGTGGGAAGATTCTGGGCGATCGCCATCGCGATTAATTCATCGGCTCCCCAGGTAATTGGTTGTTTTAAGCCGGATAAATCATAATTATCCAAAAGTTTATGTAACTGTTTCTCAACCTGATTTCGCACATCTTTAGCTATACGGCTAGAAGAATCACCCATTGCAGAAACAACACCAACAATTTGCAATTTTTGGGCTTGTAGTAAACGGATGGATTGCTCCAATCGCCACAATTCTTTTTGATGCCGAGCCTGTGCCCAGTCGGGATATTCAGTTGCTTTACCAATGCCGACAAAGGATTGTACTACAACAGCTTTATTAAATTTGGAGAGCGTTGCTAAATGTTCTTCGGGAAACTGTACAAAACGTTCTGCAATAATAAAAGCCGTATCTTGAGTCGGAAGTAGTGCGAATAGTTGACGAACGAGGGAATCTACTTGTCGTCTTGGGCCAAGAACATAAGTTGGATAAATTTGTTCTGAACGTCCATCAATTCCATCACGAGGATAAATACCTAAACCTTCTCCATCCTGTTCAGTTGGTTTATGGTAAACTTTGAAAGCTGAGTTTTTAATTTCCTCTAAAATGTCAGCAACTGATGAATCTACTGCTTTAATCATTACATGAGGAACAAATGCGAACCATTTCACAACGCCATTAACAGGTGTAGTCAGCTCCAGTTCCCAATGATTATTAGGCGCAGATTTATAGCTATTAACTTCTAGCTTAGAGTCTGCTTCCAAAGAAAACTTCTGAGTTGGATCTGCAATTTCACTACTATCAATTGTCAATTGCTTAATAACAGTATTGACCAGAGCTTTAAGTTGATAAGTCGTCATAAATACTCTACCTTTTGGTTTTTAATTATCTCTAACAGTCCAAATTTTTTAGGGACGAGAATTAAATCTTTATTTTTTAATTTGAAACTTTACCGATCGCTTGGGAATCGATAGCCCAACATTGATTTTCGATCCAGTCATCCGTTTTTGCACTTAATGTATGAAGTGTTCCTGGCGAAAGGTCGGAATTTCGTCCCGTATTAACATTAGGGCCCCAATCCGTACAAACCGTAATACAGGCCTTCCCTTTGAAAAAAAACGCTACTCTCGCTCGATGTACATCAGGATGAGGTTCGTTAGTACGCAAGCCACAATAAAAAGAATTCGGATTCAGTAGCCAACTAATGCCAGCTTTTACTAATTTTCCATTCTCGTCAGTCACCTTTGGTAACGGATCTTTGTATTCTTCTCCATTAGGTTGCTTACGGAAAATTCCCATACTAACTAAATCGTCATATTTTTTATACACATCCTTTGCTGTATCTGCATAAACCCTGGCTTGTCCATAAGCACGATCTCCTCTATCATCGGGGCCACCAAAGCTAGAAGTTTTTCCTTGTGTTTCTGGGATACGGCCAAATTCAGGATGCCGCCATCCGTACACTAAAACACCTTGATATGTCCACGGTTGGCCTTTTTTATAATTCTCGGCGATCGCAATTTTAGCCTGTTCAGCACTGGCTATGCCCCAAATACCATCATCGGCTGCTTTTTTTCCATCTTGGCTACGCACCATCCGATATTGTTGAAAATGTTTTACCGCAGTTTCCGTTTTACCGCCATAGTCTCCATCAATGCCGTTGCCATTAGGGCCGCTAGTACCCAGATCAAAACCCATTGCAACCAGAAGAAATTGCAATTTTTCCACATCAGAACCCTTATTGCCACGACGTAGCGTAATTGTTGGAATTTCCATTGTTTTATTCTCCTAAAAATAGTACTGATCAACTCAATGCTGAGAGTGAAATTGGTGTAAAGCAAAATTACTCCACTTAAATTTCATACTTAGCCTTGAGAGCATCTAGTTCTGCGCTAGACAAAATTTTGGCAACTTCAAAGTGCATTCCATCTTTACGACTATTGAAATGACCTCCCCAATAAAATCCATAGTCATTGGCGATCGGCACCAATAACCTGACAGAACCCTTTTGACCGACTAACGCAGGGATATGGGAGAGTTTATTCCATTGGTAATTAATGTCAAAAGCAGAACCAAAAGCATGATTACTTAAAACGGTTCGGCTACCTCGAATAAAGCGAGGGGCAAAACTTCCGTCAAAGGTTAAAATCAGCTTTAATAAGTCTTTAGATTGCCAAGCATTCCAAAGCCCTTGCAATTGCGGCACTGCAAAACGATGAAACTCCATTTTGCCGTTACTGGGCGCACCAGTAATATTTTCAAACTGAGGAAGTTTTACCGCTTCAATATTTTCCAGAACCCAATTACCGAGAATTTTAATGCGTTCAGGATTGTCAGGAGTGGGATCAGAAACATAGTCAAATTTCCCAAAAAGCTGTTGTCGTTCTGATAAGCTAACGACTGGTGGAAAAGCTGGTTTTGGAGGAAAATCTCCATCATATTGAACTCCATCAAATCCGTCTTCTAGAGCTTTAGCGTAGGTTTTTGCGCCCACAGTCCCATCGCCGACTAATCCTTTTGAGAGTTGATACTTTTTAGTAGCATCTTCCGTGGCTTGGCCAAATTTTCCATCTGCAACTAAATTAGGAAAACCATGACCAATGAGAAACTGTTGCCAACGTTGGACAGCCTCTCCTATTGCTCCTCGTTTCAAAACTGGTAGTGCCATTTGCGTGACCTCTTTGGTTGAATTTAAAAGTTGTTAAGATTTAAGCAAGTTCTTCTGTAACAATTCGTCGTAAAATTTCAGTGATTTCAGCCGCAATTCGTGCATCTAAAACTTGCTCTTCTTTGACAGAGTTATTTAAGTCTTTAGCCGCTCTTAATGCGAGGGATAAAGTTCTTAATTTTGCCAATTGACCATTCCTTTGGGGACGGCGATCAATAAATTGGATAAAAGCAACATAAGGAATTTCATAGCGATCCCTGATAGAACTTCGTCCCCATCCTGATTTGGAAATAATGACAGGAGATTTGATGATTCGTTGCAGACCTAATCGTTCGATCGCAGCATCAACGTAACGCCCGATATCTTCTCCTGCTCCTCTGACGACACTTTCTAAACTGTGCCATTGTGCCCCCGGTAGTCGAGCAGTTTGAGGCAAGTGATGATGCCATCCCAGCATGGAAATTACTCGTGTTAAATCATAGGCAGAAACACTATTTCCTGCTTTTGTTGTCAGAGGCGCAGCTTTGAGAATTACTTTTCTAGAGTTAGTGTCAAATAGCTCAGGGGAACTATAAAAGGGAGCTTCACCCCACTGACCTCGATAGTCTAATGTGGTATTCCCTGTAATATCTTTTAACCACTGGTTGAGTTGCTCAAAGGTTGAAAACCGCTTTAAGGTAGCAGCAAGACTATTAGAAGAGGCAGGCTTATTCTTGTAGTTTTCAATTGCCACAACTATTTCATTGAAAGCAAATCCATTATTGGAGCCAGAAGCTCTGATAACACAGTTATCAATATCTACTGAAGAAAAGACACTATTCGCTTGATCCACCACATTTAAAATGGCAAAAAGTTTAGTCGCACTCCAAAACTCTCCATTGTTTTTAGCGTTTTTACCTAACCAATGACTACGAATTTCTCCATTAACAAAGCTCCCAATACATGCACAAGCTTCTTTGATGTCTTCATGTAAAAAATTGAGTCCTTGCTCATCAAAATTTGTTGGTTGTATTCCTCGATTTGGATAGGGTGAAAAGTTAACAGTAGCCCCGTTGGGTAAGGTTAAAGAGTCTCCTAATGAAGTAACTTCGATGCCATCAGGTTTTTCCTTTAAGCGGTCTGGATAACTAATCACATCATTCTTAAAAGGAGATTTTTCAATTCCTCTTTCCAGAAAAAGTCCGTTAGTTTGATTATCTAGAAACTCTTGAAAAACACTTGCGCGATCACGGGCTGTTTCGAGACGAAAATCTGTTGGATCAACTGTTAAGAGTTTATTGGCAAACTGACTATCAATTTGCTGATTATTAATACTTCCAAGATTGTTGACTTGAGCAAATTTTTTTAATCCTTTTTCCGTTCGTTCCCCATAGCGTCCATCTAATAAACGTCCTCCTGGATAAAGTCCAAATTCATTTAATTTTTGCTGGATTTCTAAAATTAGAACAGAGTCACTTTTAAGCTGTTCAATACTTAAAGCTTGATTGCTTTGCACAATTTCTGCTAGTCCCATACAATACTTCCTCATTAATTAACTTATGTTGATTTAAATCGTAAGTATCTTGGCTTTGCTTGATCAAAAAATCAAAACAGCCACACTAACAACTTAGGAATACGCGATGTGCAACTAAGAATGATAGAATTAGGATTCTAGACGATGATCTAATTTTTTCGATTTCTGCGAGCCTTATAAATCAAGGTCAAAAAACTAGTTGCACATGAGATTGCAATATCAAATAAATAGTTACAATCTATGAATACTGATTTTTGAGTTTTTGTCTAAACTCATCCATCGTGATTGAAAGCGAACCACCTGGATCATTTTTGTTATAGGCACGTCCCGATTCTGCAACGGCTTCATCATGGCCTTTAATTTTGTCAAAAGAGAAAATATCAGGTCGTTGTTCTTTTAGATAAAGACAGAGCTTTTCAACCGTTGCTTCTTGCTCAGGCGTAAATTTTTGATACCATCCCTCCGTTCGGATACTATCACCATCTTGATGGCGACATTCAGATTGATCTAGACACAAATTAGTCCTTGTTACCGCTCCTGTATTCTCATTGAGAGCAAACCAAGGACAGTACTTTGTTGCTCCGTTAATGGTTTTTGGCTTTAGTAATCCTGCACCTACCACCTCAACACCGACACAGTATTCATGGTGTTTTGTTCCAGAATGGTGGCCCCACTCATCAAGAGGAAAGCACTGATAGAGAACACCCTCACGATCTACAACAAGACAGGGATATTTATCCCAAAGAAACTCAAGTGTACCGTAAGGATCGGAACCACCAGCCGTATGATGATAAATAATTCCTTCTGGCCAACCATTTCGATATTTTCCTTGCATATTAGGATGGCCATATTTCTGAGTCAATGCTGTTAGTTTTTGATCGTTTTTAGGAGTTTTAGCCCAGGGAATCCAACGAGGATCAGGATTAGGATTAGGATTAGGATTAGGATTAGGATTAGGATCAGGCTTAGGATCAGGCTTAGAAATAAGAACTCTCGGAATTTCTTCTTCAGCACTGGCCACATGGATATTATGAGCATTAGGATATTTATTCAAAAATTCTCCTAATTCCTCCTTTTTAATGGTACTCAGCCCGATTTTTGGCTCGGAACCTGCATACCCAACAATAAAGCATTGATTGCCATCGGGAAAAATTTTAAACCAAGTTACATCACTCATAGAACCTCCATTGATTCTAAACAATTAACAAAAAACTTTTTGAAACTGTATTGCTCTCTAGCATTTATACAAAGAAATCGCCTCTTTATGACCCATCTAAAACCCATTTAAAGGCATTATTTTCTTAAAATGAGCTAGAATATTATTCTTAAGTATTACTCGTATATTGAAAGAATAATATCTAAAGAATATAAATGTAAAGAGAAAAAAGACGGAAAAAGTCGGGATTTTAGCACTTAATAAAACTTAGCAATATCGGAAAAAATAGTTAAAAGTCGGTTTAGAAAAAGCTTCGGGATTGGACTCAAGAATTTATTAGCTATTCAATAAGATTTGTTAAGTAATAGTGAGAGATTTTTATACACAAAAAAGACTGGAATAAACTAATTTTAAAGATCATTTAATAACTTTTACTTTTTGGCTAAATCCCTAATCGAGAATGCTATAAAATTAAAGACATCAGTTTAATGCTTAATTATGGGATTTATTGCGGTTATTGATTACGACATGGGAAATCTCCATTCTGCCTGCAAAGGGTTGGAAAAAGTAGGAGCTAAC
>CAYZWO010000048.1:20235-28947 GCA_964482215.1 uncultured bacterium
GACGGATTCTACTGCGGATTTAGAAGCGGCCGATGGTATTGTTTTACCTGGTGTGGGATCGTTTGATCCTGCGATGAGACAGTTGCGGGATAGGCATTTAGTGGAACCGATAAAAGCCGCGATCGCGTCGGGAAAACCATTTTTAGGAATTTGTCTAGGGTTGCAACTTCTTTTTGATGAGTCAGAAGAAGGAACAGAGCGTGGGTTAGGAATCATTCAGGGTAAAGTGCGGCGTTTTCAATCCGAGCCTGGGTTAACAATTCCTCACATGGGCTGGAATGCTTTGAGTTTGACGCAAGCGGATAATGTACTTTGGCAGGATTTACCAACGAATCCCCACGTTTATTTTGTGCATACTTACTATGTTGATCCCATAGATCCACAAGTTACTGCTGCAACTGTAACGCATGGGCAACAAACCGTAACGGCCGCGATCGCGAAAGATAATGTGATGGCAGTTCAATTTCACCCTGAAAAATCGTCAGATTTAGGGCTAAAAATGCTATCTAATTTTGTTAGACAGGTGAATAGTTAGTTATCTATGTAAAAATTGAAAGCGTTACCACCAATTCATTGAGGGTAATATTGAGATAAACCTTAAATCCTGCAAAGGAGGGGACGGCCTATGGCAACGGGAATGCTGATCGAAGGTCAATGGTACAACAAAGAATATGTACAGGATAATCAAGGCCGTTTTCAACGTCAGCCGACGACCTTTCGTTCCAAAATAAGCAGCGATCACGATAATCCCTTTCAACCCGAAGTAGGACGGTATCATCTTTACGTTTCTTTGGCTTGTCCTTGGGCGCACCGTACCCTGATTATGCGGAAAATCAAGGGGTTAGAAGAAGCCATTTCCATTTCTGTTGTCGATCCCTATATGGGAGATGATGGTTGGTGGTTTAGTGATTTTTCGGGTTCTATCCTCGATTTTGTTAATAATAAACAATACTTGCGGGAAATTTACGTTCTAGCTGACCCTAAATATACAGGGCGGGTAACGGTTCCGATTCTTTGGGATAAACAAACTCAGACGATTGTTAACAATGAATCCCGTGAAATTATTCGGATGTTGGATCACGAATTCCAAGTGATCGCGTCGAATCAAACCGATTATTGCCCCCCCGAATTACAGGAAAAAATCGATCAAACCATTGATGCCATTTATCAGCCGATTAATAACGGTGTTTATCGAGCAGGTTTTGCCACATCCCAACTAGCTTATGAAGAAGCCGTAATCGATTTATTCCACCATCTAGATCACTGGGAGCAAATCTTAGGGCAACAACCTTATCTCTGTGGCGAGCAAATTACAGAAGCAGATTTATGTATGTTTACAACATTATTGCGCTTTGATCCCGTTTATTACGTTCATTTCAAATGTAATCTACGCCATATTTACGAATATCCTAATCTTTGGCAATATTTGCGAAATTTATATCACTATCATGGAGTCAAAGAAACCTGCAATATTGAACATATTAAACATCATTATTACCGCAGTCATCCTTGGTTAAATCCGTCAGAAATTGTTCCTAAAGGGCCTATTTTTGATTTGGGTTAATTGATAATTGAAAAAAACTGTTTTATCGTAAGTTTGGATCTAACGTATCGGATAAGGCCTCTACAACTAATTTCATGACACGGGGATCAGAAACCATCCAGGCATGGACAGGAACAGGAATGCTAATCTCTTGACCAATGCCCATTTTGGAACTGGTTGCAGGAATAATCATCAGATCGTAGGGTGTCCAGAGGTTAATAACTTTTATTTGACTTAAATATTCAAAATAATCTTGATTTAAGTCTTGCAAAAAGAGGCTATTCATCCGCATTTGCCTAATCCCTGGCAAGGATAAAGGATAGGCCATTAAGGTTCCGTGATTTGGGGCAGAAATAGTGATATAGCGTTGAACTCGTTGCACGCCCCCCAGACGTTGTAAATAATAGCGAGTAACTAAACCGCCCATGCTAAAGCCCAATAGATCGATCGCTTGATTAGGCTCAAAATGCGTTTCAATATACTCGGCAACTTGTTTGGCTAATTCATTCAACGGCGCGGAACCATTATTGGGGGTAAGATTGAGGCGATGGACTGACCACCCGAATTGATGGAGGTATGCGGTTAGTGCATTAAACTTAGAAACGGTGTCATAAATTCCATGCACTAACAGTACAGGGTTACGTTGTCCAAGCATTGATTTTCCTCTATTTTTACCGAGCATTTTGATATTACGAATTTTAATTAAAACATAGCTATGAAGGAACTGCAAAAAAGCCTCACTAATCAACAAATAGGATTGTTTTTAGGGCTTATTTGGTTAATCAGTAATCTCTGCGATCGCGTCTGGTTAGCGTTGGATCAATCGGTTCCTGCTTGGGATCAAAGTAATCATTTAACCTTCGCGCTGGAATATCTCAGAGCCTTACAAAATCCTGATTTTTTGAATGGAGAATGGTGGCGACAGTTTTGGATGTTATCGACCAAGTATCCGCCCTTGACCTATTTAATGAGCGTTCCTTTTCAACAAATTTTTGGGACAGGTAATGATCAAGCGTTATTAACGAGCTTAGTTTACAGTGCAGTGTTAATTGGTTCGGTTTATCTGATTGGCAAAACCCTATTTAACGCAGAGATTGGACTATGGGGAGCGGCGTTTTCTGTTTTATTTCCCCGCATTTATCAAACTCGATTACAATTTTTATTAGATAATCCCCTTTTAGCTATTACCATTGCTTGTTTTGCTGTTTTAACTCTGTGGAAAGAAGCAAAAACACGACGGCATCAATGGATTTTTGCCATTATTTTGGGACTTTGTTTAGGGTTAGGATTATTTACCAAACAAAGTGTTTTATTTTATCTCATTGGGCCAATTGCTTGGTTAAAAATTGGTTATTTAATTAAACGTCAATGGGAAAGATTTTTACAACTTTTTGTTGGCTTTTTTTGTTCCATCATAATTTGGTTTCCCTGGTATCGAACCAATTGGATTTATTTATTTAGTACGGCGCAAAATTCTAATGCCATTCCTGCGGCGATGGAAGGCGATCCAGCAGTCAATACGTTGGCCGCTTGGACGTATTATTGGAAAGATTTACCCTTAGCGGCTTCTTGGGTTTTATTGATTCCCCCTATTGTCGGCTTACTGTTACATTTACTCGGTCGTTTCCCCAACAAAGGTTTATTAATTGAAGGAAAAAAGGCTTTACCTGGGTTAATTTGGTTAGCGGTTTATTTTTTTAGTACCTATTTGATTTGTTCAGCTTTATATAACAAAGATAGCCGCTATATTATGCCCTATTTACCCATATTAGGGATCTTCTTAGCTTATTGTTTAACTCTATGGCGATCGCGGTGGGAATTTGTGCGGTGGGGGACGTTGGCGATCGCGTTTTTGGCGATGATTTTGAATTTATTTCCCATTCCTGCTAGTGATCAATTAAGCCAAGCCCTCACTCCTAGCGTTCTCTTTCGTCCCTATCTCGGTCAACCTGTTCCTAATGCCGAACTGGTCAAAACCGTGATTGCAACTACGCCCTATCAAATTGGCAACTTAGGCGTTATTCCTAACACGGATTCTGTTAATCCTAATACCCTCAATTATTTTGGTGCTTTGGAAAACTTCCAAGTTTACGGTCGAGAATTGGCTACGACTCCCGAAAAGGTCGCTGAAGATAGTCAGGCTTTTGATTGGTTTATTACGAAAACAGGCGATAACTTACACGCGAGGGAACCTCAACTGGCTTTTGCGAAAACCTTAGACACTGATCCTAATTTTCAAACTATTAAAAGCTGGCAACTTGCTGATCAAAGTACCCTGAAACTTTTCCATCGAAAATCGTCCCCTGTGATTGTCAAGGCGTTACCCAATGCGGTTAATGGAATTCAGCTTAATGTTGTCCAAATTCCTGAGCAAGTTCCCCCAGGAAAAGCAGTTCCCATTACCTATCAATGGTCGGGATCGGGGAAAGATTTAACCTCAGGTATGGTGTTATTAACTTGGCAATCGGTGAGTAACCCTGAACGCTATTGGATTCATGATCACGCCATTGGTTTCGGGCAATTGATCCAAGCAAATCGACCTGATCAAGCCTTAGAAGTGATTGAAACAACAGCAATGTTACCGACGGAAAATTTACCCGATGGAGATTATCAACTCAAGGCCGAATATTTGGATTATCAAACGGAAAAAAAACAGGCGATCTCGCTTCCTGAAACCAAAATTACCCTAAATAAAAATGCGCCAACCGTAGCGGCTCCCGAACTAGATTTTGTGACCCAACTGCGTCAATTAGCCCTCAATTTACCCAATGGCGTTCAGGGACTTGATCCTGTTTTCCAAAAAGTAGATCGACTCAATGTTTACGATCCCACCCACGATTACCTCAAACAAGTCGATGCATCTTTATCCTATCGCTTGACCCAAAATCCTTCTGAAGCCGTTAACTGGACTTATGCACAGGTATTGGCCAGAGTATTACAACAAAATCCTCAATCCGCGATCGCGGCCTTGCAATCCTTGGTTAAACTTGATCCCAACAATCCCTATTCCCATGCCTATTTAGCCTTTGTCTATCTCTACGACTGGCAAGGACGAGCAGGTGAATTGGCCCTTGCACCTGCCTTAAAACTGGCCCCCGATAATTTAGAAATCAATGCCCTCCAAGGGATTGCCCGATTTATGCAGGGACGGTTTCTCTCCGCCTGGCAAATCCTATCGCCCTTGTTGCAAAAGTAATTTTACGAACAACAAATTTTTCTTACAAACTTCGAGTTTTGACTTGATAGGAAAGCAATTAGGTCGTAATCTATTGGAAATTAAGCTCTATAACCGCCTATGACCACTGTTAAACTTCCTTTTATGCGATCGCTGCGTCCCAATTTATCCCTACAACTGATGGTAATTGGGCTGGTTATTACGGCTATTTTTATCTTAATTGCAATCTTCGCGCCCCTGTTACAAGCGACTGGGTTACTGCAAGACCCCACAGATTTACTCAACAGTTTGCCCCTAGAACCGCCCAGTTGGAGCCATTGGTTTGGGACGAATGTACGCGGTTATGATGTTTTTTCCCGTACCTTATTTGGAACCCAAGCCGCCTTACAGGTTGTGATCCTAGCGACGACTCTATCCGTGTTTATTGGTGTTCCCTTGGGATTGATTAGCGGTTATTTGGGCGGAAAAGTAGATAAAGTCCTGTTATTTATAATGGATACCATCTATACCTTGCCAGGGCTATTGCTCTCAATCACCTTAGCCTTTATTCTCGGTCGAGGAATCCTCAACGTCGCGATCGCGGTCAGTATTTCCTACATTCCTCAATACTATCGCCTCGTTCGCAACCATACCACCAGCGTTAAAAACGAACTGTTTGTCGAAGCAGCCAAAGCAATGGGGGCAACTCCCACTAGGGTATTATCCAAATATTTATTTTTAAACGTTATTCAGAGTGTGCCTGTTCTGTTTACCTTAAACGCCGCCGATGCCATCTTGGTTTTGGGTGGATTAGGTTTTCTCGGTTTGGGACTTCCTGAAGAAGTTCCTGAATGGGGGCACGACTTAAAAGAAGCCTTATCCGATCTGTCGGTGGGGATTTGGTGGACAACTTTCTATCCTGGTTTGGCATTAACAACAATGGTGGTTGGGCTGTCTTTTATTGGGGAAGGGTTAAGCGAAATCCTCAATCCTCGTAATCGTAAAAAGAACCGCGCTTAGAATCCTCAACATTTCTTTTTTTAGCTTACTCTTGTCTTCATCAGGGGGATTGTTTCGTATGCCTTCAACTTTAGATCTTAGTAATACCCTCTCGAATACCATCCTTTTTATTGGGGAATCTTCCGACGAAATTGCTATTTTATTGGATGAATTGGCTCAAAAGGGCTATGCAATTAGTCAAATCAGATGGAATAATGAACTTAGTAATTCTGTTACTGCTAATCCGCCTGATTTAATTCTATTGCGTCACGATATTTCCACAGAAGCGATTCAGGCCTATCAACAGTTGATGCAAATTAAGGTTTTAGAAAAAACACCACTTATCTTTCTCTGCTGTAACTCCGAACAGGTTGATCTTTCGTTAATTTTAGATACGGTAGGAACGGATTATCTCGTTGCTCCCTTTCACCCTAAAGCCGCGATCGCGCGTATTAACCATCAATTAAAAATCGCGCAAATGCAAAAAGAATTAGAAGCAAAAAATGAGCATTTACGAGAAATTACTCAGGAATTTAATAAAATTGAAGCTTCTTTGCAAAAGGTGAATTTTGAGTTAGCCGAAGTTGCCTATATTGATCCCAAGACGGAACTCGCCAATCGACCACGATTTGAAAAAGATCTGGAACGAGAATGGGGGAGTTCTGCACGGGGACGCATCCTGTGGGGAGATAGTACCCAATCCCAAATTTCTCTTATTCTTTGCTGTATTGATAACTTTTCTAGTTTGTGGCAGTATCATGGCCAAAGTGTGACGGAAGATTATGTCAAACAGATTGCCCAAGTGGTTCGTCATCAGGTGAAACGATCTGCTGATGTGGCGGCATCCTATAGTAAAGATACTTTGGCAGTTTTGTTACCCCATACTCCCCAGGAAGGCGCGCTGTGTGTGGTTGAAAATATTCGTTTAGGGGTTCAACAGTTAAATATTTTTGATGCAGAACAAAATTTAATTACCTTGAGTTATGGGGTTGCCACTGCGATTCCTAGCCCAGCGATTCCCCCAGAAACTTTGATTAATCTTGCAGAACAATCTCTCAAACACGCGATCGCGCAAGGTAAGAATCAGGTCGTTTGGGATGAATTTTAAAGCAACGTTATACAGTAAATTGCATTGTGGTGACAGATAAATTTCCGTAGGGGCATAATACAAATACTATTTTATCTTTACCTTGCACGGAATCTAACTGCAAAATAGATATTGATAAAAATGTTGATATTATGAAAAAAGATTGTTTATTCTTGATAAGTCTTTAAAATAAGAAGAAAAATTCTATGGAAACCTTACAAGAAGTTATCGGTTCTATTGAGCTTTTGTCTGATGACGACAAGGAAACGTTATTTGAGACAGCAATTCTCATTTTAAAACATTTGTACTATAAAAAGGCTCTCAGAGTTACCAAAACAGTTCACAAGTCAACGACAGAATAAGGGTTTCGGGTATTGCAAAACCATAAACTCATGAGAATCATTCTCATACTAAGAATTGCTGTTTTATGATGAAGGAACGTTTTCGATTTATCAATTCCGTGAAACCTTACAGCTAACTTCCCAAAGTTATGATGCGGAAAGTATTGTGAGTGCGGAACCTGCGATTCGTCAATTATTAAAGTTAGATGTGGAGCCAAAAGTTTCTGAAACAATTCGGAAAACCTTCCGCCAAAAGATTAATCAAAGCATTAAAGCTCATCTTTTACCAATGGCTGATGAACAGGCAGACGAGATACTAAAACAGTATGATGTTGCTCGTTCTTATTTACAGCAAACTTTGGAAAAAGAAGCGGAGGAAAAAATTGCTCGAAATAGCCGTTTGCAGGGAATTGTTAAGGAAAAGATTGAAGCTTATAATGAAGCCGTTTCTAGCATTAATGAATGTTTGAAAGCGATGCAATTATATCAGTTACCTCTGGTTATTCAAAATGATTTAGTTGTACCAATAGAATCAGTTAAATCTGAAGTTATTGAGGTTGATTTAGTGAATGATACCGATCTAACTTAAGAATATTCATGCTAAAATTTGAGGGAGTTATGTTACTCC
Source organism: uncultured bacterium (assembly GCA_964482215.1). Lineage (GTDB taxonomy): Bacteria > Cyanobacteriota > Cyanobacteriia > Cyanobacteriales > Microcystaceae > Snowella. Next base: position 27,988 of record CAYZWO010000048.1, read on the forward strand.
CTTAGTTACTTTTATTTTGGAGCAATTTAAGTATGCCTATTGAATATAATGAATATCTTCAAGATACAAATGATGATTGATATTTTAGATTGGGGCAATAAAGTTTATAAACTTGGTCAACTCAAAATTTCGCTCGATTCAATTATAAATAATAAGAGAATAATCTCTGTTGCAGAGGAGGCAATCAAAAAAGATTACAGCTATATCCTTCAAGGAATTTCTTATATTATTAATGGTGGTGTTGCTAGAATTTTAAAAGGAAATTCTTCTGAAGGTTGGAAAAAAGGAAAATTGCAATTTAGAATGATTCTAGAGTTTGTTCCCGATGAACCAGAAATTACTGAATATGAATCTCCTCTTGATGATATTCGTAGAGAAATCCAACAAAATAGTTAATAATTAAAAACAAGTTACAATTTAATGGAGAAAAACAATGGAGCTTGAATATAACGATTATGTTAAAAATCTTAATGATGATGATATTTTAGAACAAAACGAAAAAGTCTTTAAGTTTGGCAAAGTTAAACAAGTTTTACAAGAAGCTTTTGACTATACAATGCCTTCTACACTAATTAATCATAACACCAGCAAAAAACTTGATCTATATGCAAAGGAAAGCTTCTACTGGTTTAAACAAGGTGTAGATTGTCGAATTTTAAAAGCAGGTTCTAATGGTTGGCAGAAGGGGAAATTAAAACTCAAAGTTACTATTGAATTTATTCCTGATGAGCCAGAAATTTCTGACTATGAATCGCCTCTTGATGATATTCGTCGAGAAATTCAACAAAATAGTTAAGGGGCTAGAATAATAACAGTTGAATATAATACTTATCTTAAAAATCTTGATGGTAATGATGTTTTAGAATTTAAACATAAGTTATTTAAATTTAGCCAACTAAAAAATGGGCTCTTCACGACTTTGTGTGAAGAAAGTATAATAGATGATAGATAGGCGGGAGG
>CAYZWO010000049.1:0-28834 GCA_964482215.1 uncultured bacterium
TGATTTCTGTAATTTTGGTGAATTTATTATAAATACAGCGCGATATTAATAGCAGGATAAATCAAATTGCTAATTCTGGGGTTTTAACCGTTGCTTGATAATGGTTTAGCGTACTCGTTAAAGAAATCGGCCAGGTAAAAGTAAACGTTGTTTCTTTGCCTAATGCCGATTGAAGCTCAATGTGTCCCCCTATACGTTCAATAATTTTTTTGATAATAGCTAAGCCAATACCCGTACTTTCTTGTTGACTTTGACTATGACCATTGAAGGTTTGGAACATTTCAAAAATTCGATCATGAAATTCAGGCGCAATACCGGGCCCGTTATCCGATACAGAAAAACGATAGCCTTGGTCGTAAGCCTCAACCGTAATTTTAATTTCTCCATCAGAGCGATCATTATGTTTAATCGCATTCGTGATCAGATTCGTAAAGACTTGACTCAGCATTAAGCGGCTCGTCTTTAGGGTTAACGAGTTCGAGGGAGTTTTCACGGTAAAACCAGGGGGAATATTGAGGGAGTCGATGATTTCCAGCAATAGCTCATTGAGCGAAAACTCTGTGATAGAGACCTCTTGATAGGCACTCCGCGCATAGGTCAGCAAACCATTGATCAAGGCCTCCATCCGAAAAACCCGCGATCGCAATAAATTCAAATTGTGTTGCGTCTCCTGGGGAATTTGATCAGCTAAATCTTCTTCAATCCATTGAGCTAAGTTCGCGATCGCCCGCAGAGGAGCCTTAAGGTCATGGGAAACAATATAGGCAAAACGGTCTAATTCTTGGTTGCGTTGGCGGACTAATTCGGTAGTTTGCATTAATTGGCTATTAATTTCGTTTAATTGCTGGGCTTGTTCTTGTAACGTGACTTCTGCCAATTTGCGATCCGTAATCTCCTGTACCATCCCCATCACACGGAACGCTTCTCCTGCTTGGTTATAGTAATAACGGCCATAGCTCACCATCCAATGTTCAGTTCCATCTTCCCAAAGGATTCGATATTCTTCTGAAAAATTAGAATGATTAATTTTTGCCTGTTGCACTCCCGTTTCGATTCGCTTTAAATCTTCGGGATGAATTCGTCGTGTCCAATCTTCGTAGGAACGTTCGGGATGGCCCGGTTCATAGCCCCAAAGAACTTCGTGATAAGGGCTCCAGGTAATTTTTTGCGTGTGTAAATCCCAGTCCCACGACCCCATCTGAGCCGCTTCCATTGCTAAGGCAGTTCGTTCGACGTAATCTTGGACTTGATTCATCGATTTTTCCAGTTCTGCGGTACGCTGGGCAACTTTTGCTTCTAGATCCCGATTCAGTTCCCGTACTTTTTCTTCGGCTTGTTGGCGATCGCGAATTTCTTGCTCTAAATTTTGATTAATTAACGTTAATTGAGCAGGGCTAGGTAAAGCCAACGCTAAAGGCATTAACTCTACTAGCGTAATGGCGGTATAAATGGAAATTAAAGCCGTGATAGCCTTGAGAATGCCCGATAACCAATAGGTAGGATACCAAAGTGTCCAAACCTCCATCAAATGAGTTGTTCCACAGGAAACAATAAAGGCTCCAAACAGCAGAAAAACCCAATCAAACGGTAAGTCCTTACGCTTGTAAACAAAGTAAACCAATGTCAACGGAATGGAATAGTAAGCTAAAGCAATGAGCGAATCCGATACGATATGCAGCCAAACCAATTCTGACTGCCAAAGGTAACAGTGCCCGTGAGGAATATAAGAACCAGTTGAAAAAATTTTTTCTAAGAGGTTTGACATAGCATTTTATTAAGCTGATGTTTACCATCTTAATGAATCCTTCAATAGGTACAGATGCTCGCCTGCCTTACGCTTAAAGGTGTAAATACCAGACTGAACTAATAATCAGGCAGATATTAATCCCCTTCACTCTCTAGATAGAAATTATGTTAAGGTTCTATGAGTTAAGCTGAAATGCTATTCTCTAGCTAACCAAATGGCATCGGCGACACGGCAAACCTGCGCCATTTCTGACACATCATGTATCCGTAAAATATTGGCTCCATTCGCGATCGCCGCACAACAGGCCGCAGCCGTTCCCCAGACTCGTTTTTGTGGATCGTTTTGTTGAAGAATCTGCCCGATGAAGCTTTTACGAGACGGGCCAACTAATAAGGGATAACCTAACGTTTTAAATTGAGCTAATTGTCTTAATAACTCTAAATTTTGACTCGCTGTTTTTGCGAAGCCAATACCTGGATCAAGAATAAGTTTTTCGACAGGAATACCAATTTTTTGAGCCTTTTGGATTTGAGTTGTAAAAAATTGCTTAATATCCGTGATTAAATCATCATAATCGGTTAATTGCTGCATGGTTTGAGGATTGCCTCGAATATGCATCAGAATAATGGGAACACCTAATTCGGCAACAGTCGCTAACATCAAAGGGTCAAAGGTTCCGCCTGAAATATCGTTAACCAGATCGGCTCCTGCGGCGATCGTGGCTTTGGCAACTTCGGCACGGGTGGTATCGATAGAGATCGGGATGTTTAATTTATCCCTGATTGCCTGAATAACGGGAATGGTACGGGTTAATTCTTCTTCGAGGGAAATGGTTTCGGCTCCTGGTCGCGTGGATTGGCCGCCAATATCGAGAATATCCGCCCCTGCTGTTACCATCTGTTCTGCTTGTTTTAGAGCCTTATCCAGCGTATTGAATTGACCTCCATCGCTAAAACTGTCGGGGGTCGTGTTTAAAATTCCCATAATATAGGTGCGATCGCGCCAGTTAAACGTAGTATCCCGTAGCGTCAAATTTTGCATCTTAATCCCCCCACAGCCTAAACTCTTGACAATGCTTGATACTAATCGCGATCACCGTACTGCATGAGTAAGGTTTCTAATTGTTTAATTGAAGCTCGTGGCGACAAACGCGGCAAAACTCTTTCGGTTTCATCTATAAGCTGACACAGAACAGGAATTTCGTATTGATAACGATTAAACCAATCCTCACGGGTTGTAATATCCCGCACTTCAATTTCTAAGGGTAGGGACTGCACCTGTTGCAATTTTTCATATAATCCTTCACACAAATGGCATCCAGGCTTGCTGTAAAAAATTAACTGCATTAAAATCTAAATCTTATTCTTCAGAGAAACGCACAATATCATCATCCCCTAAATATTCACCATTCTGCACCTCAATCATCACCAAATCAATCACCCCAGGATTTTCCACACGGTGAGGCGTATTCATGGGAACATAGGTGGATTCTTTTTGTTTTAAAAGCTTTTCATCACCATTACAAGTAACTTTAGCGGTACCCGAAACCACGACCCAATGTTCACTGCGATGGTAGTGCATTTGGGTGCTCATGTGTTGCCCTGGTTTAACCACGATGCGATTAATGCGATAACGCGGCCCCTCTTCCAAAACAGTAACCGTTCCCCAAGGAGGAGTACGGGTTTGATGAGAGTCATCTTTTAAAAGATTGTCTGAGCCGTTAGAAATCTCGATATTGATTGAATTGCTCATGGGTGTTTACTCTAAAGCCTTTCCAATAATGCTACTTATTTTATAACTTGTCCGCTTGATAGGTGTAAAAATTTTGCATGACCCCAACAGTTTGAAATTGATAGCTGGGAACAGGAGATGGCATAGACAATTGGGTTTCGTAAATACTAAAAATCAAAAAATTTTGGCGGGTCGTTGTCGTCGCAATAATTTGTTTAATCTGAGGGCGACCTGTATCAACTAGGGTTTTACAGTAACTTTGGACAAAACCACCTAAAGATTGGCCCGCTTGGGGACAAATTTGATCCTTAAGGTAAAACGAGAGTGCGTCAGTTGCATAGGATTCATAATCTTGCTGACAAGGATTGGTGATCGCCATGACAATGCCACTACTGCCCAGTAGGACACTTCCCAATACCATTACAACCTGTAATGCTTTCATCATTTGCACTCTCTCACAACCTCTTTAATAAATACAATATGCCCACGTCTTAAGCAATCGGAGAATTCGTTGAGGAGATTTCAAAAATTCGATCAACACCATTAAACTGATAACATCGTTATGTTATACTGAATATCGGTTAATGGCGAGCGTAGCCAAGTGGTTAAGGCAGAGGATTGTGGTTCCTCCATTCGTGGGTTCGAGTCCCATCGTTCGCCCTCAACAAGATTATATTTTTTGAATAAGATTGATTAGATTTTCCAACGTTAACGGGGTTAAGTCAGTCAATATTCTGTTAAAAGGATGATCTGCTTGAGCTTTAACAGTTAAGGAAAGAAATTCAGTATTGAGCTATACGGAAGTATTTAGGACTTACGCAAAAGGCCATAATTGTTTACACTGAATCCATAGGAAAAGTGCGCCTGAGAGAAAGATATCAGTCATGTCCCAGAAACCCATTGTCGTTGCCCCTTCCATTTTATCGGCGGATTTCAGTCGTTTAGGAGAAGAGATCCAAGCGGTTGATAAAGCAGGAGCCGATTGGATTCACGTTGATGTTATGGATGGACGTTTTGTTCCCAACATCACCATTGGCCCTTTAATTGTTGATGCCATCCGTCCTTATACGAAGAAGCCCCTGGATGTTCATTTGATGATTGTTGAACCCGAAAAATATGTGGCTGACTTTGCAAAAGCTGGAGCAGATATTATTTCCGTCCACGCTGAACACAATGCTTCCCCCCATTTACACCGTACCCTTTGTCAAATTCGGGAGTTAGGTAAACAATCGGGTGTAGTTCTGAATCCCTCTACCCCGTTAGATCTGATTGAGTATGTTTTACCCGTCTGTGATCTGGTGTTAATTATGAGTGTTAACCCTGGTTTTGGTGGACAAAGCTTTATTCCTGATGTGATTCCCAAAATTAAAAAGCTGCGTGAAATGTGTGATGAGCGGGGATTAGATCCCTGGATTGAAGTGGATGGTGGACTCAAACCCAGTAACACTTGGCAGGTTTTAGAAGTCGGTGCTAACGCGATCGTCGCAGGTTCGGCGGTATTTAATGCACCTGATTATGCGGCTGCCGTTGAAGGAGTCCGTAATAGTAAGCGTCCTGAACCTCAATTAGCAGCAGTTTAAAGATTCGCTAATTTTGTTAAAGATTGAAGAATAAAGGACTATCTCATTTAAGATTGTCCTTTTTTCTATTTTTTCATCGCACTCAATAAGCTTCTACGGTATCTTAAAATTAATCTAAAATTTAGGGAACAAAGTTTTAAGGATGGCCTTCAACCAAGCAGACTTATTTAATACCTATTTATAGCTAATAAGTAGAGAAGCATAAATAAACGTAAAATCGTTAAATCGTTTTGCGCTTTATCCCCCCTGCCCCCCTTATTAAGGGGGGTGCCGATAGGCGGGGGGATTATATGAAAATTGAGAATCCTCTATTTATAATTTAAAATAGTTTAAAAATATTGAAAACTAATTATTTTAACGATTAAATCCTGAAAACGGGAGGACATTACCTATTAAAGCGTCGGTACTAAATTACTTAATTCCTTTCTATGATCCAGATGTCAAAAATTGGTCGGGGGAGGCTCGATTAATCCGCTGGGTAACGTTTGCCTGGTTGATTTTGGGGTTAATTGTGTTATTCTCTGCCTCTTTTCCTGAAGGGGAAGCGAATTATGACGATGGGTTATACATCATCAAACGTCAAGTGTTGTTTGTGTGGATCGGGATGATTGCCTTTAATTTTATTGTGCGATCGCCGTTGACCTACATGCTCAACATTGCCCCTTGGGGAGTCTTCCTGTTTTTAGGGTTAATCTTTTCGACCTTAGTGGGGTTAGGAACGGAAGTAAACGGAGCAACGCGTTGGATTGCTATTGGCCCCTTTTTGCTCCAACCTTCGGAATTCATGAAACCTTTTCTAGTCATTCAGAGCGCGAGAATTTTTGGCAACTGGAACCGCCATCCGTGGAAAGTAAGGTTAACTTGGGTGGGGATTTTTGGAGTCATCTTAGCAGGGATTTTATTACAACCGAATTTAAGTACGACTGCGCTGTGTGGAATGACGATTTGGTTGATCGCGCTTGCTTCGGGTTTGCCTTCAATTTATTTAGGCTCAACCGCTTTCTTAGGGCTTGCAACCGCCGTTTTAAGTGTTAGCCTCCGAGAGTATCAGCGTAAACGGATTACCTCTTTTCTGGATCCTTGGGCTGATCCATTGGGTAATGGTTATCAATTGGTGCAAAGTTTATACGCAGTCGGTTCGGGCGGTGTTTTTGGCACAGGCTATGGCATGTCCCAGCAAAAATTGTTTTACTTACCGATTCAATACACAGACTTTATCTTTTCGGTTTATGCGGAAGAATTTGGCTTAATCGGTGGAATTGCTCTACTCGGTATGTTGATGTTCTATGCCACCCTAGCTCTACGGATTGCCATGCGTTGTACCCATCAGGTCAAACGTTTAATTGCTGTGAGAGTAATGGTGGTTATGGTAGGGCAAGCCTTGCTCAATATTGGGGTTGCCACAGGTGCATTACCAACAACAGGTTTACCGTTCCCCTTGTTTAGCTATGGAGGAAGTTCGGTGGTCGCCAGTTTAATTTTAGCCGCGTTAATTATTCGGGTGGCGCGAGAAAGCAATGAAGCCGAAGTCGTTCCTCTGAATCAGCGTCAAGCAACTTAGGCTGATGCCGTTAAAACCGAACTTCTTTTGTGGGTTTTTACTCCTCTGCTGTATGAGTGTGAAAATTTACATTTCGTTACAATAGGGATAGCAACGAGGGAAAAATTGGTTTCCCCGATCAAAAGGAGAGTTTCCGATGAACGGTAACTTACGAGTCGGTACTTTATTTGGGATTCCATTTTATGTGAATCCGTCTTGGTTTTTAATTTTGGGCTTAGTCACCCTGAGTTATGGACAAGAATTAGCTCAATTTCCCCAGCTATCAGGATTAACCCCTTGGCTTTTAGGATTCGCTACGGCTGTCTTGCTATTCGCCTCGGTTTTACTGCATGAGTTGGGTCACAGTTGGGTGGCGATCACGCAAGGAATTGAAGTTAAATCCATTACCCTATTTCTCTTTGGTGGTTTAGCGAGTTTAGAAAAAGAATCAAAAACGCCCTTAGAAGCCTTTGGAGTCGCGATCGCGGGGCCTGCGGTTAGCTTACTGTTATTTGCCTTATTTACTGTAATTGGTCTAACGATTCCCTTACCCGTACCGTTACAAGCCATTGTGGGATTATTGGCAGCCATTAACCTAGCGTTAGGCGTATTTAACCTGATTCCTGGCTTACCCCTTGATGGTGGCAATATCCTGAAAGCGTTGGTGTGGAAACTGAGTGGCAATCAAAACCAAGGCATTATTATTGCCAGCCGAGCAGGTCAAATCTTCGGTTGGGCCGCGATCGCGATTGGTGGCTTAGGAATTTTAGGAATCAGCCCCATCGGGAACTTCTGGACATTATTAATCGGTTGGTTCCTCTTACAAAATGCTGGATTCTCTGCCCGCAATGCTCAAGTTAAAGACCGCTTAGAAAGCCATACCGCAGCAGAAGCCGTCATTCCCAATAGCCCCATCGTCACAGAAGGCTTAACTCTACGAGAGTTTGTGAATAATTACGTGATTGGCAAAGAAAGCTGGCGTAAGTTCCTCGTCACCAATGAATTAGGGCAACTGATCGGAGTCCTTGAAGTAGATGGTTTGAAAAAAATTCCTACCTCGGATTGGACACAGTTAACGGTACAGCAAGCCATGACCTCTCCCGACAACTTAAAAACCGTTAAAGCCAACCAATCTTTATTTGAAGTAGCCCAATTATTGGATCAAGAAAAAATTGCTCAACTAGCCGTCGTTCAAGACAGTGGCGAAGTCTTGGGATTATTGGAAAAAGCGTCGATTGCTCAATGTTTACAAAAAGCTTTAGCCTCGTAATTTAACTTATCACTGAGAATTTTAAAGGGAAAGGATTATTTCTATTCCCTTTTTTTATTGGAAACGCGATCGCCAAATCCTACCATTAGCAAAAAGTTTTTGAATTTATCGGTAACGTCCCGTAAGATGGTCAATGTTAGGCAGATTAAGCGTTGACTTTGAAGTGAACTATGAAATTAATTGTTTCTCTCATTCTTGCGGTATGGATATCACTCACGGCAAACCTCATCGCTTTGCAACCTGCGATCGCGGCTCCTCTGTTCAATCGGGTGGAAGTGACGGCGGCCTTACCCTTTTTTCAAGATATTTTTCGCGGTTCGGTGCCTACCAATTTAGGGGTTAAAAATCGTCAATTGGCTCCCTGTCCGAGTTCTCCGAATTGTGTGGTTAGTCAAAATGGAGATGCTCAACACGAGATCGCGCCCATTCCTTACCAAACGGATCTAGCACAAGCCAAAGTCACTTTACTAAAAGTCTTAACCGTTGTTCCTGGAACAGAAGTCATTGAACAAACGGATAACTACATTCGGGCAGAGTCCAGCAGCAAAATCTTTGGCTTTGTGGATGACGTGGAGTTTTATTTTCCCGAAGATAGCCAAGTTATTCAAGTCCGTTCAGCCTCACGGTTGGGGGATTCTGATTTAGGCGTTAATCGGAGACGGATTGAGCAAATTCGCTTAGCACTCCAAGACTTAGGCGTTTAATTGAGAAAAGATCAACTAAATCCCCATTTTGATCCAAACTCACACACCTACAATAGTATGGAAAAGGGCTGAGATAGGCCGCCCATCGTTTTTACAGGATTCCAGATTTCAGGGATTTTAACCATGTTAGATAAACGCTCCAGTGGAATTTTATTACATCCAACATCCCTTCCAGGTCGCTTTGGAATAGGCGATCTCGGCGATGCGGCTTATCGATTTGTGGATTTTTTAGCAGCCAGCAATCAAAGTATTTGGCAAATTCTTCCCCTGGGGCCAACGGGTTACGGCAATTCTCCCTATCTCTGTTATTCTGCCCTAGCGGTTAATCCCCTGTTAATTAGTCCTGAAAAATTGGTTGAAGATGGGTTACTATCCCCTACAGACTTAGCAACGGTTCCTGCTTTTCCCTTAGATACGGTTGATTTTGAAGGCGTTAAACAATTTAAATTTCCGTTGTTTAAAAAAGCTTGCGATACGTTTAAAAATTCTCAACCCAAAAAATTAACGGCTGATTTTAGTGAATTTTGCCAGATGCAAGCCTACTGGTTGGACGATTACGCCCTTTTTATGGCCTTGAAAGAAGTCCATTCAGGAGCCAGTTGGAATACCTGGGAAACGGATTTAGTAAAGCGTAAACCTGAAGCGATCGCAGTTTGGAAAGAGCGACTAAAAGATGCGATTTTTTATCATCAATTTTTGCAATTTATCGTGTTTCGTCAATGGGCGGCATTAAAAGCCTATGCCAACGAGAATTACATTGCGATTTTTGGTGATATTCCTATTTATGTGGCGCATGATAGCTCGGATGTGTGGGCTAATCCTGAAATCTTTTGTCTCGATGAAGAAACGGGAGAAGCGGCTTTAATGGCAGGAGTACCACCCGATTATTTTAGTGAAACGGGCCAACTATGGGGAAATCCTGTTTATAACTGGGAGAAATTAGCCGAAACCAATTTTGCCTGGTGGATACAACGCTTTAAAGCCATTTTTCAATACGTTGATATTGTTCGTATCGATCATTTCCGAGGGTTTGATGCTTTTTGGGCCGTACCGGAAGGCGAAAAAACTGCCGTTAATGGGGATTGGATTGATGCTCCAGGTCGAGCCTTTTTAACGACGCTTCAAGAAAGTTTAGGCGGAAATTTACCAATTGTTGCCGAAGACTTGGGGGTAATTACGCCTGGTGTAGAAGCGTTACGGGATGATTTTGGTTTTCCTGGGATGAAGATCCTGCATTTTGCCTTTGATTCAGACCGAGCTAATCCTTTTTTACCGTTTAATTACATTAATCGTAAGGCAATTGTTTATACAGGCACCCATGATAACGATACGACGGTGGGCTGGTTTACAGCGCGATCGCCCCAAGAACAAAAACGGGTGACGGATTATTTAGGCTGCGTTTGCAATGAAGGTATTCACTGGTCTTTAATTCGTCTGGCAATGGGATCGGTTGCCAATACCGCTATTTTTCCGTTACAGGATATCTTGGGGCTGGGGACAGAATCCCGCATGAATTTACCAGGCAAAGCAGACGGAAATTGGGGCTGGCGTTACCAAGAAGATTGGCTGAATTCGTGGATTATTGAACATTTAGGTTGGGTGACAGAACTCTATGGTCGTCGGGTTTATCATCCCCCTAAAGCCATGAAAATCGAGAAGAAAGCCTAAAGTTGGCAGCTTTAATATTAATATTGGCAAACTACTGAATTAATGCTGCTACAAGATTAGCAGCTTGAATTTCTGCGATCGCCTCATCTAAATTCACACCACACTGCTCCGTCGTTGTTTTAACACTAACCGAAAACGATAGAATAATATATCGGTTTGTTTCTTTGCTCTTCCCATCAACTTTAAAAATCAACGGTTAAAATCATTCATGTCATCAATTTCGGAACAATTAAATTCTATTTTTGCAAAAGCCCTTTCCGATCTTTTTCCGAATGTCGATCTTCCCGTTCCGTTGATTGTGACAGCATCCAATCCGAAATTTGGTGATTTTCAATGTAATGTAGCCTTGCCGTTGGCTAAAACTCTGGGCCAACCACCGAGAGCGATCGCGGAAAAAATTGTGCAAGCAGTGGATCTAACCGGAATCTGTGAATCCTTAGAAATTGCGGGGCCAGGTTTTATTAACCTTAAATTAACCCACGAATATTTAGTGGCTCAAATTAAAGCAATTCAAATTGATCCCCGTTTAGGTATAGAAAAAGTTAGCCCGTCGGAAAAAGTGATTGTGGATTTTTCTAGTCCCAATATTGCTAAAGAAATGCACGTTGGCCATCTGCGATCTACTATTATCGGTGACGCGATCGCGCGAATTTTAGAATTTCGGGGTTATGACGTTTTACGACTCAATCATGTGGGCGATTGGGGAACGCAATTTGGGATGCTCATTACCTATTTAAAAGAAGCTTATCCCAGTGCCTTAGTCGAATCCGATGCCTTAGATTTAGGAGATTTGGTTAATTTTTATCGTAAAGCGAAAGTCCGATTTGATGAAGACGAAGACTTTAAAAAAGTATCTCAGCAAGCCGTAGTAACTTTACAATCAGGTGATCCAGAAAGTTTAAAAGCCTGGCAATTATTGTGTGAGCAATCCCGTCGAGAATTTCAAATTATTTATCAATTATTGGATATTAAGTTAACGGAGCGGGGAGAATCTTTCTATAATCCGTTTTTGCCTGAAGTTGTCAGTTATTTAGACTCAGTAGGTTTATTACAAGAAGACCAAGGGGCGCAATGTGTTTTCCTCGAAGGCTTTACCAACAAAGACGGCAATCCTTTACCCCTCATTATTCAAAAGTCTGACGGCGGTTATAATTACGCAACGACCGATTTAGCGGCTTTAAAATATCGCACCCAGACCGATCAGGCTCAACGCATTATTTATGTCACCGATGCGGGTCAAGCCAATCATTTTGCCCAGGTGTTTCAAGTTGCAAGAAAATCGGGGATTTTGCCTGAAAATGTCGAAGTTATTCATGTTCCCTTCGGTTTAGTGAAAGGGGAAGACGGCAAGAAATTAAAAACGCGATCGGGCGATACCATTCGCTTAAAGGATCTATTAAATGAAGCAGTAAGTCGTAGCCGTCAAGATTTAGAAGCGCGATTAGTTGAAGAAAATCGGCAAGAGACCCCAGAATTTATTGGGCAGGTGGCTAAAACAGTGGGAATTGCGGCGGTTAAATATGCTGATCTCAGCCAAAATCGTATTAGCGATTATATTTTTAGTTACGATAAAATGTTGGCATTGCAGGGCAATACGGCCCCCTATATGCTTTATGCCTATGCGCGTATTAAAAGTATTAGCCGCGAAGGTCAAATTAACTTTGCAGAGCTAAATGAAAATACGACAATTATTTTTAATGATTCCACAGAGTTAGAATTAGCCAAAGCCTTATTACAATTGAGTGAAATCATCAAAGAAGTTGAAAAAAGTTTATTACCCAATCGATTATGTGATTATTTGTATGAATTGAGCAAGAAGTTTAATAAATTTTATGAAAATTGCCCTGTTCTCAAAGCAGAAGAAAATATTAAAACTTCTCGTTTAATTCTCTGTGACTTAACCGCCAGAACATTAGAATTAGGATTATCTCTATTAGGAATTCCTCTTTTAGATAGGATGTAAATTAAATTATCAATTAATCGGCTTTTTGTTTCCTTAATCAATTAATTATTAATTCCTAAAAATTAATTATAAATTAGGAAAAAATCTAAGGAAATGCGAATTTTAATTATTGAAGATGATGATCGAATAGCCCAACCGTTAGCAGAAGATTTACGCTATCAAAATCATGTGGTTGATATTGCGACAGACGGGATAGCAGGTTGGAATTATAATCAGGCAACGAATTATGATCTGATTTTATTAGATGTAATGCTTCCCCGTTTAGATGGAATTACTCTCTGTGAAAAGTTGCGGGAGGCTCAAGTGAACGTTCCCATTTTAATGTTAACGGCAAAAGATACCACTGCCGATAAGGTTGCAGGTCTAGATGCAGGGGCGGATGATTATTTAGTCAAACCGTTTGAACTAGAAGAGTTATCGGCGAGAATTCGGGCCTTATCTCGGCGAGGAAAAGAAACTCAGGCAAGTTTATTAGAGTATGGCAAACTTACCTTAAATCCGAATACCTGCCAAGTGAATTATGGTGAGCAAATTCTTTCATTAACGCCGAAAGAATATATGATTTTAGAACTATTTTTAAAGAATCCTAATCGAGTTTTAACGCGCTCTGATATTTTAGATAAATTGTGGAATTTTGATCAATCTTCTGGTGAAGGAACGGTCAAAACACATATTACCAATCTTCGCAATAAATTAAAAACGGTAAGTGGAAAAGATAGTTTAATTGAAACCATTTATGGTATCGGTTATCGTCTCGGTAATAAGCCCTAATTTTTTCTAAAATGTTTAGCCAAATTCGTAACCGACTACTAATTTCCTATCTCTTTGTTGTAGCGACGGTTTTAGCTTCATTTGCAGTTTCCATGCGGATTTTAGCAATTAAAAGCTTTAACGATATTTCTAATGCAAAGTTAGCGAGTTTAGGCAGACAGGCGATCGCCAATACCCAATTAGAGAATGGTCGGTTGGTTCTGAATGAAAATATTCTTGATAACGATGTTTTAGTCCGCGATCGCTTAATTGAATGGTTTGATACTCAGGGAAAGCTGATTGCCAAACGGGGGAAAGAAGAATTTCTGGTGACAGAAGCTCGTAATACCTCTTTTTATGTCGATCAAGATCTTAAAAGTCTTCTTTACAAAGCTAAAACAGTGGTTCCTTCTAATCTGCAAGAGGATGCCAATGGTTCTAGTGATCAGATCATCAGTATTGTTTTACCCCTCTATCGCACAGGACAGGAGCAACCCGTCGGTTATCTCAAAGTCAGTCAATCTTCTAGGGAATTAGAGGCTAATATTCGCAGTTTGGATTTACGCTTAACGATTGGTTTTTTCATCGGCTTGGCTTTAGCAAGCATCAGTTCTGTCGTGTTAACTCGTCAGGCAATATCAGCAATTGAGGCTAGTTTTGAACGGCTCAAACAATTTACAGCGGATGCGTCCCATGAATTGCGGAGTCCCCTGATGGCCATTAAGGCTAATGCAACGGTGGCTTTAAAATATTCAGATGGAATGCGACAGGAAGATTTGGAAAAATTTACGACGATCGCCAACGCGACCGATCAAATTAAACAGTTAACCGAAGATTTGCTATTTCTAGCACGGAACGAAAACTTACCCCAACTTGAAATCCAAAAACTTAATTTAACCGCCATTCTTGAGGATTTAGTTCAACTTTATTATCCTTCCTTTGAAGCAAAAAATATTACGCTTAAAGTGGATATTGCCCTAGCTTTAACGATGTGGGGCAATGAAGGACAAATTCATCGTTTATTCAACAATTTAATTGCAAATGCGCTGATTTATACCCCAAAAGGTGGAGAAGTAAAAATTAAAGCTCAAGAAATCGGCAATCAATTAGTGACGACAGTGATGGATACGGGAATCGGGATTGCGTCGGAACATTTAAGCTTAATCTTTGAACGGTTTTGGCGGGTGGATTCGGCTCGTTCCTACCATCAGGGCAGTTCGGGTTTAGGATTAGCGATCGCGCAAACGATTATTCAAAATCACCAGGGAACAATTCAAGTCAGCAGTGAACTCGGCAAAGGCAGTTGTTTTAGCGTTTATCTACCAACTCAAATCAAAATTTAATTCAACCCATAATCAATAATTTTGTTAAAAATCTCTGACAATCGCGCGCTCATGGCTACAAATTTCTTAAAAAGACTCCGAAGAATCTTGTTGAACTTTTAACGCATTTTTCTGAGTATTAAAGTGTTTAACCCAATTAATGACGGTATTGTGATTTACGCCAGTTGCTCTTTCAATTTCTCGATAGCCCATTCCACTCAAATGAAGGCTTAAACATTGTTCCCGAATAGCCGGATGGTAGCCTTTAACCTGATAGGACTCTAGAAATTGACGACCACAACTGCGGCATAAATAACATTGTTTACCCCGTCGCTGCCCATTTTTATTCAAATGCTGAGATTCACAATAAATGCACCGTTTCATACAACTGCCCCTTGAGTAAAATCTTAGTCGAGAAATTTTATAGTTCTAACTTTAAAAAACAAAAGTCAAGAACTTGGCAAGATGGCGAATGACATCAAATTTTTAAAAATTGTTAATCTGAAAATTAACATCGCTAAAAAATTAGCCGCGACAGGCTATTGCAAAGATCTTTCCTGACTGTCTTTAAATCGCCTGAGTCATTACTACTTTGACCAATTGCCCGAAGATTTAATTAAGGTGCAATTTCTTCCGCATCTCGTTATGGGAAAAATTAGATAATACTTAATTGGATAGGCTCCTATCTTCAATTTAGGTTAAAGAATATTAGTAAAAGACGGTAAAGACGGATAATGGAATAGCGTTAATTGAGCAAGTGATTTGATATGAAGACTACACACCATCCCCTGCGCGTTGGTATCCTTGGTTTTGGCGGGTTAGGACAGGCCGCTGCTAGAATTTTATCTCCTAAACAGGAAATGCACTGGGTCGCTGCTGCGGATCACAAAGGGTTCGCCTATAACCCAGAAAGCTTAAATCCAGATTCCGCGATCGCTACCTACCATCAACAGGGATCGGTCGGATATTTAGAACTCTGGGGCAAACTGAGCCAACAAAGTATTGCCGAATTAATTCAACAAGCAGATGTGGATGGTTATTTTCTTGCCTTGCCTAACCTTCCCAACACTTTCATGGCTGATGTTGCCCGTCTATTCATTCAATCGGGATGGAAAGGAGTCTTAGTCGATGCCCTCAAACGTACCAGCGCAGTCGAGCAGTTATTAGAACTTCAAGCAGATCTGGCGGCGGCGGGGATTACCTATATGACAGGCTGTGGTGCAACCCCTGGTTTATTAACGGCAGCAGCTGCCTTAGCAGCCCAAAGCTATGCTGAAATTCATAGCGTTAAAATCACCTTTGGGGTCGGAATTGCTAACTGGGAAGCCTATCGCGCTACTATTCGTGAAGATATTGCTCATATGCCTGGGTTTAATGTAGAAAAAGCCAGCACCATGAGCGATGCGGAAGTCGAAGCCTTGTTAGACAAAACCAATGGCATTCTCACCTTAGAAAATATGGAACACGCAGACGACATAATGTTGGAACTCGCAGGCATTTGTTCACGGGAGCAGGTAACAGTTGGGGGCGTTGTCGATACCCGCAATCCGAAAAAACCCCTAAGCACCCACGTCGATATTACGGGAAGAACTTTTGAAGGAAAAATTTCTACCCATACCTTTACCTTGGGTGATGAAACCAGCATGGCCGCCAACGTTTGTGGGCCAGCCTTTGGCTACTTAAAAGCAGGTAACGCACTGCATAAACGGGGCATTTATGGCTTATTTACCTCTGCTGAAGTCATGCCTCAATTTGTCCGTTAATTAATAAAGATGCAGGAATAATTGTTGATTACGGTTCTCTTGGTCTGAGTGTGAAAATCTTAGTAAAACCAATAGACTTGACGATAAGCGTCTGAAACTATTGTTGAATCTAAGTTGTACATATCATCAGTGAATTTGTTCACACAAAACGAAAGAGAGCCGTTATCGTACTTTTTTCAATAGATAGTTGATCAGAAATAATTGAAAAAAAATACACTTTCTTTTTCCCAATTTGTAGTTTTGCGCCAGCCAATGCCCATAAAGGATTTACAAAAATTGAGAGAGTTGCCAATGTAATACAAAATTTAAAAGACATTGAATTATTCTCCAAATTTATTAAAAAATTAAATTATTTTAATATTGAGATTATCAAAGCGTGTGAACGGATTTTTTTTTAGAGAAATCAGGGCTATTTTTCATTATCAAGCCATCAAGAGGAAAAAGTCTGTTAAAGTCGGAACTCTTCAGTGAGTATGTGCAACAAAAAATCAGTTATCAAACCTAGAGCATTTTTTAAGTTGTGAATATTGACAAAAATAAAAGTTAACAAGCCGAAAAACTGAGATTAATGAAAAAAACACGATGCACTGCCTTAATTGATGATATGTCTTAGAGATTTATTTGATTGATCATAAAGATCTCTCTGAGGAAAGAAGCTTCTCTCATCAAAATCAACGAGTATTCAGGGAAAGGTTTTCAATTGTGAGTAATAAGATTCATGGATTTTTATGCGACAACTTTTTTCTTTCAGTACCGTTAGTGTTGCGTTTTTGCTCTTAACAACCGGCAGTTTAACGTTTTTTGCTAATCAAGATCATGTACGTTCTGAGGAAACTATCGTTCAGACCCGTCCTAACCCCACCCAACCTAATTCCACTACACCGTCCAATCCCCAAACAACAGAGTTCTCGGATTCTGCTTTTTTAACAAAAGCGGCTCAAGGTGGAATGGCAGAAGTCCAATTAGGGCAACTCGCACAACAAAAAGCGGCTAATCGCCAAGTTAAGCAATTTGGTCAGCAAATGATTCGGGATCATAGCAAATCCAATCAACAAGTCATGGCTTTACTCCGCCAAAAAGGAATGACTCCGCCAACCAGTTTGCAAAGTCCCTATAAAGAACTCCACGATCGCCTATCAACCCTTTCTGGCAATGATTTTGATCGGGAATATATGAGCCAAATGGTGATAGACCATACTGATAATGTTAAAGATTTTCAGCAGGCTGCAACCAGTGCTCAAGATCCTCAAATTCGAGCCTTTGCTCAACAACAATTACCCACTTTACAAGCGCACTTACAGTCAGCCCAAACGCTTGAGAATCAATTAACAAGTAACCGTAATCCCTAAAAAAGAAACGCTATAAATCCGTAAGTTAATAAAATATCAACTTAATAAAAAGCCAATTTAATTAAATAATTGGTTTATTTAATAACTAGGATTTCCCGTGCGTAAATAGGAGGGATTTTCTAATAAAGACGTGCCAAAAGGATTAGCGAGATCAGGGGTGCTAATTCGCTTGCCTGACGTTTGTTGACGCATGGCATCATCGTAAACTGTTTCAAAGGTTAGACCATCGTTAGCAATTTGGTTGTCAAAGTATGACCCTGGCCAAGTCCGCCAGCCGAAAATTTTATTCGCTTGGCCCGAAATACTGGTGATATCCCAGAAACGACCTGTCTCATTATAAAAAGCTCGATTGAAGACATTGGGTAATGGCTCTCCGGGTTGAACATTTGGCATCACCGCCATACCACCGCCACCTTGGACGTTCATCCCTAGACCGCGAGCTTCCGTAATTCGTCTTTCGATTTGGGTCAGGCAGGCATTTAACCCAGCAGCAAATTCATTACGGGTCAGGGCGCGATCGCCGCGATAAGTTCCATCGGGATAACCCACAATACAACCATAGCCTTCCACTAAATTCTTTAACGCTTCATACGACCAGCTTTGGGGCGACACATCCCGCAGTTGATCAATGCGCGTAATTTGATTCATTACATTGGTATAGTTCGTGTAATCTTGCGCTAAGGCTGGGGGCGTAGTCGAAGTTGCGGGGACAGTAACGGTTGAGTTAGTCGAGTTAGAAGAGACATAGGGCGCAGGCATCGGTTGAGATTGGGCATTGGCAGAGAGTCCCCAACAAATACTGGTTACGATAAGCCCTAATTTCAAGGTATTTTGCGACGTTAGAATGCTGTTTCCCATAACAAATAACTCCTAACAAATGTGCCACGATCCACCACTCCGCGATCGCTAGCCAATATTGTAACCGCTAAAGTAGGATGAGCCAATAGGAAAATCGTTAAGAAAACCTGCTAATTTTAAGGGTTTTTACGGAGTGTCTCAAGGGTTTTTAAAAAAATTAGATCCCGATTTGGAAGAGAATGAAATGATAGGTAAATTTCAATCTGGGTTTCTTGAATCACCCCTCAAATTTTATGACCGTTGATCTTCTCTCTACCGCCGAAATCGCAACCGCTAATTTAACCGATTTACGTCATTATTTGTTAACGCTTTTTGCCACCTTAGCCTATCAAGAAGGGGATTTTGTTCTCTCCTCAGGTCAACCAAGCAAATATTATCTCAACGGCAAAAAAGTTACCTTAACGGCCAATGGGGCCTTGGCGATTGGTCGATTAGTCTTAGCCGAATTATCCACCGATATCTCAGCCGTTGCTGGTTTAACATTGGGGGCTGATCCCATTGTCTCGGCGGTCAGTGTGGTTTCTGCCTACGAACAGCGTCCCATTCCTGCTTTGATTATTCGCAAAGAAGCTAAAGGTCACGGAACCAAAGCCTATATTGAAGGGCCAGATCTTAACACTGGGGCGAAAGTTGTTGTTTTAGAAGATGTGGTAACAACAGGAAAATCAGCGATGTTAGCCGTAGAACGCTTACGGGGAGCTGGTTACATCGTAGAAGAAGTTTTTTCCCTCATTGACCGAGAACAGGGGGGAGCCGAATTTTACCAAGAACAAGGTTTAAAATTCCGTGCCCTCTTTTCCATTCGTGATATTCAAGCGATCGCTAACACCCAAGCCTAAAGAAATCTCATTACGAGTGCGAAGAAGGGGGATCTGTGGCATTAGGATAATAGAAAGGCAATAATCATATTAATCATAATTAAGGAGATATCCCGTGATCGAACCCCTGTTATTAGGTATTGTATTAGGTTTAATTCCTGTCACCTTAGCTGGACTCTTCGTTGCAGCTTACTTACAATACAAACGCGGTAGCCAATTTGATTTAGAGTAATCGCTATTGCAAAATACTGATACGAAGCAGGGGGATTAAGGGTTTAGTCCCCCATTATTTTTGTAAATTTAATTCTTCTAACGCGATCGCCGACTTACCGAACCACTGCAAAACCGCTTGACGGCCACCCTCTTCAGCATGGGTTAAATCAATTTTTAAATAAGATTTAGGTTTAAACGGCAACCGTTCTGGCCATTCAATCGCCACTAATCCCAAAGGAAATTCTTCTCCTTCCCAATAATGGTTTAAATAAAGCGAAGCCACCTCAGTAGGTTCCAAACGATATAAATCAAAGTGATACAGGGGAATGCGTCCTTCAGGATATTCATTAACAAGCGTAAAAGTCGGGCTAACAATCGCATCCGTAATGCCTAATCCTTCCCCAATACCTTGAACTAAAGTGGTTTTCCCCGCACCGAGATCGCCTTGTAGTAATAAAACCGTTCCTACAGGTAGCTTTTCGCCTAACTGTCTACCTAACTGTTGAGTTTCTTCGCCACTTGCTAAGTGTAAAGCTAGAGAATTTTGGATCATATTTTTTGACGAAGATTTATGAAATTACTTTAACAAATAATACAATCCTAAAATTTTATTGAAGAATTAGCAACTTTTCAATTTTTTACTCCATAGTACTAAAATATGATTTTTCGAGTTGCTTTCTAATAATTTCAAGAGAATTGTTAAGAAAATTTAAGTAATAAAAAATTTTTTCCTACTATCTAATATAAAAACCGACTTTTTCCTATTGTTTTCTCTAAAAATTTAATTTATTGTATTTGATTAATTTAAAAAGCAGATTGCTGAAAAATTAAGAGGTGTTTAATGATCAACCAAGATGTTTTAGCATTGTCAAGATCTCCCCTTGTACTGCTTGGACAATTTACTGTATCAGTTTTATGGGGAGCATTTTTCTTAATTATTGTTTTGGGAAGTGTCAGATTATTGAATCAAAACTTATTCAGAAAAATAAACGAAATAATAAAAATGTTTTTAAAAGGAATAGGTATAGATTTTTCTCCATCAATTTTTTATAACTCTTGGGCTAATATAATATATTATATTTTTCTTCTTAGAGTGCCAATTGTTAGTGGGCTAGTTTTCTTGTCTTTCCCATTAATTGCTCAATTTGTTGCTCCTAATTTCTTGCAAAACGTTTTTATAATCGAAACTGGGCAACAGTTAGCATCTGTCATTATTTTTTCGACCTTAACTTCAATTATTATTGTTTCTTTACTGAAAAGTATTGTAGTTTTGATTATTGATAGCTCTAGTGATGATCAATCTGGCAATAATACCGATAAATCTAGTAATGCCATCAATGAGAATAAGTCTTTTCGTAAATTTAGAGTACTAACAACAATTATTCTATTTTTACCAACTTGGCTAATATTATTTGCACTTAATTTCTCTTCAAGTTCCAAACCGCTTTATTTGTCAATGGCATTAAAAGGAGTATTGATTAGTTTAATACTACTAAGCTTAGTATCTATATATGAATATAGAAAAGAATTAATAGATAAATACAAAGATCAATTAAAAACTATAATTCCTAAAATTATATTGGATTTTATTAGACAGAATAACTCTTTAAAAAATAGAAGAACTTTATTTTTTACAGTAGAAGTTTTAGTTGGAGTTGTCTTTTATCTATTAGTTGTTTACTTTAACTGGCCACAGAATGCCAATAATGCTCGTTTACCTGATTATCTACAAGCACCAACACTACTTTATCTTTTACTAATTCTTTGGAATTTAACGCTTTTTGTTGGTTTAGTTACCTTTGTATTCGATAAATCAATTGATGATGAATTAGATATACAAAGAAAAAAAATATTTGCTTTTGATCCCAATAAGCAGAATAACGATGAAGAAAGACAAAAAACAGAAACCGATACTAAGTTTTACAATCATACTTTTTACTGGCCTGTTGTTCTCTTTTTAGTTGTCTTTTCTGCCTTAAGTTACGGTGTTTTTGGTGTAGATCATTTTTTCGAGTTAAAAAATAGTGATAATCCAGTTGTCATTAAAGATTATAAGCAAGATTTTCAAGAGGCTATTTGGAATCGTATCTGTGAAGAAAAATTTGATGCTACCAATAAAAATCAAATTTGCAAAAATGCCCAAGGTAGCGAGGAACAATCGCTTGTTGTCGTTGCTGCCAGTGGGGGCGGGATTCAAGCTTCTGGTTGGATGACTCAAGTTTTATCAGGATTACAAGACAAAGAGTTAGGGATTGGTGAGGATTTTACAAAAGCGATCGCCTTAATTAGTTCGGCATCAGGGGGTTCAGTCGGCTCCATGTTTTATGTTGACCAATTTAATGATCAGGGAGTATTAAGCCAAGACGCGATCGCTGAAAATAACCAAGAAAATCAATTAGCGAAAGTCGTTGAAAATTCCACGAATGATTGGCTAAATGCCGTTGGTTGGGGTTTAGCTTTTCCCGATTTATTTCGTTCTATTGGTTTTCCTTTTGTATTGAACTGGGTTAGCTCAGATTCTCAATATTTAGATCGAGGATATGCCTTAGAAAAGACGTGGCAAAAAACGTTAGTTACTAAAAATTCTAAATACCCAACTTTAGATAGTCGGCGTAAACAAATCCTTGATGGACAAATTCCCATTTCAGTTTTTAATACAACGTTAGTTGAAAATGGTCGCCGCTTTCTGGTTTCTCCTATGAAATTTGTTCCAGGAACAATGGCGGATTATCTCAAAGAACCCCCTGAAAAAAATATTACTAAAGCCTTAGATTTTAGAACCCTTTATAACAATTGTGGTAAGAATCATGATCAAGGCTGTAATTTAAATATGACAACGGCATCAAGACTCTCAGCTAGTTTTCCCTACGTTACGCCAATGTCACGCAATTATCCCGATAATTTGATTACTATAAACGGAAAAGAAAGCCATCTTCAAAATTATCATATTGCTGATGGAGGTTATTTTGATAATGCAGGAATATTTACGGCAATGGAGTGGTTGAATAATTTTCTTAAATATAATAGTAGTAAAGACTCTAATCACCACATTAACATTAAGAAAGTGGTCTTGCTACAAATTAATGCCTTTCCTGAAGATAAATTACAGATAGATCAAAAAGGAAAACCAGGATTTATTGTTGATACCATTGGCCCCATTGATACCTTAGCGGGTATTCGTGATGCTACCCAAGTTGCTCGTAATCAGACTTTTGCTAATCTCCTTAAAGATCGTTGGGACGATAACGTTAAAATTCAAGATTTTACAATTTCTTTTCCTGAAATGGATAAGCAAGGCAAGCCATATAATCCTCCTCTTTCTTGGAGGTTAACGGATCGTCAAAAATTCAATCTTAAAGATGCGTGGAAAAATGATCAGGATATACGAAACACAGTAATTAAAATGAAAAAATTCTGGAGTGGAGATCAATCAACTACTTAATCATTTCCTTAACCAAGATTAGCTAAATATTTCTACAAAAAAGCGATCGCCGAACAATTCATCAGTGATCGCCTTTTTTTATTAATAATTAATCTGCAATTTAGGTTCAAAAATATTTAAAACACATCTAAATCAATGGCTTTAGAGCCTCCTGTTTTCAACTGCTTCAGTAAGCTATCTAACTGTCTCCAAACTAAAGCCGCAATAAAAATCGTCACAGGAAGCGCGATCGCGTAGGAAATGAAACGGCTACCTAAAAAGATCTCTACACCCGACGAGAGAAACACACAAACTCCCACACAAATCCCAAAAAACGGAAGCTGTAAATCTAAATCCTTTAACGTGCTAGCGGGGGTATTTAACCAAACCCTGACCTTTTGCTTAAGCGTCGCTTCAAAAGCTAAACCACAGGTAATTCCCACAAATAAGCCCACAAAAACCAAAAAATACGGCGGTTCAGGTAAATAATACATAGGTAAAGCAAAGTCGTCTAGTTAAATCATGCCTATGATATCAAATGCCTAGTCCCCATTCAGTTTAAATTCTGGCTGGCACTTACAATTGAATTAACTCAGATTTGGGATATTTGCGTTTTAACGGTTCCCATTGCACGTAAATTTTATCTAAAAACGGCAAAATTAACCGTGCTGAAAGACTTAATTCATTAACCCGTGTGTAGGATTCTACAAACGCTGCTTTACTGCCCATTATTTTGCCCCAAATAATAAAGGGAACGGCAACCCCTGCCCCTGTAGAAAGGACTAATTGGGGACGTTCCTGCATAATCACTTTAAAAGCGAGTAATAAATTGCGAACTAAGTTAGGAATATTGCGGTTTGTCGGACTGAAAGCCCAATAAACAGTTTCTTGAGCTAAAAACTGTTCTGTTCCTGCCGTTTTAAAGGTTACCCAACACCGTTCATGCTGTTCCCAAAAAGGGCGGAGTTGCTGTAACGCCTTAAAGTGTCCCCCTGTTGAAGCGACCAATAAAACTTTCATTATTGTGTGTAGATAATGGGATTAATTGGCATTTTTAGCAGATTTAATTTGCCGAGAAACCTTAAGGCTTTGCAGATATCCCGTCATTTTTAAGGCTAACATTTCAATTTGATTATAAAGCGGTAAGGGCAACAGGTAGAGGAAATAAGCGGCTCCTAGCGTTAATAAAGTACGACTCGGTTCGGTGAGAATGATTTGCCAATGGGTTGCTAAGGCCCGATTCACCAATTCCACAGCCGTTTTACCTGATTTAAATCGAACAGCTCGTCTTGCCAAATAGCGTAGTTGATAGGCTCTGGCGGGATTTTCCCATTGTGCCACTAAGTCGGGGGCATAGGTGCGGGTCTTTTTAATAATTTCTTCCCAAGATTCGTATTGTTGCATGACGTTAGCCGACAAACCTTCTTCATTCACACGGTAAAGGGTCAACGCTTCGGGAAGCCCTTCAATTTTCCAATTGGTCTGCACCGCAATGCGAATCCAACATTCAATATCTTCGGAACGGCGGAAAGAATCATCAAAGTAAAAATCTTCTACCTCTCCATAGCGGTTTTGCTGAAAACGAATAGCTTCTAAGGTTTCACGACGAATCACGGGGGCTGAACCGTTACCGATGGGATTGCGACAGAGTAAATGGGAGGCGGGAATATTGGTTAATTTTGGCATTTGATAAATTCCCAGAGAGTTACCATTGGCATCGATAAAGGCAGAGCGACTAAAGCTTAAACCGACTTCGGGGGAGCTATCCAAATGTTGAACGTGCTTTTCTAATTTTTCGGGTAGCCAGAGATCGTCGGAGTCTAAAAAAGCTAAATACTCTCCCTGAGCATGACGAATTCCTGTATTTCTTGCCCCTGCTAATCCTCGATTTTTTTGGCGGACAATTTTAATGCGCTCATCGGTAAATTGTTGGCAGAGTTCAATGCTGCGATCAGGTGACCCATCATCTACAATAATCAATTCAAAATGGGGATAGGTTTGTGCCAAAACCGAGCGGATTGTTTGCTCGATATACTGTTCAACGTTATAAACTGGAACAATCACGGAAATGAGTTTCATGGGCATGAATTCGGGGAGAATAACTTAAGATTATCAAAGAAACTTCCTGAGACTTACTGTAATTTCTACGGAATTATTGATTGACTACTGGGTTAAATTAGGTAAATCAAATTTTCAGTAAATGATTTTAGTGTTAGGTTTGCTTAGATACAATAATGGGCTTAGATAATTATTTAAATCCGATTAATAGCTTAATTGTGGGTGCATCGGGGGGAATTGGTTTAGAATTTACCCGACAGTTATTAGCAGATGCAAAAGTGGAGCAAGTCTTTGCTACCTATCGAGATATTACACCAACTGTTGAATTAGAGGAATTACAAGAAGATTATCCTCAAAAATTACAGCTTTTAGCCTTAGATATTACTGAAGAATTGCAGATCGCAAAGATGACCGAAGCCATCCGTCAACAGGTAACACAACTCCATTTAGTTATCAATTCTGTAGGATTGCTCCATGAAGGCAACTTACAACCTGAGAAGAGTTTGCGACAAATCGACCCTGAGAATTTACTTACTTATTTTCAAGTGAATAGTATTGGCGGCATTTTATTAGCCAAGCATTTATTGCCGTCGTTAAAGCACAGCGATCGCAGCATTTTCGCAACCATTTCCGCCAAGGTCGGCAGCATTGAGGACAACCAACTAGGGGGCTGGTACGGTTATAGAGCTTCTAAGGCAGCCTTAAATATGTTCCTTAAAACCGCGGCCATTGAATATAAACGCAGTTCTCCCCGCACCATTATTGCGTTACTGCATCCTGGCACAACGGATACCAAATTATCTCAACCCTTTCAACGGAATGTTCCGCCTGAAAAGTTATTCTCCCGCGATCGCACGGTTCGGCAACTATTAGTGGTAATGGATAAACTCACAGAAGCCGATAGTGGCGGCTTTTTCTCTTGGGATGGCAGTCGTTTACCCTGGTAGTCCGCGAACGTACCTGTTAGGATGCCAATAGGGTCTTTTTCAGCAAATTATTGATGACTTTTCTTGCTCCTGAATCCGCTTATATTCATATTCCCTTTTGTCGTCGGCGTTGCTTTTACTGCGATTTTCCCATTTCGGTTGTCGGCGATGAGGCAGACTTAACGGGACGTAAATTTATTGAAGATTACGTGGCAGCCTTATGTCAGGAAATTCGGGTTACTAAGCCTGAGCATTTAAAACCATTAAAAACTGTTTTTTTCGGAGGTGGAACGCCTTCATTATTACCTGTTGAAAATTTAGCCCAAATTCTTAAAGTTTTAGATCAACAATTCGGGATTGCTCCTAGTGCAGAAATTTCCATTGAAGTTGATCCAGGAACGTTTACGCTCGATCAATTACGGGCTTATCAAGATTTAGGGATTAATCGGTTTAGTTTAGGGGGACAGGCATTTCAGGATGAACTTTTAAGCCGTTGTGGTCGCTCCCATAGTGTGAAAGATATTTACTCAGCGATCGCGCTCTTTCAGCAAGCCCATATTACCAATTTTAGTTTGGATTTAATTTCGGGTTTACCTGAGCAGACCCTAAGCCAATGGCAACAATCTCTGGAAAAAGCGATCGCGCTCCAACCAAACCATTTATCCTGTTATGACTTGGTATTGGAACCTGTGACGGTCTTTGGAAAACGCTATGAACCTGGGGAATCCCCTTTACCCAACGATGAACTCACTGCCGATATGTACCGTTTAGCCCAGTCTCTCTTAACCGCCGCAGGCTACGACCATTACGAAATTTCTAACTATGCTCAGTCGGGCTATCAGTGTCGGCACAATCGGGTTTATTGGAAGAATCGATCTTATTACGGCTTTGGCATGGGAGCCGCCAGCTATACCAATGGGCAACGCTTCACCCGTCCTCGTACCCGTGATAGCTATTACGCCTGGGTAAAGGATTACGCCAACAATGAGGGGCTTCTAGATTGCCCTGTAACCTCTAAAACCGATCAGTTCCTAGAATCCTTGATGTTAGGCTTACGGTTAGTAGAAGGGGTTAAATTGACTCAATTAAGTGTGAATCCCGAAGTTATTCATCAATTATTAACAGTGTTGCAATCCTATATTCAGCAGCAATGGGTCATTGCGTTAACGACTGATGGTAAAAGGGTTTTACCTCTAGATCCAAAAAATTTCGATAAAATAGAAGCGATCGCCTTGAGTGACCCTGAGGGGTTCTTGTTTTCAAATACGGTATTAACAGCCTTATTTCAATCGTTTAATTGCGATTTAGATTAATTTTTAAATTATTTTTTATAACTTTTTATATTATGGCGAGTTGTTCTTATTGTCGTAACTTGATTGACCAGAATGCGTTGCGCTGTCCCTATTGCCAGAAAACGTTAAAGGCGTTTGGGCACCCTGGGATTCCGCTACATCAAGCAACGGATGATCAATTTCTCTGCGATCGCTGTACATACCATCACGATGACACTTGCACCTATCCCCAACGGCCCTATGCTAAGACCTGTACGCTTTTTCATGATCATCAAGAGCCTTTGGTTGAGAAATTCAACGCAAAACGATCGCTGAGTGGCAATCCCTTGCAAAACCTAAAACGCTGGATGCGTCGTCATCAAAGAGTGTTGTTATTTTTAGGGCTAATTGTGATTAGTGGGATCTTGGCATTTATTAGCTTAAAGTAATCAAAAATTATTAGGCAAGCTCTTTTTTCTTTGGAAATAATCGTTCAGTCACACTTTTAATCACAATATATAAAATCGGAACGACAAATAAACTTAAAAAAGTGGCTACCAACATTCCCCCAAACACAGCAGTTCCTAAAGACTGACGACTTCCTGCGCCTGCCCCTGTCGCAATCACTAACGGGAATGTACCAATTAAGGTTGAAAGGGCTGTCATTAAAATCGGTCGTAATCGATCTTGAGAAGCTTCAATCGCGGCCTTAGCAATGGGTAAACCCTGTTCCCGTAGCTGGTTGGCAAATTCCACAATTAAAATAGCATTCTTACTGGCTAAACCAATCAACATGACTAACCCAATTTGGCAATAAATATCATTCGGAAAGCCCCGCGACATTTGAGCTAAGAGGGCACCCAAGATCGCTAAGGGAACACTCAACATAATAATTAACGGATCAATATAGTTTTCGTATTGGGCAGCCAATACCAAGAAAACAAAGACTAAACCCAAACCGAAAATAATGGGAGCTAAACCTTGAGATTCAATTTCTTCTAAGGAACTGCCCGACCACTCATAACTAAAGCCGACGGGTAAAACTTCCTTGGCCACTTGTTCCATCAAGTTTAACGACCCTCCTGAACTGACTCCTGGTGCGGGAGATCCATTAATGGCGATCGCGCGGAAAAGGTTGTAATGATTAATGGTTTGTGCGCCCACTTTGGGAACAACGTTTACCAGATTAGACAAAGGAATCATTTGATCCTGATTAGAACGCACATAGAGCTTGCCAATATCTTCAGGTTTGCTGCGAAATTCCTTATCCGCTTGCAGATATACCCGATAGGTGCGGTCTTGGAAATTAAAATCATTGACGTACTGAGACCCCAAAGCAGTTTGCAAGGTATTAAAAATCTCATCAATATTAACGCCCAAGGTTTTCGCCCGATTGCGGTTCACTTCTATAAGTAATTGGGGGGTGTTTGCCTGAAAGGTACTAAATACCGCTTGTAGCCCAGGGGTTTGATTGGCTTTACCCATAATCATTCCCATCGTTTGCACCAAAGTTTCCAGATCACTATTGGCTCGGCGGTCTTGTAATTGAAAATTAAATCCGCCAAAATTTCCTAGCCCTTGAATTGCAGGTGGATTAACGGGAAAAATACGGGCTTCAGGAATCATGGCAAATTTACCAAACAGTTGCCCCACGATGGCTTTGACTGAATTTTCTGAGCCAGGGCGTTGTTCCCAGGGTTTGAGGGTCGTAAAGATAATCCCCTGGTTAGCACTATTACCACTAAAGCTAAAGCCTCCCACAGTAAAAGTTCCGACCACTTGGGGCAGTTTTAGGATTTCTTTTTCTACTTGATCAATGACTTTGCTGGTATATTGCAGCGAAACCCCTTCAGGAGCTTGGATAATGGTAATAAAATAGCCT
>CAYZWO010000050.1:0-25110 GCA_964482215.1 uncultured bacterium
GAAGCAAACCACTGTTCGGTTGCACGGAAAATCGTCGGCTTTTTGGTTCGCCAATCGTAGGGATACTTGTGTTGATAAGCTTCTTCTTTTAATAAAGATCCCGCTTCTTGAAGAGCTTGAATAATCGCTTCATTGGCATCTTTAAGAACATTTAACCCTGCAAATTTCCCTGCTTCTGCCGTAAAGTTTCCCGCATCATCCACAGGCGAGAGAATCGGTAAATGGTAGCGTTGCCCAACAATGTAGTCTTCTTGACCGTGACCTGGCGCAGTATGGACTAACCCTGTCCCTGAATCCGTAGTCACGTAATCCCCACCAATTACAATTTCACTTTCGCGGTCAAATAAAGGATGACGATAACGAGTATGCTCTAACTCTTTTCCTAAAATCTTGGCTTTAAGCGTTAATTCGGTTTCAAAAGTTGCAGCTAATCGTTCTACTAAGTCCAAGGCAACAATTAAATGGGAATATCCGCAAATCGGGGAACTTGTTTCAACAACCGCATAGGTTAACTCAGGATTAAGGGCAACAGCTAAATTTCCAGGTAATGTCCAAGGCGTGGTTGTCCAGATCGCGACTCCTAAATTGGGTAAAAATTCTGCTAAAACGTGTGCTTGCTCACCGACTTGGGTAATGGGAAAAGCAGCATAAACACTCCGCGAAGTGTGACCTTCGGGATATTCTAACTCTGCTTCGGCTAAGGCAGTCCGAGAACTAGGACTCCAATGAACGGGTTTTAAGCCGCGATAAATGTAGCCTTTTAAATACATCTGCCCAAATACACCAATTTGAGCCGCTTCGTACTCAGGAGTCAGGGTCAAATAGGGATGATCCCAGTCTCCCCAAATTCCGTATCGTTTAAATCCTTCACATTGTTCCTGTTGGGCTTTAATGGCAAAATCTCGCGCTTTGTGACGGAGGGTTAAGGGGGTTAATGCCTGACGTTCTTCCGCTTTCAAACTTTGCAAAACCTTTAGCTCAATCGGTAGGCCGTGACAATCCCAACCAGGTACATAGCTTGCTTTGTAACCTTGTAGTAATTTGTATTTGTTAATAATATCTTTGAGAATTTTATTGAGAGCATGACCCATGTGTAAGGCTCCGTTGGCGTAGGGTGGGCCATCATGTAACACAAATTTTCCCTTAGAATTTTCTTGTGACAGGGTTTCGTAAATTCGATTTTCTTGCCAAAATTGCTGGATTTCGGGTTCTCGTTTCGTAGCGTTTGCCCGCATATCAAATTTCGTTTGGGGCAAGTTAACGGTATCTTTATAGCTTTTAGCGTCTGTCACAGTTCTAATCGGGTTTCTACAATAAAGTTCTCTTTCTGTGATTTTATCGTGTCTTTTGCGTCCCCGCTAATTCGTTATTTTGTCCATCATTTAACAGTAAATAGACGGATAAAAAATTCTTCACAGTGAAAGAAGTTTAAATTGAGATGTTAAACCCATTCTTTGCGATAAATTTCCTCAGCAACTCGTTTTAATCGGCGTAATTGGGCTTGCATATCCTGACTTGTCCACTTAGCAGCAAAGAGTTCAAATCCCCAACTAACAACGGGATTCGGAATTTCAAATTCAAAGCGATTGAGCAACATGGTTCCAATTTCTGTGGGTTGGCACTCCCAGCGATCGCGTCCTTTAAAAAAACCTGCAAATTCCCAAACGATTAAGCCTGGTTCTCGTTTAATAACGTTACTGTATAGAGTGGGCTTTAAAACAGGAATATTAATCATAAAACGGCACTTACTCCCGACTTCGGTACTCCAGGTTCCCACAGGCTTACACCGCAAGATAGGATTTAACCAACGGTGCATCAAGTCTAAATCCGTAATACAGCGTTCTACGGTAGTCGCACTGGCCTTAATTTCAATCATCTGCTCGAAAATCATAGTGGCGTTACTTTGTATCCTCTAATCAATGACACGAATGGGCCCTTGTACACTAGCACTAAAAAATTGTCTGATCATCTCATTATCGGTAGTATCAATCTCTTCTACGCTACCTTGCCACTGGACTTTTCCTTCATAAAGTAACACTACCCGATCCGCCGTCCGACGAATAGTACTTTCCTGGTGAGTTACCATAATGTAGGTATCACAACCGCCTGGGGCCGTTTGCAGATGACGCACTAAGTTTTCAATAACCGTTGAAGCTACGGGATCGAGTCCGGCCGTGGGTTCATCATAGAGAATCATTTCTGGATCATCATGAGGATTTTCAGGATTAGACATGATAGCACGGGCAAAGCTGACCCGTTTTCGCATTCCTCCAGACAGTTGGGACGGATAGCGATCGCAGATTCCTTGCAAGCCCACCATTGCTAACTTTTCTTCTACTAATTCACGAATTACTGCATGGGGTAACTGGGAATGTTCATAGAGAAAAAAGCCCACATTTTCTTCAACTGTTAAAGAATCAAACAAAGCAGATTGTTGAAACACTAAGGCAATTCGCATGGGATTTTCCCCATCTTCGATCAAGCCTGAGCGAATTTTGCTTTTAATCTCAATTTCTCCCTCATCAGGTGGCAGTAGCCCCGCAATAATCCGTAAAATCGTGGATTTTCCTGTTCCCGATGGCCCAATAATCACCAACGCTTCCCCTTTATAAATCGTCAGATCAACCCCGTCCAAAATGACATTATCGCCAAACGTTTTACGGATGCCCTTGAGTTGAATTAACGGTTCTTTCATAGTGGGTAACACGAAACCTATTCTTTAATAGTCATACCGCAAGCATGGGATCAAACTCAAAATTAAACGTTGGAGTCAAACCCTAACGAATTAAGATTAACAAAGCATGATTAACAGGAGAATGTTGTGCGCCTATTTCACACCATTGCAGGACTACAGACCTATTTAAGCCAAGCGCGTCAAGGAAAACGGGTGGGTTTAGTGCCAACAATGGGGGCGTTACATTCAGGGCATTTGAGTTTGATTAAACAAGCCAAGCTAGAGAATGATCTGGTAATTGTCAGCATTTTTGTTAATCCTTTGCAGTTTGGGCCACAAGAAGATTTGGCTAAATATCCCCGAACCCTAGAAAGCGATCGCCAACAGTGTGAAGCCATTGGGGTTGATGCTATCTTTGCACCGACTCCCGAAGTCTTAGGCATTAACGATCAAGGTTCACCCCAAACCCTAGTGATTCCACCTGATGAATCAACGCAAAATTTGTGTGGAAAGTTTCGGCCTGGCCACTTTGCAGGCGTTGCAACCATCGTGACCAAATTATTTAATATTGTGCAACCTGAAACGGCCTATTTTGGGGAAAAGGACGCTCAACAGTTAGCCATTATTCGTCGTCTAGTAATTGATTTAAATATTCCCATTGATATTAAAGCTTGTCCTACCCAACGGGAAGCATCAGGTTTAGCCCTCAGTTCCCGCAATCAATATTTAAGTGAAACCGAAAAGGAATTAGCCCTCGCCCTATTCCGTAGCTTACAAGCAGTCCAAAAAGCCTTTGCTCAAGGGGAAAGACAGGCTGAGGCTTTATTAAATCAAGTTCAACAACAATTAGCCTTAACGCCTGCTGTGCAAGTCCAATATGTCGAATTAGTTCATCCCCACACCCTAACGCCTTTAACGGAAGTCACCGAAACGGGATTACTCGCGATCGCGGCCTATGTGGGGTCAACTCGCTTAATTGATAACCTTCTGTTACGAAACCGTAAACCGATTATTGCGATCGATGGGCCAGCAGGGGCAGGAAAATCCACCGTTACCCGCTTAGTGGCCAAAGAATTAAATTTACTCTATCTCGACACAGGAGCTATGTATCGCGCCTTGGCTTGGTTAGTGCGTCAATCGGGCTTACCCATTACCGATGAAGCCGAGATCGCCGAATTAGTCAGTCAAGCCACTTTAGAATTAGTGCCCCAAACCTATCCCCAACCCACCCTAGTTAAAATCAACAGTCAGGATGTCACCGAAGCCATTCGCACCCCTGAAGTAACTTCTCTGGTTTCAGCGATCGCGGCCCAAAAAACGGTGCGAGCCGTCCTATTAAAAGCCCAACAATCCTACGGAAAAACAGGGGGCCTTGTGGCAGAAGGACGAGATATTGGCACAGCCGTTTTCCCTGATGCCGAATTAAAGATTTTTCTCACTGCTTCGGTAGAGGAACGAGCCAGACGACGTTTAGCCGATTTCCAAGCCCAAGGCCAAACTGAAATCAAGCTCCAAGACCTTGAACAAGAAATTGCACGACGGGATCAACAGGACAGTACCCGCGCGATCGCGCCCCTGAGAAAAGCCATTGATGCTATCGAAATCCAAACAGATGGGTTAAGTATTGCTGAAGTTACTCATCAAATTATTCAGCGTTATCAGAAATTGAAATCTTGATTGTTTTTGTTTTGTATATTTTGATACACAGTTAACTCAATAATTTTTTGCTCAAGCCGAAATTTGAGATTTCTTATGCGTATAATAGAAAAACAAGAGGAATCGTAAAATTTTTGTTTATTGACTTTTTTCTATAGCTATTGCTTCCTTTTTTATGGATTGCTTCAATGCCAATAACATCAACGGTTTACAATGCCGATTCTTTATTGAATACGCTAGAAAGTTGACAAAAAAAGGTTTTCAATGGTTAAATTTTTACCATATTTATTTTGAGTAAACTAAGATTTCGTTAGCCATAAATCGACCAATCGCCAAAAATTTTTAAATTTAAATTAACAATTTTATCTAAGCTCACCAGGCAAGCAATTGGCGTATTTTTAATGCGCTGAAGTTTACATTTATCGGTCTTGTGCCACGCTTTTAGAATCCTCCTATGTCAATTGATGGTCGAGATACAATTCGTCATATATTAGCCATCCACGATGGTAACGGAAAACGACAGATTCCCCTGCAAGAAACCAGCCATTCGATAGGACGAGATATTACCAATTCAATCGTTATTGATGATTCTTCGGTATCTCGTCAGCACGCCCTTTTATTGCGGATCATGGCAAAGGATACTCAGCAATATAATTTTCGGATTGTGGATGGAAATTTACAGGGTAAACCGAGTACGAATGGTCTATTTATTAATGGTGTTCGCTGTTCCTCCCACGACCTCAAGCATGGAGATGTGATTCGCTTTGGGATGGAAGCCTATGCCAAATATTATGCGGTGTCGAATTTATCGGAACAAGAATTTATTGAATCTTGCCAGGCTGAAGATTTGTCAGGCTTTTTGTTAAATCGGGCGAGTAATGCTGAAACCTTGGTCGTTGCCAGCGAAGATATGCCAGAGGTTAGAGAGGCTCGAATGGCCCATTTAGCCTCTTTTCCGGAGTTAAGTCCTAATCCCATTATTGAAATTGATATTGAGGGAAAAATCACCTATCTCAATCCCGCCGCTCTTCTCAAATTTCCTGACATTCGGAAAACGGCCAAGGAGCATCCCATACTAGCCAGTTTAACGGAAATTATTGTTAATCAATCCGAAAAAGCATTTATTCGAGAAGTTCAGGTAGATGGGCAATTTTTTGAGCAATCTATCCATTATTTTGGCGAAAGTGATTTAATCCGAACATTTGTTGTCCGCGAAATTACTGAACAAAAGAAAGCCCAAGCCGAACTTCATTATCGCGATCGCTTACTCCATGCCGTTGCCGAATCTGCTCATTATTTACTCACTGAAACAAATTTAGCGATCGCCTTTAAAAAAGTGATAGCGACTGTAGGACAAGCCGCTAGGGTGGATCGGGTTTATCTATTTGAAATGGCATCTCTCGCTGTTCAACAAGAAATTAGCCTCAATTTATGTTTTGAATGGGCAAATCCTCCCCTTCCCTCTTCTTGCCTACATTGGAGAAATCATCCCAATTATCAGGATCTCTCTCGCTGGTACGACAGACTTTCCCGTGGAGAAATGTTGCGTGGTTTAACAAGCGAATTTTTAGCAACGGAGCAGCCCTATCTTATTCAGGATCAGGTTGAATCGTTGCTCTTAGTCCCCATGATTTTAGATAACGAATTTTGGGGGTGTATCGGCTTAGCGGATTGCCAAACGGAGCGGAAGTGGTCAAGCCATGAAGAATCGACGCTTTTAAGTATTGCGGCTAGTTTAAATGCAGCCAAACAACGCCAACGGGGTGAAGAGAGAATTCGCTATCAAGCCCTTCACGATATGTTGACGGGTTTACCCAATCGCCTATTGTTCAATGAGCAATTAGCCAAAGCCTTACCCAACGCCCAACGGAATGGCAAAAGTTTAGCCGTCATCTTTCTAGATCTGGATCGGTTCAAAACGATTAACGATACGCTCGGTCATAGTATCGGCGATCGCGTCTTGCAACAGGTTGCCTGGCGTTTACAAAAATGTTTGCGGGCGGGAGATACCATTGCCCGTTGGGGTGGCGATGAATTTATTCTCTTGATGCCACAAGTTAGTCACATTGATGAAGTTCGTCAGGTTGCTGAGAGGATCGTTCAAACCTTGCCAGAGGTATTTTATCTCAATGGCCATGAACTTTTTATCACGACCAGTCTGGGAATTGCGCTGTTAGACGACAAAGTAAAGGATGCTGAAACCCTCATTCAACACGCTGATATTGCCTTGTACTATGCAAAAGAACAAGGACGGAATAATTACCAGTTTTATCGCGAAGAAATGAACAGCAATAATCCTGAATTATTAGCATTAGAAAAAAGTTTACATCAAGCCCTAGAACGGCAAGAATTTGTCGTTTACTATCAACCTCGTATTAATATTTTGACCAGACAGATTACGGGAATGGAAGCACTCTTACGGTGGCAACATCCTGAGATGGGATTAATCGCGCCGTCTATTTTTATTCCCCTAGCAGAAAAAAATGGCTTAATTATTCCCATTGGAGAGTGGGTATTACGGACTGCGTGCCATCAAAATCGAGCTTGGCAAGAACAAGGCTTAACACCATTAGTTGTGGCGGTAAATCTTTCTCCTAAGCAATTGCAGCAATCAAATTTAATCGAAATGGTACAGGAAACCCTCAGCGAAAGCCAATTAGATCCGCGTTTTTTAGAGTTAGAAATTACGGAAACGGCTGCGATTCACAATTTAGATTCTACCAAGGTTGTTTTAGATCAACTGGAAAAAATGGGCGTTCTCCTCGCGATCGATGATTTCGGAACGGGTTATTCTTCTCTTTCCCGTCTCCAGAATTTACCCCTGCATAATCTCAAAATTGATCAATCTTTCATTCGTGATATTACCACCGAAAGCAAAAAGGCTTACATTGTAGCAGCGATCATTGCCTTGGGTCGGGGTTTAGGCTTAAAGCTCACGGCCGAAGGAGTCGAAAGTCAAGCTGAACTGGAATTTTTACAATCCAATCATTGTGAAGATGGTCAGGGTTATTTATTTTCCCACCCTGTCTCGGCTGCTGAAGCAACAGAAATTCTCAGGGAGCATTTTTTAAAACCATAATTCAGCGATCGCGTTCAACGTTTTCTACAACAACCAAGCAAATACATCTTGTACGGTAAGCTTTAGCTCACTAACAAAAGATGGCATAGGAAGATGCTGCCCAGGTTGATCAAAGATTTCGGGTTCTTGTTTAGGACGATAGACAAAAATGACCTGTTCATCAGGATCAATCAGCCAGCCCATTTGGGTTCCGTGTTTTAAGCAGTGCAAAATATTCTTGATAACTTTAGTATGGCTTTGATCAGGGGATAAGATTTCAATTGTCCAATCAGGTGCAGCAAGAAACAGGTTAGCAATTTCTCCTTTTTCATCGCGGGGAATGTTACTCCACGTAAAAACAGCAATATCAGGAACAATGGAGCGATCGCCGAAGGTACAACGCAGTTCAGGAAATGCACGGGCTATTTGTTTGGGTTTAACGACGGCATTAATAGCAGAAACGAATTCTCCTTGAATGGTACTATGTTTTCCTTGGGGCATGGGTTTCTGAATAATTTGACCATCAATGTATTCACTCGCAGGTGTTGTTTCTGGGAGTTGTAAAAATTCTGTTAATGTTAATGGCTTTAATGGAGTTTGTACCATTTAGATTTATACCTGCTAATAAGATTTATCCTTATGCAAAAAATTATGCAAACATTTTAGCTAAGATATCAAGAACTTTGGATCTATCACCTTGAATAACTTGACCAAATTTTTTAGCTAAATTTCTTTTTTTGATTATGTGAAATTGGTCAAAAGCAAATTTAATTTTTTCTAGCTTCTTGTCTTCTTTAATAACTTCATCTATTTGCTTGACTTCATTATTGCTGATAACTCCACTTGTTTGATGCACTTGCTTAACTTCATTATCTTCGATAACTTCACAATCAATACGGGTTGGGTAATCCTTCTCTTCATTTGTACTTAAAACTGCAAGTATTTGATTGCTGAAATCATTTATTTCATCAGGTGAAATTATTAAAAAACGTCTTTTTTTATCATCTTCAAAAACATCAAATCTTTTAACTTTATTTTGATTATTTCTTGCTAAGGAATTAAAATTTTTTACCCAATTTTCCCGTAAAGATAAATTTTTATATTCTGCATAGCTGTCTAGTCTTTCTTTTAAAATATCTCGCAATCTTGTTTTCCATAAATTAATAGAATACATAAAAAATATATTTATAATAAACAATAGAATTAAAGGTAGAGTGAAAATCGGCTTTAAGGATGTATTTTTGACAAAACAAACAATCAAAAAACCAAAAAAAGCCGATACGAATATAATTGACAAACCCATAGATATGGATGATGTAGCATCAAATTCAGCAAAAAGTTTTTGAAATCTGCCTCGATCTTCAGGTGCGTTATGAGTTAATCTATAAAGTTTTTGAGCAGTTTCTTCTATGTCTTTATCAAGTTTTTGAGCAGTTTCTTCTATGTCTTTATCAAGTTTTGAGTCTTTTTTTCTAGATAATATACATAATAATACTGCTAAATAATAAGCAATAATTGGAGTAGACCACATTGGAATTTTACTGGCAATATTAATAATATTGTTAACTTGACAATTGCATGGGGTGTAGGGAGGCTGAGTAAATATCTCAATATACAAATATGCAAAACCTAATACAAAATATCCAGGAATGACCCTCGCAATCAAATCAAAAAATAACTCAGGAATAAAGTTGAGATCTGAAACTTTAACTGGTGATATTGGTGATGACATGGCTATTTCCCCTTATAAGCTCGAAATGATAAATATTTTTCAATGATTGGGGAGTATAGCACAAAAAATCAAAATGGTCTCAGATTCGTTGGGGAACACTGGAAACTTGTCGGAGTTCACTTAAAGTCTCGTCTGCTTCTGGGGGGAGAATAATTGGTAGAGAGACTAGAATTAAGCTCTCATTGAAACTCTTTGATTTTGAGATGTTTTTATAAAATGAGGTAAGTTTAATCAGTAATTTCGAGAGTAAGTTGGTAGCTCATAATAATTAATCAAAATGATTAGTTTACGTCTAAAATTAAAAGCTAATTTTTTTCTAGATCAGCATTAACTTTAGCTAAAAACTTAGTAAGTTGGATCTTAACTGACTCATGGGTATATTCATCATCAGGATGGGCAGGGCTACCGGGTTGTTGAAAATAAGGTCGTTCTTCGTACATTTGTCCCCATTTAAAATCAACTTGATGGACTAATTCATATAATTCGCTAGGCTTTTCTAAAATTGGCGTGATTACCTCTCGCAAAGCTAAAAGCGGTTGGTCTAAATGGTGGCTAATTTGTTCATCAGCTTGATCAACTAATTGCTTTAATACGGCCTGTAATGCACCTGATGAATCCTGAAGATATTCACTAATAAAAAGCTTCAATTGTGTTTTAATTTGTACTAATTTGGGGACGGGGGATTCGCCTTTCAAAAAATCGCCTCCCGCCTGACCAATAACATCGGCTAAGGTAAATTCTCGGCCAGCGATCGCGTCTAAAAAAAGTTGGCGATCTCGATCCTCAGTATTGGGTATCGAAGAGTCAGAATTTTCAGGCATAAAACTTAGAATGGAAATTTAAAAATTAACGTTTTCGATTGCTCTGACTAGCGAATAACTGATTAACAGCAATCTTCAGACAGACAAGCTCGTTTACCTTTGATACAAAAAAGAATTTAAACTTTCTCCTTTGTTTGATTGCAATTTTAAAACGCGATCGCTAAATTTATTCAGGCTAATCAATTCACTAAAAATATTGGTTGCTAAATCCAGCTAATATTCAGGACTCAACAACCAATGTATAAGAAATTAACTTTTTTGGGGTTGGACTAAATTTTCTGCGCCATCAATGACTTTGGCAGAAATAATTTTGTCTTGGTCAGTCAATTTATCTAAGGTATCTTTCCCTTCAACGGCGTAACCAAAGACGGAATAACGACCATCCATTAAGTTAAATCCAGGGGGCGTTAACTCGTTATCAAACTTAAAGAAAAAGAATTGGGACGAGCCGCCATTGGGTTCAGTGTCAGGACGGGCTAGGGCAACGGCTCCATAGGCATTAAAGGGTAAAACCAATTCAGGTAAATACAGTCCATATTCTTCTAAGGTGATGCCATAAATGGGCGCTTCGTCTCCTTTCACTAAAACTTCTAAAGGAATCGCCCGATATTGTTTTGTTTTGGGGTCAATAAAACCATCTTCTGGGCCGACGGGATCACCCGTTTGAATCACAAAATTATCCTCAGCGCGGACAAAGGGTAACCCGTCATAAAAACCTTTTTGCACCAGATCGACAAAGTTTCCGCCGTTAACAGGAGCGCTATAGCCATCAATCACAATCGTTACAGGGCCTTGAGTGGTTTCGAGTTGAACGGTTGCTCGACCCTTTAATTGGGGTAAGTTGGCATACTCTTCAGGAACTTCATAGGCAAAGCCTGTTACCATAAGCTGTTCTAGAGAACCGATATTTTCAAGGGCCGCTTTTCGTAATTCGGCAACTTTTTCTCGATCTTTTTCTTCAACGGCGGTTTGAAGTTCGGTCACTTGTTCTTGAATGGTAGTTAATAATGCCTCAGCTTGGGATTGGCGATCGCTGGGAATCCCTTCTAGTAATTTGTCATGCTGGACAGTCAGAACAAAATTAGCAGACTTAACATCCTTGGCAATTGGCGGCCAACGCTTAGCGCGGAGATGATTACTAATATCTTCCAAAGAAGCCTGTAACTTGCGGACAGTTTCATTATCAATCGGAAGCGCGTAACGGAGGATAGCATTGGGATCGGTAATCGCATTCCCCTGAGCTAACGCACTAATTAAAACGGATTTAACGGTTTCACTCCCCCATGCGGCGGTGGCGGGCGAAAAGGACAAGATGCCACATAAAAGCGCAACAATGCCCAATTTAAGACATTTTTTAAACATATTTCCCCATTGTTTTATTAGGTTCTGCATTACAGTGACTTTCCATTTCTAGGCTAAGAGGATATTTGTAAATTTTCCCATTTCTCAGCCCCCTTCCCTAGTACAATATGATTTTGAACTTTCATGGCCTAATCTGATTGCATGATTTCCAGTAACGATTTTCGCAGTGGTACAACCATTGAAATTGATGGCGCGGTCTGGCGCGTTGTAGAGTTTCTTCACGTTAAACCAGGTAAAGGATCAGCCTTTGTTCGGACGAAATTAAAAAATGCTAGAACGGGAAGTGTTGTTGAAAAAACTTTTCGCGCAGGAGAAACTGTTCCCGCCGCAACCTTAGAAAAGAAAGCGATGCAACATACCTATAAAGACGGGACTGATTATGTCTTTATGGATTTGGAAACCTATGAAGAAATTCGTATTCGTCCTGAAGATCTCGGCGATCGCGTAAAATTCCTCAAAGAAGAAATGGAAGTAAATATTCTTTTCTGGAATGAGACCGTATTAGATATCGAATTACCGACTTCTATTATTTTGCAAGTGACCCAAACCGATCCAGGCGTTAAAGGTGATACCGCAACAGGTGGCTCTAAACCCGCGATCGTGGAAACAGGTGCTCAAATTATGGTTCCGCTATTTATTTCAGAAGGCGAACGGATTAAAGTTGATACCAGAGATGGTTCCTATCTCGGTCGAGAATAGAATTTAAGGGTAAATATCAGACCTTAGATTCTCTCTCAATAGTTTTTTTAGTTGTCAGGGGTGGGTGATTAGTGTCTATTAATTTTAATGAACTTCGGGAATTGTTAGGGGCGATCGCGCAAAACGAGATTACAGAATTGATCCTTAAAAGTGATGACTTTGAACTAACAGTCCGCAAAGAAAAGGAACAAGTTCAGGCAGTTGCGCCCGTTCCCATCGTGCAAACTCCCACGACGATTGCCGCTCCCCTTCCTGTAGTGGTAGAAACCCCGACTCCCGCGATCGCCGAACCCGAACCCACTGTAGAAACGCCCCAGCCTTCTCCTGTCGATCAAAAATGGACACCGATCACCTCGCCAATGGTCGGAACCTTTTACCGCGCCCCTGGCCCCGAAGAACCGCCCTTTGTTGAAGTGGGAGACTCCATCCGCAAAGGTCAAACAGTCTGCATCATCGAAGCCATGAAGTTAATGAACGAAATCGAAGCCGAAATTTCTGGACAAATCATGGAAATTGCGGTGGCCAATGGTGAGCCCGTTGAATATGGACAAACCCTCCTTTGGGTTAAAGCAGGCTAACCCTTTTAAGTCATTCAATATCAAAAGATTACCGACATCCTTAAAATCCTTTGAGGATGTTTCTTTTTGTCGGTATCTGAAAATTAGCCCAATTGGGTGAAGTGCCCAAAGCTCAGGATCGATAGCATAAAAATATAAAACGTGAGGAGCAGGAGAGAAACAAATATGAAACGCTTATTAATCGCTACGTTAACCATTCTTCCTTTAGCTATTGGCAACCCTGTCCAAGCGCAAAATTTAGAACAAGTTCAGCAACTTTTAGAAACGGGTGCATGTCCTCGCTGTGACCTAAAAGGTGCGGATTTAAGAGGAGCCCATTTAATTGGGGCAGATTTACGGGAAGCCAATCTTCAAGACGCGAATTTAGCCGAAGCCAATCTTGAAGGCGCAGATTTAACAGGGGCGAATCTGCAAGGGGCAACCTTAAAAAATGCAATGGTAACCAATGCCAGCCTCGATTATGCAAATTTGACCAAGGCTGATTTTGCTTACGCCAAACTCTATGATGTGCATGTTACAGGCGCAGTCATGGATAACCTCAATATCAAAAATGCCGAAATTTATAACACAGGCATCGGCGTTGGTGGCGGGGACGAATAACAGGGCAATCCTCCCTAAGCACTAACGGCTTTAACCTCATGTTCTAAGGGTTTTCCCTGTTCAAAATCCGTTAAGTTCGCGATCGTGGTTTGAGAAATGTCATTTAAGGCATTCTCGGTAAAAAAGGCTTGATGAGCCGTGATCACGACATTAGAAAAAGATTGCAGGAGTTGGAAGGTATCGTCTTGGATAATGGTTCCTGACAAATCCTCAAAAAAGAGTTCGTCCTCCTCTTCATACACATCAATCCCTAAATAGCCGATTTTTCCTGATTTAATTCCTTCAATAACAGCCTTAGTATTGACCAATTTGCCCCGACTGGTATTAATAAGCATCATTCCTGGTTTCATCTGCGCGATCGCATCCTGATTGACTAAATGATGGGTTTCAGGGAGTAACGGACAATGGAGCGAAATAATATCGGACTGCTGCCAAATTTCTGATAACGATACATAGCGAGCATCGCCGATTTTTTCAAACTGAGCATTAGGATAAGCATCGTAACCCAACAGATGACAACCAAAGCCCGCCATAATTTGCGCGAAAATCTGACCAATTTTTCCTGTACCAATTACACCAACGGTACGCCCCCGCAGATCAAACCCTAATAAGCCATCTAAAGCAAAGTTATCATCCCGAACACGATTATAGGCACGATATAACCGACGATTGAGCATCAAAATTAAGCCAACCGCGTGTTCTGCCACTGAATAGGGAGAATAAGCCGTCACTCGCACCACTTTAATTCCGAATTCAGCCGCTTTATGCAAATTGACGTTATTAAAACCTGTACAGCGTAGCGCAATTAATTTCGTCCCATTAGCCGCCAAAATTTTTAACGTTTCCTCTCCGATATCATCATTAACAAACACGCAAACCGCAGGAAAACCCGCCGCTAAAGATGCCGTTTGAGGTTCTAAGCGCGTCTCGAAGTAAACTAATTCATGATTCGCTTGGGTCGTAACATTGGCTTGTTCTAAAAATTGGCGATCGTAGGATTTGGTACTAAAAACAGCGACTTTCATCGGCAAAAATTTTGTTTAAAGGTCAATTAAGCAGGATAATTTTAACCCTAAATCATTCCCATTTCTTCGAGCGATCGCCGTAATTTTTCGGCTTCAGGAGACTGTTGGGATTCATATAAACTAATGGCTTTTTTAAAGGCTTCTAAACTTTCTTGTAATAAGCCTGCTTTAAAACAAGTTACCCCTAAATTTTGATGCGCTTCGGCAAAGTTGGGAT
Source organism: uncultured bacterium (assembly GCA_964482215.1). Lineage (GTDB taxonomy): Bacteria > Cyanobacteriota > Cyanobacteriia > Cyanobacteriales > Microcystaceae > Snowella. Next base: position 14,423 of record CAYZWO010000050.1, read on the forward strand.
TTAAAGTAATGGCTTTTTGATAGGACGCGATCGCTTCTTGTAATCGACCTCTGGTTTTTAAGATCATCCCCAAATTGTAATGAGCAACCGCTAAGGTGGGATCAATTTTTAAGACCATTTCATAGGCATTTTGGGCATTATTAAGATCGCCAATCGCTTGTAATAAGCCTGCAAAATTATTAAAAGCTCCAATTTTTAAAGGAGGTAAAATCGGTTGACTAATCGCTTTTTGATAATGTTTACTGGCTAATTCCCATTTCTTTTGAGATAGGTATGCATTGCCTAGATGGTAATGTAATTCAAATAGAATCGAAGCACTCGCAGTATTTGCTTTTAAGCCTTGTTTGAGTAACTTTAACCCCTCTTTTTCCTTGCCGATTCGTAAATATAAGGCTCCTAATTTATTGCAAACATAGGGATCATTGGGAGCTTGGGCTAAAGCTTTTTCCAGTAAACTTTGAGCGCGGTTGGCTTTATCTTTTTTCTGCAAGGCATCGGGTGTATAACCATAATGCACAATACTCACAACAGGTAATTCGGCAATTTGCCATTGGGGTTCCTGTTTAATTAAGGCTAAAACGCTATCGTCAATGGTTTCGTGGTAAGGGCGAGAAAACTGGATAGCAGGATGGTTACGAAACAGCCGAGATACGGAGGAAAAGGGGGATTGGGAGGCTCCGATTTCCTGACGGATGAGATTGACGACTAAAACATTTTCTTGTTCAATGGCGGCTTTAAGCTCAGTCAAGGCTTTGGGGTTTAATTCTTCATCCGCATCTAAGACTAAAACCCAATCTCCCGTCACTAATTTCAAAGCTTCATTTCTCGCCAATGCAAAATCTTCCTGCCATTGGTGGGTTGCAATCTTCGCGCCAAATTCCTGAGCAATTTCTACTGTGCGATCGCTTGACCCCGTATCGACAATGACGATTTCATCCACCACATCTTTAGCACTGTTGAGGCATTTGGCTAAATAGGCTTCTTCATTTTTGACGATCATGCAAAGGCTGAGTTTGGGCATAGGATTTCGTTGAGTAGGGTCTGCTGTGATATTTTAGAGGGATTGTCTTGCCTCAAGGTTTCCGTTTCTATCCTTAACAATTTACTATGGTTCAGCTTGCTCCTACCGCCGAAGATTTGGCCGCTGCGTTAGAAATTCCCGTTGATCTCAATTTTGAACTGCCCGATCCCGAAGATGATGCTATTCAAGATCTGGAGTTTCAATCCCAATTAGATAACATTTGGAAAATCTGCGATCGCTTTGATCTACAGACTGAAATTTGGCGGGGGCGCATTTTACGGGCCATTCGCGATCGCGAGAAAAAGGGCGGTGATGGTCGAGGAACGGGCTTTTTAGATTGGCTCAAACAACGGGAAATTACTAAGAGTCAAGCCTATGCCCTGATTCAACTGGCCAATAGTGCGGATGAATTGTTAGCCAATGGCCAACTCGATCCCAATTCTATTAATAATTTCAGTAAACGGGCTTTTGTGGAAACGGCTAAATCAGCCCCTGAAGTTCAACGCTTAATTAGTGAGGCAGCCCAAAGCGGCGATCGCATTACTCGACGGGAAGTGAAACAATTAGCGGATGAATGGACGGCGGTAAGTTCGGAGCTTTTACCCGAAGAAGTGAAGCAAAAAGCAGCAGATGGCAGTTTACCGTCTCGGCATTTGGCTCCGTTGGTCAAGGAGATGGAGAAGTTACCCGATGCCCATTTGGTAGCCATTCAACAGGAAGCGGCTTCTAGTCCTGATGTGGATACGGTTAAGGTTTTAACGACTTCGGCCCGCAATTTAGCGAAATATCTGGATGCAGCGGCTCAGGTGCAAACCCTCAAGCAATATCCGTTAGATTTGGAAATGGCTCTAGAAGAAGCCTTACGTTTGGATTGTCTGAATACGGCAGCCGATTTGGTGAAACAAGCCACCCAGTTAGAACAAACCGTTGCGAAACTTTACACGACTTGGAAGCGTTTAGGCAATTTATCTGACCGTCTTTATGTAGATACGGGGGCGAGTAGTCCGAATCTGCGATCGCTGTTAACAGCATTGGAAATTTTAACTAGCGAGGTGATTGAAGTTCAATTGGATGAAGGGGGAGAAAGAACGGTTCGATTACGGATTTTGACGGATAATGATGCAAAAGGAGCAGAATAAATTTCTCAGCACTTTATCTGATTCAGGCAGAATGGCTAATTTAAAATGTTGGCGAACAAAAGAATTTTGGTTTAAAGAAAGAACTATTTGGAAGCCTGTCGTATTTTTGCCAATTATTGTTTTATGTGTGTGGATATCTTCGCCAATACTTTGGCCAGGAGGACTGGGAATAGGAAAAGATAATTCTGTTACAACTAAAACGGTTGAGAAAGATAAACAAAATAATATAGTCAAAATTACCGAAATAACGACCTATAATGACGGAAAAACACTCTGGGACTGGCTAAGTGTGTTAGGTGTACCGTTAACGTTAGCCATTTTGGGATATTGGCTCCAACAGTTACAGCAAAAACGTGCTGATGAAGCAGCAGAAGAACAACGGGAGATTGCAGCAGAAGAAACGAAGGAAGAAGTTCTACAAGCTTACTTTGACCGAATATCCGTGCTTTTAATTGATAAGAACTTGATAGCGATTTCAGCTAAGATTGCATCCAATACAGCAACAGGTGAAGAAAAAGAATTATTAGATTCGGCAAAGGATGTTATTAGAGCCAGAAATTTGTCTATTTTGAGGAGATTTGAAAATGATGTAGAACATAAAACTAGCGTTATTCGATTTTTAATTGATTCAGATATCATTAGCAAGTTAAAGCTAGACCTCTCTGGAGCTAACCTTTCTGGAGCTAACCTCTCTGGGGCGAGCCTCTCTGGGGCTGACCTCTCTAGAGTTAACCTCGAATGGGCTTACATCAAAGAGGCTTATCTCGATGGAGCTAACCTTGATGGGGTTAACCTCAATGGGGCTAACCTCTCTGGAGCTAATCTTGATGGGGCTAACCTCTCTGGAGCTAAACTCTATGGGGCGAATCTCTATGAGGCTAATCTCTATGGAGCTAACCTCGAAGAGGCTAATCTAGAAGAGGCTTATCTCCAAGGGGCTAAACTCTATATGACTAATCTCCAAGGGACGAACCTCCAAGGGGTTAACTTTTCTAGAGCTAATCTCGAATGGGCTAACCTCAATGGAGCCTACCTATCTAGGGCTGACCTCGAAAATATTCAGTGGAATTCAGATACAGAATGGCCTGATAAAAGCGAATTGATCAAGGCAAAAAATATTCCAGATGAACTTAGAAAAGAGCTTGGTCTGGATGAAGAGCCAAAAGCTTGATAGCGATAACTCCATCAAAAAAGGAGACACGGGCTTTGGTAAAATAGCTGCCAACGCCTGTTTCAGTGCCGAAACTTAAAAATTAATGGGGTTAATCCCGACCTAATCTGAAGAATTTATGAGTATACAATTTGATGGAATTGCGCCTCACGGTGGTCAACTGGTTAACCGTGTTGCGACTCCTGCGGAAAAAGAAGAATTTTTAGCCCAAGCAGATACCTTACCCCGTGTTCAACTCGATGAACGGGCCGTCTCGGATCTCGTCATGATTGCGATCGGTGGATTTAGCCCGCTTAAGGGTTTTATGGAACAGGCAGACTATGAAAAAGTCGTCGAAGATATGTACCTGACCAATGGATTGCCCTGGTCGATTCCTATCACCCTATCTGTCAGTGAAGAAGTCGCGGCTCCTTTAAAAGAAGGAAATTGGGTACGTTTGGATGACCCAACAGGCCGATTTATTGGCATTTTAGAACTTACGCAGAAATATCACTACGTCAAAGCCCACGAAGCCGTTAACGTTTATCTCACCGATGATCACAAACACCCTGGCGTTAAAGTCGTTTATGAACAAGGGCCAATTAACTTAGCAGGGCCTATTTGGTTACTGGAACGCGACCCCCATCCCCTTTTCCCGAAATACCAACTTGATCCCATCGAATCCCGTAAACGTTTTAAAGAACACGGCTGGAAAACCATCGTCGGCTTCCAAACCCGTAACCCCATTCACCGCGCCCATGAATATATTCAAAAATGTGCAATGGAAGTGGTTGATGGTTTGTTCTTACATCCCCTCGTCGGTGCAACTAAAGAAGATGATATTCCTGCTGATGTGCGGATGCGTTGCTATGAAATCATTTTGGAACATTACTATCCCCGCGATCGCGTCATTTTAGGGATTAATCCTTCTGCCATGCGCTATGCAGGCCCCAGAGAGGCGATTTTCCATGCCTTAATTCGTAAAAATTATGGTTGCACTCACTTTATTGTCGGTCGTGACCATGCGGGTGTAGGCGACTATTACGGAACCTACGATGCACAATACATTTTCGACAAGTTCCAGCCTGGTGAATTGGGAATCGTGCCGATGATGTTTGAACACGCTTTTTACTGTAAAAAATCGCAGCAAATGGCAACCACTAAAACCAGCCCCAGTGGCCCAGAAGACCGTATCCATTTATCAGGAACCAAAGTTCGAGAACTGCTCCGCAGTGGCCAATTACCGCCCCCAGAATTTTCTCGCCCTGAAGTAGCGGCTGAACTCATTCGAGCAATGCAAGCTCAAAAGTAAGGTGATAAATCTTTAGTCCTCCAAACGCTGGGGGACTTTTTATTAAAATTATGATATTCGATTGAAATCAAGAGCTTAAAGCTTATGAGCCAGAATTTGGATAGCGTTGAGGATGATTTGCGTCCTGAATATGACTTTACCCAACTTCAAGTTGTAGCACGAGGTCAAGGCAGAAAACCTTCTACAGATAGCCATAACACCATTGCAGGTAATTTATATACCTTAATTCGTAATCACCTACGAGGAACAGATTGTCGGGTTTATTTTGCAGATATCAAGGCAAAACTCGAAAAACGAAATTGCTTTTATTATCCCGATCTGCTCGTTACCTGTGAGCCTCAAGATCGAGAAACCAAGACTTATAAACGGTTTCCGAAACTGATCGTCGAAGTCCTTTCTGATAGCACTGAAGCCTTTGATCGCGGGGATAAATTTAATGATTATCAAAGCTTGGATAGTCTGCAAGAGTATGTTCTAATTGATAGCAAAAAACAACGCCTTGAAATTTATCAGCGAGATAGTAAAAATCACTGGCTTTACCAGAGCCATACGCCCCTCAATCCTGATATTTACCTTCAAAGCCTTGATTTAAAGTTAAATTTAACGGTGCTCTACGAAGACGTAGAGTTTTCTGTTATTGAACCGACTCAAAACACTTAACCAGGCTAGGCAACCAGACGAATAAACTTTTTCTTGCCGACTTGTAGCACTTTATTGTTTAGTTCTTCGGGACTGTTAAAAGTTACATCTACTTCTGTTAAGCGATCGCCGTCTAAACGTACTGATCCCCCTTGGATTTGGCGACGACCTTCACCACTACTCGCACATAGCCCACTGGCACTTAATAGATAAAATAACTTTGCAGGGAAGGTAACTTGGGCAAGGGAAAATTCAGGAATACTTTCAGAATCCGTTACATTACCTTGAATGACCAACTCTTGAGCCGTTTTTTGAGCTTCTAAAGCAGCCTCTTTCCCATGAAATTGAGCCACAATTTCTAAGGCTAAAACCTTTTGAGCCTCACGGGGATTGTCGGGAATGTCATTTAACGGATAATCGGTTAGTAACTCAAAATAATCGCGAATCAAAGCATCAGGTGTCTTTTCCAGTTTTGAATACATGGATAGGGCATCTTCCCGCAGCCCAACGTAATTATTCAAAGACTTGGACATTTTTTGGCTGCCATCTGTCCCGATTAAAATGGGCAACAGTAACCCGAATTGAGGTTTCTTATTAAAGTGACGCTGTAAATCTCGACCGATAGCAATATTAAACTTTTGATCCGTTCCACCTAATTCCACATCGGCTTCAACCATCACGGAATCGTAGCCCTGCATCAAGGGATAAAGAAATTCATGGAGATAAATGGGATTTTCCCGTTCAAAGCGTTCCGAAAAACCTTCTTTCGCTAACATCTGCCCAACGGTCATGGTGGCTAACAGTTCCTGAATTTTCGCCAAGTTTAACTGACTCAACCAATCGCTGTTATAAAAAATCTCTAAACGGCCTGGCGTATCAAAATCTAGAATGGGGCGCAATTGTTCTAAATAATTTTGAGCATTACTCCGCACCTGATCAGCCGTTAGCTGTTTACGAACCTCTGATTTTCCTGTAGGGTCGCCAATTTGAGCCGTAAAGTCTCCGATAATGACGACAGCAATGTGGCCTGCATCCTGAAATGCCCGCAATTTCCGAAAGGGAATACTATGGCCTAAATGAATATCGGTTCCTGTGGGGTCAATGCCTAACTTGATACGAAGGGGGCGATCGCTTTGGGCGATGAGTTGGGCAAGATTTTCTTCAGGAGCTTTAGAATCAGCTTGATGGGGAAAAATTTCGTGGGTTCCGCGATTGAGCCAGTCTAGGGAAGAATCAGGGGTTACAAGAGTCATTGCTTGAGCGCGCGTAAAATTAATACTTTGCCAAACTTCTTATTATAAGATGCAGAGGAATCGTAGGGATCTCGCTTTCGTCTAGACTCCAATGCAACTTTAAATTGAAAACGTAGCAGATATTTTTTAAAATTCTGTAGGCGCGTAACGTTTACGCCCAATAATTTTAAGAAAAAAGTTGATAAAAAAAGGGAGTAATTTCTCCCATGATTCAAATTATTAAAAGTTAACTTAAAAACTTAAAATTTAATTGGCAACACCACCCGCAGCTTGGAAACGGGCCCGTGCTTTTTTGACTAATTGAGAAGCTTGAATTTGCTTGGGTTTGTCACCAGCGCGATTAGCTTCTTCTAATTTAGCTTGAGCTTCACTATATTCGGTGCGTGCAGTGTCTTTATCAATATTTTCGCCAAGTTCAGCAGAATTAACGAGAACTTTAACTTCATTATTTTCGACTTCTGCAAAGCCGCCCATCACGGCAATATTTTTCCAATCTTTGCCTGGGCGAACACGCATTACACCAATTTCCAGGGCGGTTAAAAGGGCAGCATGATTACTTAAAATCCCCAGTTGCCCCGTTGTACTAGGGAGGATGACTTCCTGTACCGTATCATCCCAAACAACCTTATCAGGCGTAATAACCCGTACTGTTAATGTCATTTTGGTTCAATTATTAATGATTAATTATCAAGACTTTTTAAGCTAGTAGTTAATAGCGTTTAATCATCTCGACTATTCACTATTAACTATTAACTTGAAACTAAAATTTAGCCTTTGAGCTTTTCAGCTTTAGCTTTTACTTCGTCGATATTTCCAACCATGTAGAAAGCTTGTTCAGGTAAGCTATCTAATTCACCTGAAAGAATTGCTTGGAATCCTTTGATGGTGTCTTCTAAGGTGACATATTTACCAGGAGAACCGGTGAATACTTCAGCGACAAAGAAGGGCTGAGACAAGAAACGCTCGATTTTGCGGGCGCGGTCTACGGTTAAACGGTCTTCTTCAGACAATTCATCTAAACCGAGAATCGCAATAATGTCTTGCAATTCTTTGTAGCGTTGTAAGGTGGATTGAACAGCACGAGCGGTTCCATAGTGGTCATCGCCAACAATAGAAGGCTGAAGCATGGTGCTGGTGGAATCTAAGGGATCAACCGCAGGGTAAATTCCTTTAGAAGCTAAACCACGAGACAGTACGGTGGTTCCGTCTAAGTGGGCAAAGGTGGTTGCAGGTGCGGGGTCGGTTAAGTCATCCGCAGGTACATAAACCGCTTGGATAGAGGTGATGGAACCTTCTTTTGTGGAGGTGATCCGCTCTTGTAAATCCCCTACATCTGTCCCTAAAGTCGGCTGATATCCTACCGCAGAGGGCATCCGTCCGAGTAGCGCAGATACTTCAGAACCTGCTTGTACGAAACGGAAAATGTTGTCGATAAAGAGCAGTACGTCTTGTTTGTTAACATCACGGAAGTATTCCGCCATTGTCAACGCAGACAGACCCACCCGCATTCTGGCTCCAGGGGGTTCGTTCATTTGTCCGTAAACAAGCGCAATTTTCGACTCTTCAGGATTATCGGGGTTGATTACCTTGGATTCGATCATTTCGTTGTAGAGGTCGTTTCCTTCACGGGTGCGTTCGCCCACACCACCGAAAACGGATACTCCACCATGTTGAATTGCAATATTGTTGATCAATTCCATCATGATGACGGTTTTGCCCACACCCGCTCCGCCGAACAGACCAATTTTTCCACCTTGACGATAGGGGGTTAGGAGGTCAATAACTTTGATACCTGTTTCAAAAACTTTGGGTTTGGTTTCTAAGTCGGTTAATTGGGGGGCAGCACGGTGAATGGGAGAGGTTTCCGTAATATTAACGGGGCCTTTTTCATCAACAGGTTCGCCTAAAACGTTGAAAATACGTCCTAAGGTACAAGTACCAACGGGAACGCTAATGGGTGCTCCTGTGTCTATAACATCCATGCCCCGTACCATACCATCGGTGCTGCTCATCGCAACGGCACGAACTTGATTATCACCAAGGAGTTGCTGTACTTCACAGGTTACAGAAACATCCTGTCCAGCAGAATTTTTACCTTGAACTTTAAGGGCATTATAAATTCGGGGCAATTTACCACTGGGGAATTGAGCGTCGATAACGGGCCCAATAATCTGGGTAATTTTACCAATTGTTTTTTCTTGTACGGCTACCATGCTGATTGTCTAAGGATTTACTTATAATTGAGATTACAGGACAAGTGTTAAGTTTTGTTGGATTTCCCACACAATAGCTTATCACTTCTGGGGATCAGGAAAGCATTTACTCCTCACTGAAGCAGTATCAGTTTCTAGGGTTTAGGTTTCTCTTTCTCTCGATTCGATGCGATCGCGGAATCGGGCAATTTTATCCATTCAGTTACCATGAATAAGCAGACTCAAACGGGAATTTATCGATGGTTATTTAACCTCACCTGGACAATCGGGTTAACGGCGCTCTCGTTGCCTATAGTGGGTGTATCAACGCTCAAAGTTTCAGAATCAATAGCTATTTCTCCTGCCCAAGCCGCGCATAAACACCAACGAGTTAATCCAATTCCTAAAGTTTTTCAGCCCATTATTCCAACTTTAAAAACGAAAACCAAAGTTCCCCTCAGATTACCCAGCGATATTCCCGATGTTGATGATTCCTTACCCCTCTACGCTGTTATTGAGACGGCTAATTCTTCCAGTTATTCCTTGATTTTGGGCTATACTCCCGATTGCGGCGGTGGTAATGCCTGTCGTTTAGGGAGCCTTTCAGGAGAGGCTATTGGCAATAAACGACAACCGTTAACAGGAAAACGGGTCAAATTAACGCAAAATCGGACGGGTTATTTTATTGAAGCCACCTGTGGGGCCAACTGCTCAGACTCTATCTTAACTTGGCAAGAAGGCAATTATCGTTATACCGTAGGCATCAAAGCAGGTGATCTCAAAAGTTTAACAAAGATGGCTAACTCTACCGTTTCAGTGCGGTAAAAGTATTATCCATATTAAAGCCACAAAGTTACAGATCAATATTCACCCGACCTGTAGGGGCGTAATGCTTACGCCCAATGAATTCCATTATTTATTCCGTTTTCAGAAAATTAAGATAATTTTCAGTTAATTCTTTAACGGCGACTTCATAAAATCGCTGACCATGTTCAGGCGTTGCCAAGGCAGGATTTGACCCCATCCGTCCATCGGGATAACGACGACGAAAATCAGTGGCCCCATAGATAGCATGACCTGATGCAACGGGGCTGGAGAGGGGAGCAGTTTTAATGTGGTCAGGATAGACAAATTGGGTCAATGCTACTTCACTAGGGGTTGCATGACTGCCTTCTTCATCACCGTATAATTCTTTGGCTAGTTGATAGACCGAGCGACACATAAACCAATTCCCCACTTGACAACGTACCTTTTCCGCATTGGGAATCTTCGCCATTTCTAGGGCATAGTAGGTTTCAGAAAAAGCTGCTTTTAAGGTTGCGATGTTGCCGCCGTGACCATTGATAAAAAAGAAATGGGTGAATCCTGTTTTGGTTAAACAAGTTAAATAATCTAAAACCATTTGAATAAGGGTACTCGGACGGAGACTAATGCTGCCTGGAAAACCTGTGTGATGTAGAGCCATTCCTACATTAATCGTCGGTGCGACCATTGCCTGGGCTTCTTCTCCCACTCCTTTAGACAAGATTTCGGCACAAATGGCATCGGTTCCAATTAAACCTGTGGGGCCATGTTGTTCCGTCGAGCCGATGGGGATAATAATCCCCTGGGAAACCGTTAAGTAGTCTTCAATTTCTGGCCAAGTGCTTAATTGTAGTAACATTTTTAATGACTTTCCTTACAATATAAATATTTTGATCCTGTGACGATTCCCTCGTCATTCCATAGATTTTCTTGAATTTTGAATTTCCGCGATCGCTTTAATGATATATCTTGGCACAGCAGCAAAAATAGAGTGTATTTATGTTATCTCTTGATGTCCCTCAAAAGGCTTCTACCAGTGCATTAGTCCAAACTCATCGCATTTTAGTTGTAGAAGATGAAGATGTCATTCGGCAAATGATTGTATTGGCCTTAGAAGAAGAAGGGTATGAAGTTCAGGTTGCAACCGATGGTCGCCAAGTTTTGTCCTTAATTGAAGA
>CAYZWO010000050.1:25122-27650 GCA_964482215.1 uncultured bacterium
GTAAATCTCCTTTCGATTTGGTCGTTTTAGATTTAATGTTACCCCAGGTCAATGGGCTGGATATCTGCCGTTTACTCCGCTATCAGGGAAATGTTATCCCCATTTTAATTCTGAGCGCCAAAGTCAGTGAAACCGATCGCGTCTTGGGCTTGGAAGTCGGAGCCGATGATTATCTCACCAAACCTTTTAGTATGCGGGAATTAGTAGCCCGATGTCGTGCGCTGATTCGTCGTCAAGGATTTAGTACCGTAACCACTGCGCCTTGCCGTCAATATCGAGATTTAACCCTATATTCCAAAGAATGCCGTGTGGTCTTGCGGGGAGAAGAAATTGCCCTTGCACCCAAAGAATACCGCTTACTGGAACTCTTTATGAGCTATCCCAAACGGGTTTGGTCACGGGAACAGCTCATTGAGCATATCTGGGGCGCGGATTTTCTCGGTGATATGAAAACCGTTGATGTCCATATCCGTTGGTTGCGCGAAAAATTAGAAATCGATCCGAGTCAGCCTGAATATATTATTACCGTGCGTGGCTTCGGCTATCGTTTTGGGTAAGGGGATAATCAGCCCCACCGAACAAGTTTTATGAATTTTTTAACGTTATTGGTGGGGATCGGGATTGGCTTTGGTATCGGAGCATGGGAACGCTACCGATTGAAAAGTCGTCTTAAACCCTTACTCACTGCCCTACCTGATACGGCCGATGTGGCGAATTCGCTGTCGTTAACCTCTTTGGTGCGGCGGGAAATTCTCCATTTAACGGAACAATGTCAGCAATTGGGGGCTGATTTAGCGCGTTGGAAATTGTTATTGGAGCGATCGCCGATCAGTTACCTCTGGGTTGATGAAGATAATCATTTATTGGAATGCAATCAAGCGGCCCGTGATTTACTGCAAATTGATCGCTGGCAACCCGAACAATTACGGCTATTACTGGAATTAGTGCGTTCCTACGAGTTGGATCAATTTATTCAACAAACCCGCCGCCAACAAAGCCCTCAAGTTAAAGAATGGGTCTTTTATCCCCTGCCTTCTACGGAGATTGATCCGCAACAAAATCTGGCAACCCAATCCTTAATGTTGCGAGCCTACGGTTACGCCCTGCCCCAACAACAGGTGGTTGTTTTTTTAGAAAATTTGCAACCCTTAGTGGAACTCTCTCTGCAACGCGATCGCGCCTTTTCTGACTTAACCCATGAATTGCGAACGCCCTTAACTGCCATTTCTCTGGTGGCGGAAACCCTGCATAAACGGCTACAAGGCACCGAGAAATTATGGATGGAGCAGATGCTTCAAGAAATTGAACGGCTGACCCATTTAGTGGAAAGTTGGCTAAATTTAGCCCAAATCAAAGAAAGTCCCAATCAATCGCTCCATTGTCAAACCTTAGAACTCCGCGAGTTAATTTTATTAAGTTGGCAACGTTTAGAGCCTTTAGCTCAAGAAAAGCAAGTGACGCTGGATTATCAAGGCCCCGCTTCTATTTCGTTAAACGCCGACCGCGATCGCCTAATGCAGGTATTTTTAAATCTGTTTGACAATAGCCTCAAACATAGTCCTGTTAATGGTAGTGTGCAAGTTTTAGTAAAGCTTCTTAATTCCCCAAAAGGCGCAGAAATTCAGATTATTGATCAGGGCAATGGTTTTAATCCCAATGATTTACCCTATGTTTTTGATAGACTTTTTCGCGGTGATCCGTCTCGGACTCGTCAGGGTTTAAGTGAACGTCGTCAAGGAAGCGGATTAGGACTCGCGATCGCTAAGGAAATTATAGAAGCGCATAATGGGTCAATTAGAGCAGAAAATGATCCCAACACAGGGGGAGCTTGTTTAACCATTTATTTACCCTTAAAAACAGACTAATTTCTCTTAAAAAAAGTCCTTGAAAGGAGAGACAAATGCAACCAATTAAGAATGTTAAACTAGAGAAAGATCTGGGAGGAAAAAGCGATGTTGAATCAAGTTTTAAAATCGATGATTTTAACAGGATTAATGGGTTTAATGATTCCGAGTATCGCTCAAGCTAGACCCCATCCCAGATTTTATCAAACTCAGCCCTATCAAGTTTTTCAAACCCCCAATCCAGGCATACATCGCAATATTATTATTTCTGAGCCGCAGCGGATTTATCCCACTCCCCAACGGCAAAACGGCTACGATAACTCCTACTATCCCGGCTATTACAATCCCTACTATCGCCGACCTGTTCAACCCTCCCAACAAATTATTATTATTACACCTGGTCGCAACCATACGCCCTATTACTATCAGAGCAATACCTACAACCCCAACACAACGCCTTATTATTCTAGGGAAACGCCGTATTATGATGGCCATACGCCCTATTATTCCCACAAAGTCCCCTATTACCCAACCTATGACCGTAACCCTAGCGGCTATTCCCCCTACGGTGATCCTAATTTTCCCAGTTATCCTTACCACAATGCGCCTAATCAACCGCGTTAGCGACGGCTGAAACGTAGATCGCAATCAAGTCAAGAAATCCTAACGGTTGAGCTTCCCCAC
>CAYZWO010000051.1:0-27490 GCA_964482215.1 uncultured bacterium
CCTCCAACTTCATCGACAATACTCGATACAAACTCCAAGACACGGTTGATACGGCCAAAAATACCTTAAATCCTGATGAAGATGCTATACCTACCGCGTCTCGTCTGAAAGAATTTGCTCAACAACGGACAGATTCGATAGATAACCCTCGCGAAGGGGTAGAGTATGCGGTTGATAATCTTAAAAGAGCCGTAACCCCTGATCATGGTGCGTCCGCGCGTGGTCGTGTCAAAGAGTTTTCTAAAGATACTCAAAACGAATCTGAAGGCACAGGTAATGATTTTAAAGATATCATCGAAAATACGCTAGATAAGCTAACAGGCAATGACTAGCTAAAACATGGCTTAACTCTAGATGAGGATTTGTTCAAGCAATTTGAGTAATGATTAAACTTTAAATCATCAAAAATAACGACGAGAGGTAAGAGGAATTTAACCTTTTTACCTCTTTGTTTTTTGGGATTGGATTTGGGATTAAAAGATTAGTAGTTATTTACAGTATTTTGCTTAAAAAGGGAGCGATGAGCAGATGGCAGATAATTCCACAAAGAGGATCTTATGAATCTGATAGAAGCAAGACTTTAGAATCGTAACTTGCTAAAAATACTTATTATTTAAGCTCTCACACTAATTCCCATAACTGTAATTATCGGAATTACAAATTTAAGATGTCGAAAAATCCAGCCATTCAAGTAATCTAATCAGCTAAATTTCCTGTATCCAATATCGGCTTAATTTGAATTGACTCAACCAGCCTCTACCGCAAAATATAGGGATAATAAAAGATGCATTTTGGTAAAGACATAATCTATCTCTACCCTGTAAGAACGTTAACGGTAAAAGCGACATCTAACCTAGTTTCTCTAAATCTTTTATTTAACGGGGGGAGCAACCCCAAAACCTATTATTAGTTGAACAAAGTTGAACCCCAAACCCTTTGTAGTGTTACTCTCTAGCCCATTCAAGATTACGCAAACGACCTAGAAGCCTTAGAAGCTTTAACCCAAAGTTATCTCTGTTGGTTGTCAGTCAAACGCGATCGCGCTCAAACATCTCTAACATCTCTTCATTTCTGCCATCATCCCGTTAGCCCGCCACCCCAAACCATCCTCCTATTCCGCTCGTTTTTTCTTCCGCCATTGATGCAGAGTATTATTTAAATCTTTTGCTAAAAAATAAAAATATATATTTTTAGATAATAAAATTTATATATTTTAAAAATAAATTTAATAAAAACTTTAGTCTGCTAGAACTAGTTTTTAACAATTTAACTTATTATTTTAAATTAAAATATTTATACTAATTAATATATTTTCTCTAATCTATCATTTAAATTGCTTAATTTTCTTTTGCAAAAATTAGAAGTTTATAGGCAAATCTTTCATTTATTAAATTCTTTTAAAATTCAAAAATCACTTGTTAAATGTCTTCAACAAGAAATAGCCTTAAGTTACAAACTTCTAACTCAATTGAGTAAAAATAACTAATTAATTAAAGCGGTCAACTAACGCGATCGCTTGCTCTAAAGAAACAGGTTTAGAAAAATAATAACCTTGACCAAAAGAACAGCCCATATCTCGCAGCATTGCTAAATGGGTTTCTGTTTCTATTCCCTCAGCAACGACTGTCATATTTAATGCGAGAGCTAGATTAATAATTGCTTGGCAAATACTTTGACTATTATTTTTAATCCCTAATCCTTGCACAAAAGATTTATCAATTTTAATGCTATCTAAATTAAATTCATTCAAATATTGCAAGCTCGAATAACCCGTACCAAAATCATCTAATGCTAACAAAAAGCCCTCAGCACGGCAATTATAGACCCAGTTCAACGTGTTTTCACTTTTAAAAAGAATCCGTTCTAAAAGCTCTAATTTTACCTGAGACGGTTCAATCCCTACTTCCTGAACTGCGGCTAAAATCCACTCAATAAAATTCGGTTCCTCAATTTGGCGAGTGGCAATATTGAAACTCATAAATAACGGTTTACCGTAGGCTTTTTCTATTTTCTTTAAATCCTGTAAACCTTGTTTGATCACCCATTTTCCAATGGGAATAATTAAAGAAGTTGATTCCGCTAAGGGAATAAAAATATCAGGGTAAACATAACCCCGCTCTGGACTATGCCAACGAATTAATGCTTCAAATCCTGTAATATAATTCGTCTTTAAATTAACAATTGGTTGATAAACTAATTGAAATTGTTGTTGCTCAATGGCAGTTTTTAAGTCTCCCTCCATTCGGATTAGATCAACGGCATGAGAAACCCGCTTTGAAGCTTCACTTTTTTGCTGCTTTTCTGTATTTAATTGTTCTGAAGATAAATTGCCTTGTCCCTCTTGTATCCGTCGAAAATTTCGAGTTTCAGAGCGAAAATGTCGCATTACAACCCACAATAGCATTTGTAAAATGGGATCGGCTTCTTGGATACGCTGATTTACCTGTTCAGTCGTTACTAACATTAAGATGCAATCCGTTAGAGCCGTTGCTGATGCTGATCGCGGTTGATTATCAACTAAGGCCAATTCTCCAAATAAGCTTCCTGACTTCAGAACATTTAGAACGAAACGCTGTCCATCAACAACCGTCCAAATCTCAATTTCCCCTTCTTGGATAATATAAGCAAATGTAGCCGCATCCCCTTCCTTAAATATTTCCTCACCCGCTCGAAATCTTTGACTCTGAGGCTTTTCATATAAAGGAGTTTGCATTTTAATATCCCCTATCATCGACTACTGCTACTAATTAAGATTCTGTCCATCGCCATTTATCCCGCAAGATTTCACCACAAAATCACATCAAAATTAAATTCATTAAAAGGTCTAAATTATTTGAATCAGATTAACAGAAATTTGTATTGGAATTTATTCCAAACATCAAAAATATTTTTAAAATATCTTTAAAATTCGTTATTCAATCTAAAAATCTTGGCTTTCTCATCTTAAAGTATTTGTTAATTGAATGAGATAAGGTGGATACTTTGATTATTTTAAGAACCATCGTTTTTAAGAGCGCGAGCGTGCAATGACTTTAGGTATCGCATGGTAGTCTGAAGACTTTCATGACCCATTAAGTCCCCTAAAGCCTCAATTCCCATTAATTCAATGCGTTCCATTGCAAAGGTATGGCGAAGATCTTGGAGTCGGAAATGTTGTAATTTCGGTATTTTTATAATGACATTTTTCCAATCTTGGTAAGCTGTTCGATAACTTAGTCTGCTAACCGCTTTGCTAAATGGCTGTTGAGCCGTGAATAGGGCAGGATGCCCTGAATGCCGATAAAGACGGAGATAATTGGCTAAGACTTCCGCCACGGCAACATCATAGGAACACCATCGCTGTTGCTGAGATTTATTCATTACTGGAAAGATGCGATCGCTTAAATTCATTTGCTCTAGATCAAGGGCAAGAAGTTCTGTCACCGTTGCCCCAGTCCGATGCAATAACAAGATTAAAGTATGTAGGCGAGAATTGGGTTCAAGTAAGTCATAAAGTAATCTCAAATCTTCGGAATTAAGATAACGAACAGTTTGCTTAGGTTCCCGATTTACATCTTTTAACGCAGATTTTCGCCGCTTAAGGTGAGCAATAGGGTTGTAATGCAGATAACCCCGCTCCACTGCAAAGTTAAACAATGCCTGAATGATCGATTGATGACGGTTGTAAGTACTACAAGCTAAATGGCTGAGACTGTTGAGATAATCCTCTAACACTGAACGAGTTAAGGCTTGAATCGGCGATCGCCCGTATCGTTCCAACAGAGGAAGCAAGGTCGCTTCGTAGGATCGCAAAGTATTCTGCTTTAGAGATGCTCGATCTAAAAATTCAGCAGCTAAATTTGCAAGTGTAATCATAATTATCAATAAAAGCTAATAGCTATTTTCTAAAATAATCTTTACTTAAAAATTTATATAATTATTTATACTTTAATCGTAATAAAAATATTACAACAAAAATAACGATCACAGTAAAACAGCTGCAAGAGTTCGTGCAGGATCTTCCCACATAAATTTCTTGATGCGAACAAAAATACTACCCTAAAATCCGCAACAGAGATTAAGGTTATAACAGTGTGATGAAATCTGAAGGGAATTACGGTTTGAGGGATTGCAACTGTTTCGTCAGTCTGGTGTAGGCAATCATATTGTTCTGCTTTTGGTAAAGTTGAACCGCGAGTTCTAAATGCCTCATACCTTGGGTTTTATTGCCTACCTCTAACAACAAAAATCCTAACGCCTGATGAGCTTCGGCAAACTCGGTATTCATTTTAATGGCGAGATTGTGGTCGGCGATCGCGGCTTGTTTGTTTCCTAACTTTGCCTGAGCAATGCCCCGATTGTAATAAGCGTCAGCATAGCGGGGATAGTCACGAATTAAGCGGGAAAAAAGACGAATAGCTTCTTCATAATTGCCTTTCAACCCTT
This sequence comes from uncultured bacterium, assembly GCA_964482215.1. Classification (GTDB taxonomy): domain Bacteria; phylum Cyanobacteriota; class Cyanobacteriia; order Cyanobacteriales; family Microcystaceae; genus Snowella. The sequence continues at coordinate 4,426 of CAYZWO010000051.1, forward strand.
GATCGATTCCATCGACTAACCGATCTTCGACTTCCTCTGAAACCTCTTGGGAAGAAATTCCCTGAGATAACAAATAGGTTGGAACGGTTAACCCGGGCTGAGGCATCCCCGCAATAATTCCTAGTCCCAATCCTAGACTCGCGAAACATCTTAACCGAAAACGATTTACCGATATCAACAGGTTATCCATAAAGCGATCGCGAGAAATCACAACAATATATTGCCAATAACCCTAGAAAAAGAGTTTTATGAAAGTTAACAGAGTAGACAACAATCCCTATCAATTTAGATTAACCTACTCAAAAAGTTTTTACGCTATCTCTCGGAATACAAGGTTACAGAAAAAATGAGTCTGATGTCTCGGAAAATTACCTATAGCCCCGCCTATACCTTAGTTCCCACCTATGAATGCTTTAATCGTTGTGATTACTGTAATTTCCGCGTAGATCCCCAACAAGATCAATGGATGACGTTAAATAAAGCCGAAAAAATCTTACTATCCTTACAAAATCGAAATATTTGCGAAATTCTCATCCTAAGCGGTGAAGTTCATCCCCAATCCCCTCGTCGTCAAGCTTGGTTTGAATTAATTTATCAACTGGGAGGATTGGCGTTATCCCTCGGCTTTTTACCCCATACCAATGTCGGCCCCTTAAATTTTGCGGAAATGGAACGCCTTAAACAAGTCAATGTTTCAATGGGGTTAATGTTAGAACAAATCACCCCAAAACTCTTAGAAACCGTTCATCGTCATGCCCCCAGTAAACTCCCTGAAGTCCGTTTGCAACAATTGATCTGGGCAGGAGAGTTACAAATTCCGTTTACAACGGGGATTTTATTAGGGATTGGAGAAACGGAACAGGATTGCTGGGATAGTTTACACGCGATCGCCGATCTTCAAAATCAATACGGTCACATCCAAGAAGTTATCCTTCAGCCCCATTCCCCAGGAACGCAGCAAATTCTTAAAAATCCTCAATTTTTCAGTAATCAATTACCCCAAATTATTACCAAAGCGAGGGAAATTTTACCCGATACCATTACCTTACAAATTCCCCCGAACCTAATCTCCGATTCTCGTTGTTTATTGGATTGCTTAGCATCAGGTGCAAGAGATTTAGGCGGCATTAGCCCCATTGATGAAGTGAATCCAGATTACCCCCACTTAAACACCCATCACTTAGCGAGTCTTTTAGCAAAAGACAAATGGGAATTCATCCCTCGTTTACCCCTTTATCCCCAATACTATGATTGGCTATCTTCCCAATTACGAACAAGCGTTGAACAGTGGCAAAGGAAATTGATAAGCGTTTAATTGGGTTAAGTTAATCGGTTTTAGGACGCTAAAGGCTGCTGGGCTAGGACAGATTGGAAAAAATCAATTGTTTGAGGCTTAATCCACCGTTTTTGAATCGCGATATTCTCAAAACTCCGTTTAGTGCGCGCCTGTTCTTTATGAATTAATTCAATTTGTTGCTCAGTGAGTAACCCTGCATCTTTTAAACAATCCTCTAGGGAATACTGCCGTCTATGCTGCATTAAGTTATTCCATTGATTAATAAAAAAATCAATGGTCTGTTGCTTTAACCAACCGTGTAGAACAAGCACATCGCCTAATCGCATCCCATAGGCTTGTTGATCGATCAGTGCAATCTGAATTTGAAAGTCAGAGATAAGGTGGGCATCTTGCAGAAGAACCCCAAGGAGTTTTTGATTAATAATATTATTCATAACATCCGCCTACTTTTTGTATTACATCAGTCCTTGTAACTAGGACTAGAGAGCATCAGCAAAGTTTCTTTCTCTTTTACAACTATTGTATGTAAATATCATCATAGTGAGGAAATACAATAGACAGTTATTTAACTTGCTCGATCACAATGGGGGAAAACAGTTTTAATGGATTTTTTTGCAATGAATGTTTTGTGATTAGCTAAGCATTCTTTCAAGTAAGTAATCATCAAGAGTGTTAGTCCTAGCTTTTCAAACAATACTGCGTAATTTAGCTAAATAATCTTGTTCTAAGAAGCGATTAACTGATTTTGACTGAGAACCGCTTGAAAGAAATCGACGGTATAAGGACTTAGCCATTTTTTCTCGACGACAATATTGCCAAAACTGCGATTATGCTCAGCTTGTTCTTGCCAAATTTCTTTAATTTGATGTTCATCGAGCAAACCCGACGCATACAAACAGGACGCAAGGGAATATTCCCAACTCTTTTCGACCAAGTGGTTCCAGTGATTAATGAAAAAATCGAGAGTTTGTTGCTTAATCCATCCGTGAAGAACCAAAACCTCTCCGAGCGTCATTCCGTAGGATTTTTGGTCAACCAGAGCGATTTGAAACTGAAAATCAGAAATAAGATGAGCCTCGCGTAAAAGAATCCCAAGCAGTTTTTGATTAATAGGGTTATGCATAATAGCTGACCTTTGATTACAGTGACTTAATCGCAATTCGTTGACCAGTGCAATTACTTTTAAGTATGGGCTTTGCAGATCTACGTTTAGGCCTAACTTAATGTCTAACTTGTCTAACTTCAGGCGTTGAGATTCTGGCATAAAAAATCCCCCCTGAACTTCAATCATTTAGGGAGGATCGAGTTTATTCACCACTCAGTTTATAAATTGGCTTAACTTTGAGTAATCAAAACCTTGTCCTGTTTAGCTTGATATTGCTCAACCAACTGACGGAACTGATTACCATCGATGGTTTCTTTCTCTATTAATAGATCAACGGCTTTATCCATCAGGGCGCGATTGTCTTGGATAATTTGAGTGGCTTGCTGGTGGGCGGTTTTAATAATTGCTTGAATTTCCTTATCAACTTTAGCGGCGATGAGTTCGGAATATTCGGAACGTTTATTCCAGTCGCCTCCGACAAAATTATCATTTTCACCCTCTAAGGCCACTAAACCCATTTCCGACATGCCCAATTTTGTAACCATTTGGCGAGCCAGATAGGTAATTTTTTCAATGTCATTCCCTGCGCCAGTGGTAATTTCGGAGTCTCCAAAAATGACCTCTTCGGCAACCCGTCCGCCCAATAGTCCGGCAATACGGGCTACAATCTGCGATCGCGTCATCAGGCCTTGTTCTTCATCGGGCGTAAACCAGGTTAAACCCTGAGCTTGTCCCCTGGGAATTAGTGTGACTTTTTCAACGGGATCATGGCCAGGGGATAGGGTTCCCACCAAAGCATGACCCACCTCATGATAGGCAATCAAGCGTTTACTCTTGCTATCAACCAGAGGCGTTCCTTCCATCCCTGCCACAACCCGATCAATGGCATCGTTAATTTCATCCATCGTGATGGCTTCCTTGCGTCGTCGAGCCGTAAAAATTGCGGCTTCATTCATCAAGTTAGCTAAATCGGCTCCCGTAAAACCTGGGGTTCGTTTGGCGATCGCTTCTAAATTCACCTCTGGGGCAAGCTTTTTATTTTGAGCATGGATCTCCAGAATTTTGTGGCGGCCATTGAGATCGGGATAATCTACAATTACTTGTCGGTCAAAGCGTCCAGGACGGAGTAAAGCAGAATCTAAGACATCCGGTCGGTTAGTGGCTGCAATGACAATAATACCCGTATTTCCCTCAAAACCATCCATTTCGGTTAACAATTGGTTTAAGGTTTGTTCTCGCTCATCATTACCGCCGCCATAGCCCACACCCCGTTGACGACCCACCGCATCAATTTCATCAATAAAGATTAAACAGGGTGCATTTTCCTTCGCTTTTTTGAAGAGGTCACGAACACGAGATGCACCAACCCCAACAAACATTTCCACAAATTCCGAACCCGAAATACTGAAAAAAGGAACCCCAGCTTCACCCGCGATCGCTTTGGCTAATAACGTCTTTCCAGTTCCTGGTGGGCCCACTAATAAAACCCCGCGTGGAATTTTGGCCCCAATTGCTGTAAATTTCTCTGGCTGCTTGAGGAACGTAACTACCTCTTGGAGTTCTTCCTTAGCCTCATCAATACCCGCCACATTATCAAATCCAACTCCCGTCTTAGCTTCCATCTGGAAACGAGCGCGAGACTTCCCAAAACTCATCGCCTGTCCCGAAGCCTGGGTCGAACGGCGAATAATCATAATCAGAAAACCGATCAATACACCCACAATAAATAAATGGCTCAATAAACTAACTAACGCCGAATTATCCGTAGAACGACGAATCCCCCAATTAACTTGGCTATTTTTGAGCGTGTCGATTAATTCTGGGTTAGATTTGAACAACTTCACCGTCTTCGGAGGTGCGTCACTAGCTTGGCCTTTAAGGGTCACGATCGCTTTTTGGTTAAGCGGATCAATTTCTACCCGACTGACTTTACCGCTTTTAATATCTTTGTAGAGTTGGCCATAGGTCAGAGTCGAATTCTCGGCTGGATTGGGTTTCGATTGAGCCAAGGTTGGTGTCGCCAACAATAGGGATTGAACTAAGGCCCAACCTGTCACAATTTGAGTAAAGGAAGACTTAGAGAAAAAAGTGTGGTGAGGCTGCCGTCGAGCGAGTCGTTTCATCATTCAATGGATAGAGGCATAATGAATTATCTTCCTATAATAGCCTGCCCAGAAAATGGGAAGGGGAGCGAGGGGGGATTTAAAGGGATTTATTGATGAAAATTTCTCATTTATTTCGCCTATCTCAATTTTTAGCCACTTATAAATCGTTTTTGAATCAATCTTTATGGGTAAAATTGTTACAAAATATACCTAACTCAGGTTAGTTACCCAGTTAATTAATTGTTCGGAATTACGGGTACAGGTTTAGGGGGAAGCGGGGCATCGGATTCAAAACTATATTGCAAAATGAGAGCCGATCCCAGAGCGATTAATCCCATCAACACCATTAATCCCAATAACAATCGCCGCTTGGGAGTTTGATTGAGCGAATGCAATTGAGGATGATTACCCAAAAAAGGGGTTAATACTTTAGGTAACGGTGTGGGAATGTAATACTTGGATGGAGATTCGGTTTGATTCTGATCCAGCGATCGCAGCCTATGAATTTCTGCAAATAACCAATATATCGGAGTCCCCACCCGAACTAACTGAAGCGTTGGAACCCCATCAATCACCACAATGGGAATTTCCGAATAAAAAACTTGATAATTAATATTTTGCTCTTTTAATTGCTGTAATAACGGGTTAATGGCTTTTTTTAAACACTGCCATTGGAGAGGGTGGGGCATTAAATTATCACACTTGGTCAAAATCACCGCTAATGGTAAATGGAGCATCTCTTCAGAAAACAATTCAATAATCATTTCCAGAGGTCGCAAAAGTTCCATAACAGCGCGAATACTATCGGAAGCTTTCACTAAAGAAGAAGCATCTAAAAACAGACAGCAGCCATGAGTATTACTCAGTAACGTTTTTAGAGAAGCATTATGGGAATCACAAACTTCCCCTGGCGTATCCCACCATTGCACTCGCCCGACCGTTTGACTGCCCCACTGATGGCGTTGTTTGAGAGCAAATTCAAAATTAGTAATCTTCAAGGTTGCAGGAGGATAGTCCCCCGTTTTAACCACATAATTAAGAATATTGTCAATTAATTGGCGAACCTCGCGATTATCGCAATCAAACCAAAGTAATCGTTGTTGCTCCTTGTCTTGGTGACATTCCAAATAACAAGAAGCTAAAAAAACTGTTTTACCAACACCGCGTTGACCAATACTGAGAAAGTTGTAGCGATTTAAATTAGCTGGATTAGCGGATTTAAGCATGATTTCAGTCTATAAAAAGGTTCCAACAACAGAAGAAAAAACACAGTGAGTTCGCAAAGCCCATCCCATTATCCGCAGACCATCATACTTTTTAAAACGCTTCCCCAAAATAAATGATGCAATCTCTACAAGACTGTAATGGATTTATCTGACGACGAAATGTATCAATGTATTTATGATTTATGGCAGAGGAGTAGGGTCGCGTCAATAGTAAAATAGAAAGGTTGTATTGATCCATGACCCGTGATAGAACGTTATACCCTGCCTGAGATGGGCGCACTCTGGACAGATGCTTATAAGCTAAAAACCTGGTTAGATGTGGAAATAGCCGTCTGTGAAGCCCAGGCCGAGTTGGGCTATATTCCCAGTGAAGCCGTAGCAGAAATTAAGGAAAAGGCCAGTTTTGACCCGCAGCGTGTCTTAGAAATTGAAGCGGAAGTTCGCCATGATGTGATTGCCTTTTTGACCAATGTTAATGAATATGTGGGGGATGCCGGTCGCTACATCCATTTAGGCTTAACCAGTTCCGATGTACTCGATACCGCTTTAGCGTTACAGTTAGTGGCGAGTTTGAATCTGATCCTAGAACGGTTAGAAGATTTGATCCAAGCCATCCGTTACCAAGCACAGCAAAATCGTTATACGGTAATGGTCGGTCGTTCTCACGGTATTCATGCTGAACCCATTACCTTTGGCTTTAAGTTAGCAGGTTGGTTAGCGGAAGTTCTCCGAGGACGCGATCGCCTAATTCGGTTACGGGAAAGCATTGCAGTCGGCAAAATCTCAGGAGCCGTCGGAACCTACGCCAATATTGACCCCAAAGTTGAAGCGATCGCCTGCCAGAAATTAGGACTTAAACCGGATACGGCCTCGACTCAAGTAATTTCCCGCGATCGCCATGCCGAATATATTCAACAATTAGCCCTTTTAGGTGCGTCTTTAGAACGGTTTGCCGTCGAAATTCGGAACCTACAACGTACCGACGTTTTAGAAGTTGAAGAATATTTTTCCAAAGGGCAAAAAGGTTCCTCTGCCATGCCCCACAAACGCAATCCCATTCGTTCAGAACGGTTAACGGGAATGGCCCGCATTGTTCGAGGTCACGCCGTAGCTGCATTGGAAAACGTGGCTCTCTGGCATGAACGGGATATCTCCCACAGTTCCGTTGAACGGGTCGCCTTTCCCGATTGCTGTATCTTGACTCATTTTATGCTGAAGGAAATGACGGATTTAGTGAAAAATCTGCTCGTCTATCCCGAAAATATGCAGCGCAATATGAACGTCTATGGCGGCGTAATCTTTAGCCAACGGGTGTTACTAACCCTAGTGGAAAAAGGGCTAAATCGCGAAGAAGCCTATTGCATTGTCCAAGGATGCGCCCACCAAGCATGGAATACGCCTGACGGTAATTTCCAAGCCTTAATTTACCAAGATCCGCAAGTCACTCAAGTGCTGTCTCCCGAAGAAATCGCCAGTTGCTTTGATCCGCAACATCACTTAAAAAATTTGGATCAGATTTATCAACGGCTAGATATTTAAAAACCTCTTATTTTAGGGAAATTATTCGCTAACTCGCTCGGCAAATCGCAATTTGGCTGAACGGGAACGGGATTGTTTTCCTCTTCTTCGGGTTGAGCCATAATCGGTTTCTTAGTAATCACCTTGAGTAAAGGAGATTCTCGAAAACGGTGTTTGACGATGCGATCTTCTAAGCTATGAAAACTAATAATGCCGATTTTTCCGTTGGGTTTAAGCCAGTGGGGAGCATTTTCGATAAAGCGTTCAATCGAGCCAAGTTCATCATTGACAGCAATGCGTAAGCCTTGAAAGGTGCGGGTTGCAGGATGGATGCGGCCATGACGATATTTACCCGGAACACAACGAGCGATCGCGTCAGCTAATTCTAAGGTGGAATGGAAAGGCCGATTCTGCACGATTTGGCGAGCAATACGCCGTGATAAGCGTTCTTCTCCGTATTCAAAAAAGATTTTAGCTAGAGTAGTTTCATCCCAATGGTTAATTACTTCGGCCGCCGTTAAGGACTGACTGCGATCCATCCGCATATCCAAGGGCGCATCCTGCCGAAAACTAAACCCTCGTTCCGCCTGATCCAATTGGGGAGAGCTTACCCCCAGATCGGCAATAATCCCATCAAAGGTTGCAGGCTCGGCAGTGTAATCGGCAAAATTCCCTTGCCAAAAATTAATTCTTGTCTCACCATATTGGCTTAATTTTTCCTTAGCTGCCGCGATCGCCTGACTATCTCGGTCAATGGCCGTCACTCTCACCGAAGGAAAAGTTGCTAAAATAAGTTGACTGTGACCGCCTCCGCCTACCGTTGCATCCAGATAATGGCCTTGGGGTGAAACCGACAAACCTAAAATCAATTCTTGAGGGAGAACGGGAACATGGGAGAAGCCTAAGACTTCTTTTTCAGAGGAAATAAAATTGCTCATTAAGAAATAATCCTAAAGGAGGAAAAGGCAAGAAAAATCAAAACAGGGGATCATTTTCAGGAACTTATAAAGCTAAAAATAATTCTAAAGATACAAAGAAAACCTCAATAGAATTCCAATTTTATTACAAATCTGGCGATTAACGCGCATGACCTTTCTTTCCCGTTCCCTATCTGACTTGAATAAAACATTTAGTCGATTTTTTATTATCAATTCACTAGCCATTATCGGGATTCTTTGCGGTATTATACCTGAAATTGCTGGGAACCCATCGGGTTTAGTTTTTAGTTTTTCTGCCTACACTCAAGAATTTAGTCAAACTCAAATTAATCAGTACGCCAAAGCCGTTTTAGCCATTGAAGTTGAGCGAAAATCCGCTTATCAAAAAATTCAAAAGCTTTTAGGAAAAACACCGCCACCCATCTCCTGTAGTCAAAAAGATTCTCTCAGAAAATTACCGAATGACGCTCAAAAAATTGCCGTTGATTTCTGTAATAAATCTATTAAAATCACCAAAGAAAGCGGTTTAAAATCTTCCGAATTTAACGCCATTACCGATGAAACAAAGACCAATCTTGATCTAAGAAAACGAATTCAAAATGCAATTATTCAAATTCGCCAGCAACAAAAACGATAAGCGTTATTATATTAACCTTGTTTAATTTATCTATTTATTTATTCAGTTTGCAATCCAATTAATTATTAACTATTAATTATTAATTATTGTTAATGCTTATTTTTATCAAGCGTATTCCCCCCGCGATCGCCGATTCCTCCGTAAAAATTTTATTAACCCTATCCCTCACCGCAGAAGAACGAACCCGCAGCCGCTATCGCTTTGATACACCCGATGGACAAGCCCTCTTTTTTCGGCTTCCCAGAGGAACCGTGATTCACAGTGGCGATTTATTAGAAGCAGAAAGTGGAGAAATTATTGAGATCTTAGCCAAACCTGAAGCCGTTTTAACTGTTACCGCCTCCAATTCATTAACCTTGCTCAAAGCCGCTTACCATTTAGGTAATCGCCATGTTCCTGTCGAAATTACGTCTGATTATTTGCGATTGAAACCCGATCCGGTTTTAGCAGAGATGTTAAGTCATTTAGAGGTCAAAATTCAAGAAGACGTTCTACCTTTCCAGCCCGAATCAGGAGCCTACGATTCCCACGCCAGCCATCAACAAACGCACCACCATCAACACTAATTTTTCCAAAAATTTGCATAAAATTGAAGCAGAATTAGATTGGATCATGCCAGAGGATTTTAATGATAGCTCAAGCTGAAAAAAAGATTTATACGGCTGAAGAATACTTAGCCTGGGAGTGCAATTCTCCAGAACGCCACGAATTCATTAATGGAGAAATCATTCCCATGACGGGAGGCACACCAAATCATAACGAACTTGCCAGTATTATCAACGCCCTATTGCGAGTTAGCCTGCGGAAACAGCCCTATAGTATTTTTATTGCTGATCAACGGGTTTGGATTCCTACATTCAATCTGTACACCTATCCTGATGTGATGGTGGTGAAACGTCCATTAGAACTACAATCAGGTCGAACAGATACCGTGACCAATCCGTTATTTATCGTTGAAATATTATCTAACAGTACCAAAGCATATGATCGGGATGAAAAATTTGCAGCCTATCGTAGTATTGAGAGTTTTCAGGAATATTTATTAATTGATCAATATCGTTTACACATTGAACATTATTCAAAGAAATCCATCAATCAATGGATATTTTCAGAGTATAATCATTTAGAAAATCAAATTACTCTGAATTCAATTCCTTTTCAGTGTTTATTAGCAGATCTGTATGAAGGGATTGAGTTTTAATTAAAAATTTGCAATGACTTTTCCTGTTATTTCTCAATCTTTTTCTGTAACCGCACCCGTAAAAGTTGGCATTGTTGGTACGGGTTATGCCTGTCAACGTCGCGCCGAAGCCGTCCAAGCGGATGAACGCAGTCAATTATGCTATGTAACGGGAAATACGCCTGAAAAAACAGAGCAATTCTGTCAAACCTTTGGTATTCCGGCTTTGACTTCTTGGCAACAGTTGGTGAATCATCCCGATATTGATTTAGTCATGATCGGCACTATCAATCGTGATCATGGACTGATTGCACGAGCCGCCCTAGAGTCGGGAAAACACGTTGTTTTGGAATATCCGTTAGCCTTGGATTATCAAGTGGGTAAAGAGCTATTAGAACTTGCTAAAAAGCAACAGAAATTACTGCACGTTGAGCATATTGAACTGTTGGGAGGATTGCATCAAGCGATGCGTCGCTATCTTCCTGAAATTGGGGAAGTTTTTTATGCCCGCTACGCCACGATTATGCCCCAAAATCCTGCGCCTCGTCGTTGGACATATCATTATGAGCATTTTGGTTTTCCGCTAACCGCTGCCCTTTCCCGCCTCCATCGTTTTACGGATTTATTTGGCCCTGTGACCGCCGTTACTTGTCAAGCCCGTTTTTGGGACACGCCCGAACAAGGTTATTTTCGAGCTTGTTTGTGTAATGCTCAATTGCAGTTTCAGAATGGGTTAATGGCCGATAGCATCTACGGTAAGGGAGAAGTTTTTTGGAGTGGCGATCGCAGCTTTGTTTTAAATGGCGATCGCGGAACCTTACACTTTGATGGAGAACAGGGCAAATTAATTAGAAATGAGGAAGAAACAGAACTAGAAGTCGGTAGCCGTCGGGGTTTATTTGTTCTTGATACCCAAAAAGTTTTAGATCATCTTTTTGAAGGAATTCCCCTTTACGTCAAACCTGAAGCCAGTTTATACGCCCTGCAAGTTGCCGAAGCCGCCTATCAATCCTTTAAACAAGGTAAAACCGTATTTTTAGATAACTAGAGCGCGTTGTATTTAACATGCTTTAAACGGTTTGACGTTGGTAATTACCGTATTTTTGAGCATAATAATTTAAAATTAACTCTAAATATTGCTTTTCTAGGTCGGTTAATTCGGCGGGATATTCAATACGGACTGACTCAATTTGGCTTTGGAAATAATCGAATTGCGTAGAAGATTGGGGCGTTAATTCTGCTTTTACTCCCTCAATTTGCTGTAAATGGGCAGCAACTTCTCGATAAATCGTTAACGGTAATTGGGAATAACTAATAATTTCGGTTTGCGTGGATGAGGTCATAGAAAATTTAGCGTTAACAATTACAACACTAGAATGAGGGTTCAAGCAAAAAGATTATCAGCAAATTTAAGCTTATACCCATTTTCCAGAATATAAGCCAGAATAAAATTTTAAAGTGATCAATCAGCTTGCAGTGGGTTGGGATGGAGCCGATCCAGGCGGAGCAGGGACAACCGACCCTTCAGGTGGTGCGCCAACTTCGCGAATTACCTTTTGTCCATATTGCTCTAAGGTAACGGTAGGAGTCTCAGAATTATTATTGATGGAGACTACTCGCACTTGACCATTAGCTATGCTGTCCCCAGGACTAACATAACGCGGAACTGATTCCCCTGGAGCTTGAATAATAGCAAACGGTGTATTACCGATAGCAATAACCCCTGAGATTTCAACCCCTTTGGCTTCAGTCGGTGGCGGCGGTGGAGCAGGTGGGAGAGCTTTAGCAATCGTTTGGGGCGGTATTGGTTTAGCAGAATTCCAAGTTTTTTTCCCTTGGCCCTTCGTTGTCACTTTTACTTGGCCGTTGTTGGGTTTAATCGCTATTACAGTTGAGCCTGATGGATTAGATTTTCCGCTTTTAGCTTGCTGAGTAGATGAAGTAGGCTTAGTCGGTTTCTTCACCATTACTTTAACGGCCGGAATACCAGGCTCAACTTTCGGCTGTATAGCAATCAGAGCAAAGGGATTAGAGCGACCAGCCGCAATTTGTTGTTGTCGTTGTTTGGGATTAGTCGCAGGAATTAAACCAAAAGATTTGAGATCGGCTGAAGGCTTGGTGGCAGCCTCAGGAGCAGCCGCAGGAGTACCCGCTTGAGGTGGAGGAGCAGGAGGCGTTGTCCCCGAAGTAGGAGCGGGAGGAGGTGAAGGAGGAGCCGCACTTTCTTCACTCTGTCCACATCCCCAACTGAAGAGAAGTAAGGTACTAAGCAAAAGAAGCAACGTTGGTTGTTTTCTCATAACAATTAATGTACTGACGCAAATTAACAGTAAAGAATGGAGGGGGTGAGAAGTAAACAGAAAGTGCGGAATAGGATAAAAACCTATCAAGCCATAATCCAATACAATATTAAACCTTGATCTTCAAAGACGCACTACCTTTGTTAATCTTTGTTTTACTGATCTTTTTCAATGCAGTTAAGGCGAAAATAGTATTTATTTAAGTTATAAATCGTGCTAAATTAGCATTAAGCAATCGAAAAATTGAGGGTATCTCAGTAATTTCAACTACAAAAAAATTAGGTTAATTGATTAACATTGGGTAATTATTGCAATATTGATTTTTTCCTTAGCATTTTATCCCAAGTGTGGTTAACTCAATAATCTTAATTTATAAAAAGCAAGGCTTCAGTTAAGCAAAATTAACAGACTACCCTCAAAAGTTAACAATGAAAACATATGATTTAAGCAAAAATTTTAGATTAAGTTTGTTGGGATTCGTCGTGGCAATAGTCGCGATCGCGCTCTTTACCTATTCATCCCTCGCCAAAAACGTTAATAACTTAGAGACAAATCGTAACTTACCCGATCTCAGTGGTTTAGCCTGGCTGCGAGACGACCAATTTTTAGCCGTTCATGACAGTAAACGTCAAGATCCTCAACACCCCAGAGTGAGTTTGCTTAACCTTCCCCAATCGTCGGCAGGAATTACTTGGCAACCGTTAACCATTGATTGGCAGAAAGTTGGCGGCATTGCCCTAGACCTAGAAAGTATTACCCCGATTCCCCAAACAGATTTGTTCATTTTGGCGGAAAGCGGCAATCAGAAAAATCATCAAGGTCGCCTCTTTTTAATGCAATCTCAAAACGCAAGCTTAACTCCCGTCGCGGTGATGAATTGGCCCCAATCGATTGGGAATAGCGACATTGAAGGCATTGCCGTAGCCCGTTTACAAGACAACTATTATCTTTTATATGGCGATCGCGCAGAAGACAAACCCAAGACTGATATTTGTGTAACGCCTTTATCCTTGCAACCCTTTTCATTGGGAAACTGTCAACCAACTGCTTTTATAACGCCAGATAAAACGCCCCATATTCGCCATATTTCTGATCTCGCTGTTGATGATGGGGGAAACCTCTATGTCTCTTCAGCTTTTGACCCGAATCAAGATAATGGCCCCTTTAAAAGCTCTGTTTGGAAAATCGGCAAAATCGAATTAGATAGTAATGATAATCCTAAGATTCAACTGGCGACTAAACCAGACGCGATCGCCGAAATCGATGGCTTTAAGGTTGAAAGTGTTGCCCTCCGTCCAACGCAGAATCAAACACCAGAAATTTATATTGGAACGGATGATGAAAACTATGGTGGCGTAATGCGTTTATTGCCGAGTTTAAAATAGTTCTTGAGGGAATAAAAAGCTTTTTAAGTTAAATTCACAAACGAATTGGTAAAATGGGGGTGAACTTTTACTTTCTCTCAGTAAACGTTTTTGTTTAGGGATTTAAGCGATATTGCTTTACAAAATCACGTAACGTAAGGTTTTGCGCTATTGTGTTTTTTAAGCCTTGCCTAATTTCCTGTGATTACTGAGATCGTATAAGAAAAAAGGTTTCCATTTCCCCAAAAGTCAGAAAATGAACCTGTCCATCAATCTCGTTACAACAATTTTAATTGTGGACGATTCAGAGAGCGATCGCGTTACTTATCATCGCTTTCTGCAAATGGATGGAGATGCAAACTATCAAATCCTAGAAGCCAGTAGTTTAGAAGAAGGATTAGCACTTTGGCGATCGCAGCAACCGAATTTAGCATTAATTGATATTAATTTACCTGATGGTAGTGGCTTAGAGTTTTTAGCCGCGATTCAAGGTAACGATCCCAATCTTAAACTACCGATTATTGCCATTACCGGACAAAGTGATGAACGAATTGCAGTTCAAGCAATGAAACTGGGGGCAAGCGATTACCTAATCAAGGAAGATATTACCGCTTCCTTTCTGCGACGTTGCGTTACCAATGTACTTAATCAAATAACCCTGGCTCAAAAATTAGCCCGCTCTCAACAAAAGGAATCTCTTTTAGCCAGAATTGCCCTCAATACCCGTAAATTTCTGAATCAAGAAGAAATTTATCAAGCGATTGTCACGGAGGTTCGGGAATTTTTAGCGGCAGATCGGGTCATTATTTATCAATTTAATCCTGATATGAGCGGGCTGATCGTGGCCGAATCAGTCATTCCGCCCTGGTCTTCTTGCCTCCATACCCAAATAATTGATACATGTTTTCAAGAAAATTTAGGAGGGGAATATTGCCGAGGCAGAATCTTTATAGCAGATGATATTTATACGGCGAATTTAACCGACTGCCATCTGCAATTACTCGAACAGTTCCAAATTCGAGCTAATCTAGTGGTTCCCATTTTGTTACCAACGGAACAGGAGCAGGATTTCCTCTGGGGCTTATTAGCATTCCATCAATGTTCTGGCCCTCGCCATTGGGATGAGACCGATTTGTGTTTGATTAATCGATTATCCTTACAATTGGAGATCGCCATTCAACAGGCGGATTTGTATTGGGAATTAAAAGCCGTCAATCAATCGCTGGAACAAAAGGTGGAAGAACGAACTACTGAATTGCAGCGTTTGTTAACCCAACATCAACAAATTGAACTGGAATTAGCCCAACAAACAACCCTTTTACGAGAAACCCAAGAATTTGCCCGTTTAGGAAGTTGGTATTTAGACGCTCAAACAGAAACAGTTCATTTTTCACCGGAAGTTTTAAAGATTTTTGGTTTGGATGTGAGTCAAACGATCCAACCCTATGAGGCGATGACGGATTTTGTTGCCCCCTGCGATCGCGATCGCCGTAATCAGATTGTTCGTCACTCCTTAACAACAGGTGAACCCTACGAGGCCGATTTTCAAATTATTCGAGCAGATGGTTCTAGCGGCTATGTTTTTTCTAAGGGGAAAGCTGTACGCAATGAGGATGGACAGATAACAGGATTAACCGGAATTTTGATGGACATCAGCGATCGCAAACAAGCTGAACTCTCTTTAAAAGAAAGTGAAGAGCGATTCCGCCAGTTAGCAGAAAATATCAATCAAGTCTTTTATTTAATCGATGTAGAAACCAGCGAAATTCTTTATATTAGCCCTAATTATGAAAAATTGTGGGGAAGATCCCGCCAAAGTTTATACGAGCGCCCCCTCTCTTACTTAGAAGCTGTTCATCCAGAAGAACAATATATTGCGCTCAATGCCCATCAGCAAAAACGGCAGTTACGCACAATGACCAGTGAATATCGAATTATCCAACCCAATGGTTCAATTCGTTGGATTTATGACAGCTATTTTCCGATTTGTAATGATTTAGGTGAAGTGTACCGTATTTGCGGCATTGCTGACGATATTAGTGAACGAAAAGCGCAGGAAGAAGCACTCAGGATAAGCGAAGCCCGATTTCAAAAAATTGCAGCTACCTTACCGGGGATTCTCTATACCTCTATTCAGTCGCCTGATGGTTCTGTTCAATTTACCTATGTTAATGCGATCGCTTCCGAAATTTTAGAGCTAGACATTGCCGCCATCCTAAACAATAGCCAAGTCGTGTTTGATCTGTTTCATCCTGATGATTGGGCAAGCTATACCGCCGCCGTTGAAAAGAGTGTGGCAACCATGCAACCGCTCTGTTACGAATGGAGACTGATTACGCCCTCTGGAAAACTCAAATGGATGCGCGTGAACTCTCGGCCCGAAGCCTTGGAAAATGGGGAGATTGCTTGGTATGGCATTGCGTTAGAAATAACAGAGCAAAAACAAGCCGAGGCCAAAATTAAAGCCTTACAAGAACAGTTGAGCCGCGTTCTCAGGGGATCAAATGATGGTTGGTGGGATTGGGATATTGTCACCAATGAACTGTATTTATCACCGAGTTGGTGGCGCATGATCGGTTATGAAGACGGGGAATTGGAATCAACCTTTGAGGTGTGGCAAAGTTTAATTCATCCCGATGACTGCGACCATGTGAAGAAATGCCTTGACAGAGCCCTCTCTAATCCCAACATCGAATTAGATGAATTTGAACTTCGGATGCGCCATAAGCAAGGCCATTATGTGCCAATTTTAAGTCGAGGAATCATTGAAAGAGATGCTAGTGGTCGTCCCGTGCAGAGTTCAGGAACCAATATTGATCTCACTCTGTTAAAACAAAAAGAAAGGGAACTGCAAACTGCTGTCGATAGCTTATATTTACTCAACAATCAATTAGAAGAACGTGTTCGTCAGCGAACGGAAGAATTAGAACGAAGCCAACATTTAATAGAACGCATCCTCAATACTTCGCCTAACCTGATTTATTTGGAAGATGTTCAATTAGGACGGTTGATCTTTGTCAATCAAATGGTTTCTACTTTACTGGGTTATTCTCCCAATGACTTATTAACGATGGGAACGTCTTTTCTCGAACGACTCATTCACCCCGATGATCTCAATCGTATTGTAGAACTCGGTCAAAGAGAACGTAACGGCGAGATAGGGGAGGATGAAATTGTTAACATTGAATATCGCATTCGAGATAGGGAAGGTAATTGGCGATGGTTTTTGAGTTACGAAACCATTTTTAGTCGAGATGAGCAAGGTAAGGTCAAAGAGATTATTGGGAATGCTCAGGATATTAGTATCGCCAAACAGCGAGAAGCTGAACGCAAAAAAACGGAAGAAGCCCTACGTTTAAGTGAACAGCGTTTTCGCAATGCTTTTGATAATACGGCAGTAGGAATGTGCCTAGTTTCGACAGAAGGCAAGTTTTTAAAAGTAAATACGGCTATTTGTCAATTTTTAGGCTATGAAGAGTCTGAATTACTCAAGTTAACCTTCCAGAAAGTGACCTACCCTGACGATTTAGACCGAGATACGACCCTCTTTCAGCAAATGCTCATCGGCGATCGCCAAAATTATACAATTGAAAAGCGTTATGTCAATAAACAAGGCGATTTGGTTTGGGGATTACTCAGCGTTTCCTTGGTCAGAAATAGCCAAAACCAGCCTGTCTATTGTGTTTCTCAAGTTCAAAATATTACTAATCGCAAGTTAGCCGAGCTTAAAGCTCAAAGGAGTGAACAACGGTTTAATACTCTCTTTGAGTCTAGTGTGGTCGGGATGATTTTATGTAATTTTCAAGGCAGTATTTTAGATGCAAATAATTACTTTTTAGAAACCTTTGGCTACAGCAGGGAAGAGTTGGAACAAGGATTAATGCACTGGGGCGATATGACTCCGCCTGAGCATACGGCAAAAGATCTTGAGGTACTAAAGCAACTGACGGAACAAGGTTTTATGGCTCCTTGGGAAAAGGAGTACTACCACAAAAATGGACAACGCATTCCGATTTTAGTGGGCGCGGTTATGTTACCCGATACGACAGATCAAGTGATTGCGGTTGTTGTTGATATTAGCGATCGCAAACGAGCAGAAATTGCCCTACAAGAAAGTGAAGCCAAGTTTCGGGTACTCACAGAAAACATTCCTGGCGTTATTTATCGTTATGTCCTGCACCCTGATGGCACGGATCAATTTATTTATGTCAATCCTTACATTCAAACGATCTATGGGGTTACGGTAGAAGCCACTCTTGATGACCCAATGGTGTTATTTTCTAAGGTTCATGCCGATGATATTCAACTGCTGCGGAATGAGGTTGTTAGCTCCGCCCAAACGTTGACTGCGTTTTATTCCGAACATCGGATCACGGCAACGGATGGAACCCTGAAATGGGTACAAGTAACCGCTATTCCCGAACAACTGACCAATGGCGATATCCTCTGGCAAGGCATTATTCTCGATATCAGCGATCGCAAACAGGCCGAAAAAGCATTGAGAGAGTCGCAACAATTCATTCAAACCATTATTAATACCGTTCCCCTGCCCCTATTTTGGAAAAATCGAGAATCCGTCTTTTTAGGCTGTAATCAGCAACTTGGATCCATTTTGGGTTTCCAATCATCCGATGAAATTATTGGTAAAACCGATTTCGATTTATCCCCCACAGTCGAGCAAGCCAGATTATATCGAGCAGGGGATCAACGGGTGATGAATTCTGGAATTGCAGAACATGGCGTTGAAGAAACTCAGACCTTAGAAAATGGGGATGTAATTTGGATTGAAACCCATAAAGCCCCACTACGAGACGCAGATAACAATGTCATCGGGGTTGTCGGCCTGTTCCAAGACATTACCGATCGCAAACATTATGAATTACAACTCCAGCAAAAAAATCAGGAATTACAAGCATTACTCCAACTGAGGGAAGAGGCCCTAACCTTACGCGAAGATATGTCAAACATGATTGTCCATGATCTGCGTAATCCCTTAGCGACCATCATCTTAGCCGCCAGTATAATCCGTAAATACTACCATCGTATAGACCAGCAAGCTCTGCTTCTTAAAAAAGCCGATCAAATTCTTGAATCTAGTAAGCAACTTCAAACTATGGTCGATAGCCTCTTGTTTATGGCCAAACTCGAATCAGGAACATTGTTATTTAATCCGACGGAAACCGATTTACATTTCTTAGGAACAGCAGTTATGGCCGATTTCGATTTGATCGCCACCTCTTCCCAGATCGATTTTGTGAGTGAATTGCCCCCATCTGGAAATCGCGTTTTGGTTGATGCTACGATTTTACGACGTATTATTGACAATTTACTGTCTAATGCTTTCAAATTTTCCCCCATTGGTGGGACTGTTAGCTTTAGCTTGGAATATCTACCGAATAATCGTGTGAAAGTAAAAGTGACTGATACTGGCGTAGGGATTAGCGAAGAAGAAAAACAGAAAATTTTTAATAAATTTGAAATCGGCAGTTTAAAACAAGGCGTTCATCAAACAGGCTTAGGATTAGCGTTTTGTAAAATGGTGGTCGAAGCCCAACAAGGAACCCTTGCTATTGAGCGAAATGATCCCCAAGGTTCTATTTTTATTGTTGAAATTTAAAGAGCGATAAATTGGTTCACTCCAAACTGAGAGAAAAGCTTTTACCCAAATTATCAACTTGATTGTTCCGGTGCTTGTAACGTCGTCTTGGAAACCATGCGGGTTTTCTTGCGTTCTGCTTCTGATAGTTCTTCCCCTGACTGTAAACGGGTTGCATTGGTTTGTAAAATGGTTGCCCCGTTTTGATCGCCCAATTGTAAGGCGGTTTTAGCAGCAGTCTGTAACATGGTCGCCGCACCCACGCGATCGCCGGCTTTAAGTTTAGTTTCAGCAATCTGGGTTTGACGATATTTGGCCAGACTTAAAATGGCTTTTTGAACCTGATCATTCGGTTGGGGTTGATAGGTTGATTGTACTGTTACCGTAATGGGAATTTTTTCCGATAGTAAATTCGTTGCCGATTGGGACGGATCATCATAGCGGACTTGAACCGAGCCGATCACCTGTTCCCCTGCGGTCAGTTGGGAAAGATAAAGATTCGCTAAAATCACCCGTGCCTGCTCTGTCATCAAATCCCCTAATCGAATTGCATAACCCTTTCCCTCTGGCTGTGGTGTAAGTTCAATGGTTTCGGGTTCAACTTGGGCAACGGGCTTGAGTTCGGCTAGACGGACTTGGGGGCTCAGTTCTAACAAGACATAGGCATTGGTTAACCCAACCGTTTGCATTCGGCTAAAGAGTTGGCTAAAAATATCAATGGCTTGGTCAGGTTGTTCAATATAGGAAAGTGAACCACTAGCAGAGTCGGCGATCGCTTCTAACACGTCCTGATTCCAATGGGAGCCAAAACCCAAGGTATTGACCGTAATGTTATATTCTGAAGCAACTTGCGCTAATTTTAAGCATCGATCATTATCGCCGTGTTCATTTTCTCCATCGGTGAGTAGAAAAATTTGCGATACCCGATCCTGCCGTCCTGCTGAGGTTTCCGCAATGCCTAATTTTAAGCCTTCATCAATGGCTGTTCCTCCAGAGGCTTCTAACTTTTGGATGCTGGCAATAACCGATTGCACATTTGATACGGCTTGATTGGGAATAATGACTTTAGCACGATGGTCAAAGGCCACCACCGAAACGCGATCGCTGGGTTTTAAGGATTCAATTAACGCGATCGCCGCTTCTTTAACCGTTGCCAAGGGCCGACCACTCATGGAACCACTGTGATCCAAGACCAAACATAGGTTGAGGGGGATGGATCGGTCTAAGGATTCCGCGATCGCAGACAAAGACAAACACAATTGACGCTGGCTATTCGGTTGGTTTGCATCAACATGGGCATCACTCAGAGCCGCTTGTAAATTAACTTTCATAAAAACAAATATTAAAACAAGCCTAGAATTTATCGAAGCTTATTACTCTTCAATAAAACTACTGTATCGCAACTTCTTCTAGACTTCCAAATTAAATTTTGATTAAATTTATTGATTGGATTAAAACAATAATCTTAAAACAATAGCAGTAACACTTCTTAGTGCCTCAGGAATTTTCTCGCTTAGGTTCAACATTTGCGGAGGTACGCTGAACAAATTTATCCAACAGTCTTGCTCCCTAAATATCACTTGAGAAAATATGAGCGTCTAAATTGGTTACTGCTATTATTGGTTGACGAGACAGATAGGAACTTGATCAGGTTTTTTCTCCTTTTTTAACTAACAACTAACTTTATCTTTAACCTTGGAAGTTTCTCTGCCAGGGAAGCTTTGTAGCTTCATTTATTAATATAGCATCATGCCTTCAGTATCCGCTTAGACTGCAAATAAACTTTACATTACAGGGATCAAGGCTATCAAGCAATCTCTAGCAATAAACCTAAGTATTTTTACTTTAAGAAGCAATGTTTTGTAACCAATTCCTAGAAATAAATGACCAATATTAATTGATTTTTACTAAACCTTAATAACAATTGAACACTAAAATTTCGCTTTAAATGATATTAGAGCTATCCGAGCCGACTCAATGGGGTTTAAGCCGTATAAAATAAAATAGAGATGAAATAATAAAAATTCTTTATTGGAAATAGCGATGATTGTTAGAGCAATTCTAGAATGGGATGAAGAAGCCCAAGCCTATTCTGCAACCTGTTCAGAAATGAATAACGTTTCTTCCTGTGGAGAGACCAAAGAAGAAGCCATTAACGGTCTTAAAGAAGCAATCCAATTGTTATTAGAGCCGATACCAGATAATTTAGTGCATTTTAGTAATCAGGTTGAGACTATAGAGGTTTTAGTATAGGTTTTGCATCATTTATGTCGCCTAAATCCCCCCGCTTAACGGCCAGAGAGATTATTCAACAACTTAAAAATCAGGGATTTATTGAAATTTCCCAAAGTGGTTCCCATTTAAATTATTTAATCCAGTAACTCAAAAAACGGCGATTGTGCCTATCCATAAAACCAAAATCATTCCCATCGGAACGCTAAAGGCGATAGAAAAACAATCAGGAATTACTTTTACCTAATCTCGCTTATCTCGTCTAGCGGGTGGTTTTCCGTTTAAGATCAAAGAATATTATTGATACATGATCTAAACGCTCAACTTACGCCCTATGTTTAATTGGTTTCGTCGTCAGTTCGGCAATGAGTCCAAAACGGAACAAGCTCCTGTTACACCTGAATCGAGTCCTGCGCCTGAAGCCGATTCGACCGTAGAAGCAACGGATGAGTCGGAAGCAACTAGCAGCGATGCCAGCCAAGAAGCTTATCTACAATGGGCTAAGGAAGCTTATAAAAATATTCAACAACGTAAAGGTTTAGCAGAAGAAGAAGCGGCTACAAGCAGCGAATCTGAAGTCGTTGATGAAGTACTAACCGTTGAAGAAAGCGTAGAAACTGAAGAGAATTTAGAAACTGCTGAGTCTGTCATTGAAGAACCAGAAACCGTTGAACTCGAAGCTGTTGAAGAAGCGATCGCCGAAACCGAAGTTGAACCCGTTACTGAAACGGTAGAAACTGCTGAACCTGAACCCATTGAAGAACCCGTTGCAGAAATTACGGAAACTGCGGAAACTGTTGAACAAGCGGAATCAAGCCTTCCTGATGAACGACCTGAAGCGGTTACAACCGAAGCAGAGGTTGCCCAAACTGTAATCACTGAACCTGAACCCCTGTCAACAGGCCCTGCTTGGTTACAAAAGTCTGATCGCCTAGAAATTTTAAAAGAAACCGCCATCGAAACGGAGGTTCCTGAACCTGAGCCTGAAACTGTCGCAGAAACGTCGGGAATAAGGCTGGATGAAGATTTTATTTGGTCTGCCAAAGTCTTAGCGGATCAGGGGCGATCGCCTGATGAGGTTTCAGAAGAAGAAATTAACTGGCTGAGTCGTTTACGTCAAGGTTTAACCAAAACCCGTCGCAATTTAGTTAATCAACTCAAAGCGGTTGTAGGACAAGGGCCATTAAATCAAGCGGCAGTCGATGAAATCGAAGCCTTATTACTCCAAGCCGATGTGGGCATTGAAGCAACGGATTACATTATCACGACTTTGCAAAATAAATTACGGGAAGAAGCTCTCCCCCCCGAAGCCGCGATCGCCTATCTCAAATCCATTTTGCGCGAAATTTTAGACCGTCCTCTACAAGCGGTGAGTAATGCGGAATTTGTGCCTGAAAAAGAAACCTTAAATATTTGGTTGCTGACAGGCGTTAACGGCGCAGGAAAAACCACTACGATTGGAAAATTAGCCCATTTAGCCCAAAAATCGGTTTATAGTTGCCTGATTGCGGCGGCTGATACTTTCCGCGCGGCTGCGGTAGAACAGGTAAAAATTTGGGGCGATCGC
>CAYZWO010000052.1:0-26918 GCA_964482215.1 uncultured bacterium
CAATTGCTAAAATTTAAGGATTTGCAATTGGGACATAATCGTAGCCATAGCCTGATATTTTGCCTGATTTAATCATGACTAATTGGACGGGTTGATTGCGATCGCCAGAGGGTAAAAAACGAATGGTACTACTTGCACCGTTGGCAGAGAAACTTGGATTAGAAAGGGCTTGTTGAATACCTTGTCGGGTGGGCTTTTCTTTAATTGCTTTAGCAAACGCCATGACGGCATCGTATGCCATCGCAGTGCGCCAATTGACATTACTGGTCTTCCAAAGTTGAGCCGCTCCTTTCACAAAAGGACTATTAGAGTGAGCCAAAACGTGCCAAGGAATTGCAACTACCATGCCAACCGCATTTTTGCCCCCATCTTGTAAAATTTGAGGCTTATAAGCACTATCGCCGCCTAATAAAGCTAACTGTCCTTGATTGGCTTGGATGACTAACAACGCTTTATCCAAAACTGCCGTATTCATGGCAATCATTAATACCTCTGCCCCTAAAGATTTGGCCTGCTTGACGGCCTCAGTTGCACTAAAATTAGAAGCTGAAAAGTCAAATTCTGTTACAATTTCTCCTCCATTGCCTAATAGAGCCGTTGAAAAAACAGTTTTTAAAGACTTACTGTAATTGCTTTGAGAATTGTAAAAAATAGCAACTTTTTGTTTTTTTAAGCCTTTTAACATATAGTTGGCTAACGCATTTCCCGCAAATAAATCACTTGGAACTGTCCGAAAAATGTAGTTACCTAATTCTGAGAGTTCAACGGAAGTACTGGTGGGGGAAATCATCGGCAAACCTTGGGGTTGATACACCTCTTTTGCTACTTCTACTGTGGTATTGCTTCCGAAATGACCAATAACCCCTAATATTTCGCTTCTACTGACAAGCTCCTGCCCCAATTGCTTCGCGATCGCTGTATCATCGTCATCATTGGCGATGAGAATTTTTAAAGGAACCCCATTAATTCCGCCTTGACGATTAATTTCCGTTTGAGCCTGAGCTACGCCTCGTAATAATTCTTGAGAAGCATTAATATCTTTTCCAATGGGAATCGAAACCGTAAGAGAGACGAATTTCTTGCCAATTTTAGCATTATTTAAATAAACCGCTGTTTCAGGGTTATTCGGTTGACTCTGTAACGATTTTTGAAGATAACTAATTGCGTCGATGTTATTTCCTGTTGCTAAAGCCTCTATTCCCAACTTTTTGTCAGCATTGGTTACGGTCGAAATAAGTTCTCGATTGCCGTCGCTCAGTCGATTGCTAAGTTCAGAAGGAATTAGTGAAGGATTGGGCTGCGTGAGTTGGAGCTTATGGTATAACCAAATCCCTGCTCCAATAATTCCTGTTGTGATTCCAAGCGATAATAATAGGGCTAAGGTGTCATTTTTTTTAGCCATCTTTTTTTATTAAGACTTTTAAAAATTTACAGAGTCAACTTTTTTCAGGATAAAAGAAATTTTTAATTTTGAGTTTATCAATTAATGAATTTTAAGACAATTTATAATTAAACGGCGATCGCGCCAATTTCTCAAGACCTATCATTAACGCTGAAATACTCCCTGCCACTTGGATTTGACCAGATAAAATTTGGGTTTTAATTTCGGTTAAGGGAATTAAAATCACTTCAATCTCTTCTGTTATATCTAACTCCTGTTTCCCTGTTGGGACGACATCGGGCGCAATAAAAATATGAATTAAGGTCTTATCCTTAACGGGATTATCATAAACTTGGGCAAGCGGGATTAGCTCAGATGCTTGGTAACCTGTTTCTTCCTTTAACTCTCGATAGGCGGCATCGCGGCTATTTTCCTGTTGAGGGTCAAACGTGCCCGCAGGTAATTCCATTAAAATTTTTTCAACACCGTGACGATATTGACGGACGAATACCACCTGTTGCTCTAGGGTAATAGCCAAAATTAAGACAATTTCAGGCCGCAGATTGACAAAATAATCATCAATAATTGCCCCACTCGGTAACTGAACTTTATCTTGTTTAACGCGGCACCATCGATTATCAATTACTAACTTTGATTCCAGAATTTTCCATTTTTGTAATTTAGAAGGGGTCATGAATTTTAGCACTTTTCGCTATAATTTGAGCAATGCCTATTACTCCTAATTATGCCTCAATAGGACATTATTTTAACTATGAACACCATCCCATCAATCACTAACGACTGGAAAGAACTCCGTCGGGGATTTTTTCGGTTAGCGGTTATTAATATTTTATCGAATTTGATGGTGCCGCTATCAGGATTTATTAATATTGCTTTTTTAGGTCATTTAATCGAGGTAAGGCATTTAGCAGGTGTAACCTTAGCTACCATTCTATTTAATTATTTGTATCGGACGTTGGGCTTTTTACGAATGAGTACTACAGGCGTTACGGCTCAAGCAGTAGGGAGAAATGATACCGAAGCAATTTTGTTAGTGGGCTTAAGGAATGGAATATTAGCTTTATTGTTAGGAATTATTTTATTGGTTTTACAGTATCCTTTACAAATTATTGGGTTTTCATTATTAAGTGCAACACCAGAAGTTAAAGCCGCAGGGCAAGCCTATTATGATGCACGAATCTGGGCTTTACCTGCTACGTTATTAAATTTTGTGATTATTGGTTGGTTTTTAGGTCGTGCCCAAAGTGGAAAAGTTTTGTTGTTATCAATTATCGGAAATGGGATTAATATTTTATTGGATTATTACTTTATTATTCGTTTCGATTGGCAAAGTCAAGGAGCAGGTTTAGCAACGGCCTTGAGTCAATATACAATGATGATTGTGGGATTAATTTTATTATTTAAAGAAATTCACTGGAAAGAGATTAAATTAGTCAAAAATAAATTATTAGAACCTGTTGCTTTAATTGAGATTTTAGCGTTAAATCGAGATATTTTTATCCGAACCTTAGCTTTTTTAACCACGTTTTCTTTATTTACTAATTTTAGTTCGGCCATTGATACAGCAGTCTTAGCAGAAAATGCCTTAATGTTACAGGTGATCACTTTAACGGTTTATTTGATTGATGGTTTAGCCTATGCAACCGAAAGTTTAGTGGGAATTTTAAAAGGGAAAGATGCTCAAGATGAACTGTGGGCAATTCTTAAAGTTGCAACGCAAGCTAGTTTAATTACAGGGTTAAGTATCGCGATCGCGTTTGTTTTGTTTCCTGATCAACTCTTTGGATTATTGACGAATCATCATGAACTTTTAGAAAGCTTAAAATTTTATGTTCCTTGGTTAATTCCTGTCTTGGGATTTGGTTCGGTTGCTTTTATGCTGGATGGTTATTTTTTAGGATTAGCAGAAGGTGTTATATTGCGAAATACGGCTTTATTAGCCACATTAGTTGGCTTTTTACCCCTAGCAATTTGTGCATGGTACTCACAAAATCCGAGTTTACTTTGGTTTGCTTTAGTAATTTTTATGGCCATGCGAGTATTGGGTTTAGGAATTTATCTTCCCAAAACTTTACGAGAAAATTTTCAAGGAAAAGAAGCGTAAATTATCTTAAATAAATTAAGAGATTTAATCCAGGTACAGTTCTAGAAACCGTCCATAACAGTAGGGAGACATATAAAACTCCTAAAATCCATTGATACCACCCAAGAAAACTAACAATCCCTGGTAGATGTTCATCTCGTAAACGAATATCATTAAAGCCAATTTTAATTAAATTATTGCAACTAAAATCATAATAATTTAACCAATTCCAGTGGCGTTCCCAATTTAAATAGGTATAACGTTCACGAAACATGGGGAATTCAGGAATAATCGGTAATCTGACAATTAAAAGTCGGAGTTGCCGCAGGCTGCCATCTTGAGTAAGGTAAGAAGTTTTGAGTAAATCGTGATAACGACCCTGATAATATAAACGACCAATTAAAAATGCGGGAACAGGAATGAGTAATAATCCCAAGGCTAATAAAGTTAAATAAGGGGTCTCAGTGGCAGTAAAAATATTGGTTAAACCGATAATATTTAATCCGATAAAACTACTGCTTAGATAAATCGTTTCCTGTTGGTCGGGTAAGATGGGGAAAGGATGCCAACGCCTCACACGATCTAATAACCAAAAAATCGCGCCAAAATAAGCAACCGTAATCAATCCAATCCCTAAAACTAACCTAACATTGGTTCCGTAATTACTGAATAATAATAAGCCATTTAACATGAACCAATCATCAAATTGAGCAATCCATTTAAAGAGCGATCGTGCATTTTTCGGAAATTGTAAAAGGGATTGAGTCAGTTGTTGAGACTTTAATTGTTGGGCTGTATATTCAACTTGATTAGCATCAGGAATTTGTTCTAAACTCCGAAAGTTCCGCACTAAACTGCGAATCACGGTTTCATTATCTTCTAAACTTGATAGGGTAATCACTTTACCGATAATGGTTTTATCTCCCAATAATTTCGCCTGATCGGAATCAAAAGCTAAGCCTGATACATTAATTTTGGCACTGGGAAAAAAGATGGCATTACTAAAATCTAATTGACCTAATAATTTAACATCAGTAAAATTTGCTGTTCGATTAAAGCGAGCCGACCGAAAAGCGGCAGATTTTTCAAAAGTCGCATTATGAAACGTTAAATTTTGAAAGAAATGACTCTGGGAAAAAAGAACGCGATCGCTCCAATGAACCTGCTCAAAATGGACATCTTTTAGCCATTGGATTCCTGTAAAATAAGCGAGTTGTAAAAATCTAGCACTTTGGAAATTTGCCTCTGTCCAAAAGTGACTATCTTTAAAATCCGTAATTCCTTGAAACTTAGTTTGACGAAATTTATTAGCCCCAAAAAAGATGGCTTGAGAGAAATCCAAATTGCGATTAAAAATCGTTTTCGATAAATCTAAATCACGCCCAAAACGAGAATCTGACCAATCACTATCTTGACTAAATTTGGCACTTTTCCCTTCCACTCGTTGTAGAAAAAAGGTTTTAGAAAAATCCGTTTTTCCGAGAAACGCCACCTGATTAAACTTGAATAAACCCCGAAAGACATTAATCGTTGTCGTTTGTTCTCCTAATTCGGAAACAAAAGTGGGGTCACTGGCTAAAAGCTGTTGCTCGGCTGCCATCAATTTTTGAGGTAAGCTGGTTTGGGAAAGTTGAATAGCAAAACCTAATTTATTAATCGTAAAATCTCCCCGAATCAGGCTATTACTCAGATCTACTCCTAACGGTTTGGTAGAGCGATTTAATTGAGTTTGTAATTGTTGATAAAACAGATCGCGAAATTCTAGGTTTTCAGAAGTTAAATCAATTTCTAGATTTTGCAAATCAATAATTAAGGCACCATCATTTAAAATAGGATGGCTTAAACGTTCTTGCAACAAAATATCCGTTAAAATGGTTCTTTCGGATGCGGCTATTGCAGGATAATGACCGAGTATCCAAAATAGAGTAATTAGAAGACTGACAATAAAAGTTTTAATAAATTTAATGATCTTATCGGCATTATTTGATTCTAATCCCAAATTTAATAGACAAGATTGCATGTAGATTAATCCCCCCGCCTACGGCTTCCCCCCTTTGGAAGGGGGGCTAGGGGGGATAGTATTAAAGATCGTATTTGCACTTTAATTAAATCAATTTGATATAACAACCACAACATATTTTAAGGCTGATGAATAATATTTTTAATAATGAAATTCAAACAAAAACTAAGGCGAAGGCTGAGGAGGAATGGTATTTTGTTGTTGTAATCTTTGTAGGGCTTGCTCTAATTGGTTAATTTGGGATTGTAAGCGATTAAATTGTTCTTGATTACTTTGAAATTGACGATTTTCAAGGGTGGCAATGTCTTGTTTTAACTGCTCTTGATTTTTCTTCAAAGTTGAAATTTCTTGGTTGAATTGTTTTTCAATGGCTTCAATTTTATCGCGTTTTTGTATCACATAAGGCAATCCACCTTGCCAAAATAATACGCCCAAAACTCCCGCGATCGCGGCTCCTGTAAATAAACCTAAACCGATTAACCACTGTTTTCTTCTCACTTTGCGTTGCGTTAGGATATTTAATATATTTAATGCCTCTTGAGAATCGGGCTTAACCATTAAGCATTGACGAACTCTGAGCTTTACTTGATCTTCGTCTTCTCGCTGATGCTTCAGTTGCCAACGTCCTAAATGAGCTTGGGAGAGAGCTAAGAGCATATCCAAATTACCTGGATTAAAGGCGATCCCTTCTTGGAGTTCCTCAATAGCATCATCCCAATACTTCAAACCGATAAAACCCTGCGCCCGAACATAATGATCCTGAGATTGCTTTTGCGCCAACTGAATTTCTTCTGGGCCAATGCCTAAATCGATAGCAATTTTTTCCAATTCTTCAGGGCTAGGAATCCGATTGGTCGATTGGCTTAATTCCGTAACTCGTTGAATATAGTTATCAATAACCCCACTCGGCAGAAAAGACATACTTCAAAGCTGCAATAATTCGGTTATTTGGGCTAGAAGTTATTTTATCCGAAATTTTAAGGATCAACTAGCTGTAGCAACGGGGTTGAAGGCTCGTTTTTATGATTTCTGAAAAATTGAACCCAGTTAATCAAAAAATTAAGCTTGATTAATTTCAATTACGTTATCATCAGGATCACGGGTAAATAATGCAGGTCGAGAGGTACTGATTTCTAGCGGATAATTAAAGGCTTTTAATTGTTCAATGGCTTGATTTAAATCTTTAACAGCAAAAGCAATATGGGGATTCCGTCCTATTTTTTCTGAGTTACTTAAGGGCTGTTTAAAATTAGGATGTTCCATCAAATGTATTTGATAATTGCCGACTTGATACCAAATGCCTGGATACTTTAAATTGCGTTCAACTTTGGTTAAACCTAAAACTTCACTATAAAATTTTTCTGATTGAGCAACATCACTAATTAAAATTGCAGTATGTAAGCAATTAATGATTTCCATAATAATTAATACTTAATGAGTATAAAAAAATAAATTTAAAATTATTTTTGGCTACGATACCAACAGGCTAAAGTATGGGGATTTATTTTTAAGTAATAACCTAAAATTATCATTTGATTAATCAGGGTTGTTTTTAAAATCCCCAATTTTTGCCAACGCCGACTAGAGGTTAAAACCGCAGCCGAAGCAATTTGTATTTTACCCCGTTTTTTTAGCCGTTGAACCAATTCATAATCTTCCATAATCGGTAGATCAGTAAATCCCCCAATTTCTCTAAAAGTTGAGGCTTTCAAAAAAAGAGCTTGATCACCGTAGGGTAAAGAACAAAACCGCGATCGCCAATTAACCAATCTTTCTACAATCCGAAAAGCCCAACCTGGAGCGTCAATCCCCAAAGCAAAAGCCCCCGCGATCGCTTTAGGTAAAGATAATAGTTTTTCAATAATACTTAAGTAATTAGGAGGTAATTGACTATCTAAGTGCAGAAAACAGAGAATTTCACCTTTAGCAATTGACGCGCCATAATTTACTTGATTACCTCGTCCTTTTTGGGGAGAGATAAGCACTTTAACAGGAAAATTTTGACATAGGGCAACAGTTTGATCGGTACTTTGCCCATCGACAATAATAATTTCTATATCAGGTTGGGGCTGAAGTTTTGATAAATACTTTTCGACAATTGCTTGTTCGTTAAAGACGGGAATAATGATGCTTAATTTAATAGGAAATAGTTCAGAAGAAGTTTTCAAAGGGATAATTTTTGATAAACACAAGTATCTATAAAAATAGCAAAATAGGGCGTACGCAATACGCCCCTACTGAGTTTTTTAACTTGAAAATTAAAGATAATTACCGATCTTGAAAACCCGCTAGTAAGGCTAAAACGCCTAAGCTAGTTAAGCCTGTTAATGCGCTCCATTTAATTGCGGGATGCCAGTCAAGCCAATCTAAAAAGCTGGGAATGGCTAAATGATCAAAATCGCCTTTGGATTTGTTATAGCCTTCGATGGGGGTAAACAAATTATTGGGATCGTCAACGGATTTGGGCTGATTGGTGCGCTGTCCCTCAATTCCAATAATATTTAATAAAATATCGGCTAATTCAGGAGAAAGTCGTTGAATAGCATCGAGCATCCTACCAACATCACCCACAATAATTTCACGAGTTGGATTTTCGGCAACATGCAAAATTGTTTCGGCTACCAGTTTAGGTTGATAATAGGGCGGAATTCCTGTCGGTTGTACTCCCAGTTTGGTCATAGCTTTGTTATAAAAGGGCGTATTAATAACCGAGGGCATTACGTTAGTTACGCTGATAGGCACGCCTTCATGTTGCAATTCGACTCGCAGGGAGTCCAAAAATCCTAGCACTCCGTGTTTAGAAGCCGCATAGGAACTTTGTAAGGGCAGCGATCGCCGCGCTTCAACCGAGGAAACATGAATTAACGCCCCCCGCCCTTCCATTCGGAGATAGGGTAAAGCCGCCATTGCCCCATAAACCTGACCCATGAGATTAACTTCAATAACTCGCTTAAATTCTTCAGGTCTGACTTGTTCAAAGGGAGAAATAATGGCTGTCGCTGCGGTATGAACCCAGGTATCTAAGCGTCCGTAATGTTCAACGGCTTTATCGGCAATACGCTGTACTTGCTTAAATTCCGAAACATCAGCTGTAATCGCGATCGCGTCTCCTCCCATCTGGGTAATTTTTTGAACTAAAGATTCCAAAGCGGATTCTGTGCGAGCAGCCACTACTAATTTTGCTTTTCGTCGAGCAAATTGGAGAGCCGTTTCTCTGCCAATGCCGCTAGAGGCTCCCACAATAGCAACGACCTGTTGTTCAATGGGTTTTAGTTTGATCATGATTACACTCTCAATAATGTTTTTAATGCTTATAAAACGGTCATGACTTTGACAAATTCTTCCGATAAATCCATTTGATTCGGATGTTTTTGCTGGAATAAAACCCCTGCTAGAAAATAAATATGGTCAGAGTAAAAAGCTTTGCCTTCATCCCGTAGAGCCGTAATCGTTTTTTGTACCTTGGGTTCGCGGCTATAGTAACCAAAGGGCAAGGGAGACAGCATAAAATCCACAACCTGATAACCTTCGGCGATCGCGTGTTCGACTGTTTCGATGGGATTGGAATAGGCAGAAATCATTAACATAGCCTTGTCGCAACCCATGCTTAATAATTCCTTGGTAATACTGGCTCCGTCGGTTCCCCCATGCAATGCGGGCAGATATAAATCGTCATCAGGTGCAGGCAGATAGGGCGGATTGGCAATCAAATACTCTGCACAACGAGGAGCCGCTTCAAAAAAGCATTGATGATGGATGTGGTAATGGGGGGTTAACCCATACTGTTCAATGCGAGACCGAGCCACCTGCGCCGCCGATAGATTCAATTCGTAACCATGCACGATGCCTAAACTGGGACTTTTGAGTAACGCGCTGATCACCGGGCTGCCATCCCCTGTCCCAAACTCAATCACTTTTGACCCTGAATTACATTGGCTAAAAACCATTTTTTCTAAGCATTGAGCATAAAATTGGGATTCTTCAGGACAAAAAAACACTTCATGGGGGGAAGTCGATTTTGGGCGTAGGAAAGTTGTCTGAGTAGAAATAGGAGAAAGGATAGGGCTTGTGAGCAGCGTGTCTTGCATGGTGAATAAAGGTTAAGTGTGAAAAAATTTTTTAAAAAATGGGATTGTTTGCTTCAGCGGCTTTTACGGATTGAATAATGGCAGCACCCGCGCGATCGCCCATAAATTTCTCTTGGTCATAGCCGAGGACTAATTCCCAAGCATCGTCAGGATAAAGATCGGCTAGGGGTAAAGCCACTTCCGTTAACATCCATTGGCCGTGCCGTTCATCTTCGCGAATATGCAAATCCCAGTAGCCCCGTGCCTTTTCCGACAGTCCCAAACGTTCTGCGGCCATGCGATAGTCGGTATAAATGGAAGGCCCGACAATTTCAAAATAGGTGAGTCCGCCGTTATAGCGCAGAAAATGACGTTTGCGTTCGGTGAGTAAAAAGTTATGGTTCACAGAGGCGAGTAATTGCCAAGGAGCCAACTCGAAGTAATACTCAGGCGTAGTATTTAAATCCAGTTCTGCCATCATTTGGGCAAAAAAGGTGGAATGTTTGCGCGATAAACGGCCATTGCCGTATTCTTCCAACAACACCCGAATTAAAGTAGCTTGTATCTCGTTACAGGCTCCGCCCAAAATGCGTGACATACGGCTGGCTTCTACCAATCCATCCAAAGACGCGATCGCCAATAGTTGCTTGTAACCTATAACCGTCATTTGCTGCCGTAAGTAACGCCGATTGGGGGTTAATGTCGGGTTGAGATCGGCTTCGGCTCGTTGTTGTAAAGCCCGTTTAATAGCATCAACCGTTAGAACCTGTACATTATCTAGGTAGTTTTCTCCCAAATGGGGCAATTCCCACGCTTGCCAAGGAATCTCTATGCGATCGCGCACCTGTTGCAGATAGTAGGAACGCTCATTGTGATAATTCCTCAGATCATCATACCAAAACAGATTTAGACGATTAATGCGATATAAGAGCCGTTGTAAGAACAAATGGGCCGCTTCTTGTTGCTCATTTTGCGGTGTGCTGCTTTTGTCACCATAGGCTTGATCTAAGGCGACAGCGATCGCGGCTTCTAGCGGCTCAATACGTTGGGGTTGGGTTTGAACGTAAGTATCTAAATCCTCGGTTTGTAACAGTTGTAGGAAAAGCTGTTCGACTTCTGAGTAGTTCGGGTTCTCAGATTTCGATAAAAACGTTCGGGCATTGGGAAACGTTTCCGTCGATTTGCGATCAAGACTGAGGGCAACCGTCATAGCATTTTGCGCCAAATGGGTGTGGGAGAAGGAAAAACGCGATCATTAACCTTGAATCCAGTGAGGTAATGTCAAGAATTGTTACGACTCGCTAATAACACCATAGTCAACAGCTTTTCCTATCTCCGTCCATCGCAAGGCAGAATGACAGTTTTCAAGAGTTAGAGATCGCTTCCCGTTGCATGATTTAGATTTTGAAAATAATTAATTCCGTCTTGCAAGCAGCTTAAATACAATTTACTGTCTTCTTCTCGTTGTAATTTAGGCAAAATAATCGCATCTTTCAAAGTAAAAATTAAAATTTCAGGCTTAGGATTAGTCAATAACAAAACTGCTTCAATTTCTGCTAAGTTAAGTTTCCCTAGAACCTGATTATCTAACGTCGCTTTGAGAAAATGCTGATCAAGAAAGCAGTGTTTAACTCGACTTAATTGCCATCCTTTATAAATCATAATGACAACCGCGATCGCGACAGGAAAGAACATTCCAGAAGAAAATTGAAAATTCTCTGCAATATCCTTAATGTCTTGATTAACCCAAAATCCATCCACAACGCTTCCAAAAATCAACATAATTCTGGAGATGATTAAAATAAAAATAATAAAACCTGAATCTTGAAGGATTTGTTTGAATAGTTGCCAAGTATTGATCAATTTCCATGTCGAATAAATATGCCATTTCTGTTGACTTTTTTGCAAATTAACACAGGACTCTTTAAGAAGATGTTTTTTAATTTCTCCTTGCAGCTTTTGATACTGGGCATACTGTTCTGGATGTTGATGGGGATGAAGGCGTAAAGTCATCTGACTACTGGATAAAATGTCTGCTTCGTTGAGTGCAAATTCTGCGTAGTTGCCTAAACCCTGACTTTCACTAAAAATAATTGGAGCATTAACCCATTGTTGAAAGATTTTGGCTTGATAGAGAGCTTGTGGAACGGTTTTTGCTTCATCGATAATCCATTCCACCCCGTCAAATTGTTTCAGACTAATTTGCCAAACCCTTCCTAATTTTTCTTGAAAAGCTCCACCATAAATTGAAAATTGACTAATTTTAATTTCTCGAATTTGTGTCCAATTAAACTCGATTTTTGAAGGCGGTCGATTAGGTAAGGCAGATTGCCAAACTAATTGATTATCATCAGTTTGTAGTAAATAAACAGGAATGTTATATTCGCCTTTTTGGTAAGCCGCTTTAGCTAATCCGTAATCTAAATACCAAATAATAAAGAAGCTGGTTAATATCCAAGGAAAATATATTTTACCAAGATAGGTAAGCCAAGATAACAATAAAAAAATAAGAAACAATAAAATTCCCGCTAACTCATTTTCTTTCTTCTGCCCATAAATTAATTCCGACCACATTATTTTTACAATAAATAAATAAAGGGTTTTAAATAAAATCTTAAGTTGAGCAAAGGGAGTAATCAGAATTGCAAAAAGACTTTTTTGAGGATAGGTCGTCTTACCCAGAAAAAAAAGAGATTCTGGCATAAAATTAACTTTTTGATGAGCTTGGCGAGAATGAATTTTAAGATAAAGATTATTTGATTAACCAAAAGTGCTGTAACTTTCAATTAGTCACTAATTTCTCTATTTTACAAATAATAGTCCTCAATCTTTTTTGAAGTTTAGGTTTCTTATCGATTACAAAAAGATAGCTAAGCTGTTGGTGATTCAGGTTTTGGCGTTAGAATGAACCAGCTTTGCTTAAGCAAGGAGAAAGTTATAGGCAAGGGGATTAACGAAATACACGGTTTTCGATTAAATTTGGTATTACAAATCAATCAGACAATCTACAATTACGAGATTAAAAGCCTATGTTGAAATCTTTTGGGAAAATCCTATTAATTGCCTTTATTTGTCTTGCAACACTTTGGCATAATCACGTTTTAGCGGCTCCGAGTACAACGATGACGGAAGTTAAAGTCAGTTTAGGCAATAGTGCAGGGGAATTAAAGTTTATTCCTGACCACTTTGATTTTGCTGTCGGTCAAAAATATAAATTAATTTTAGATAATCCCAGCCCGATGAAGCATTATTTTACGGCTAAGGATTTTGCAGATGCCAGCTGGACACAAAAAGTTCAAGCGGGAAAGGTTGAAATTAAAGGTGCAATCCATGAAATGGAATTAAAACCCACAGGGCAAGCGGAATGGGTATTTACGCCAATGAAAGCCGGAACCTATAAACTGTATTGCTCGATTCCAGGTCATGCAGAAGCAGGGATGACGGGAGAAATTGTGATTAGTGCCAGTTAAAAAAACAAAGGGACGCATCTACTACGTCCCTAGTTCCTAAGCTATTTAATTAATCTAAAGAATTAAGATGCCTCGCGGCCAACGGGAATAACCATGCCAGGCATCGGGTCATCATAGGAATCAAATTCGCTCTTAGGTGCGCCACATTGGGGACAATGCCAGTCATCGGGAATGACGGAAAAAGGAAGTCCTGCATCAACCCCAGCATCGGGATCGCCTTCTGCGGGATCGTAGATATAACTACAAACTTTACACATATACTTGTCCATATTTTTCACCTCATGGGAGTATTAGTTAAAAATTGTTGTGAAAACTGTTTAGATTAAAGGGTTTCAAGGGAAATTAAAGTCCTGTATTGGGATCGTGGGGGTTGGTATTGGGGTCTACGCCCATATTGGCAATCAGATCTCGTAAAACGGTAATTTGTTCGGAATTCGGGATTTGTTGGATTTGTTGTAAACATTGCTGAACTTGCGGTTCACGGGGGTAGTTAGGCGGCATGGGCACAATGTCTGTCCGATCCATTCCCTGAGCGAGTAAGTACCAGAATAAAAGCTTGGTGGTGTCACTAAATGCCCCATATTCACGGCTAATTAACGTATTTCTGTGTTCTACTAAATCCCGTTGAATTTGCAGTTGTTCTTCGTAGGACATCTCTTGGACTTGTTTAAATAATCCTTCCGCGATCGCGGTTCCGGCGGTACTAGCATCGGGGGCGGCGGGGGTAACGCTTTTGCCCACTTCCTCGTAAATAAACCACAATAAAGCCAATTTTTGATCGGTTGATAACGCAGTAAAAGAAGCGAGGATATCAGGATTAAGGACTGTAGCAGGGGTTGTCATATAATGATATAAAAATTTGCATTTGTTTCTTCTACAGTACTGACTTAATCCCTGAACTAACACCGACTAGGGAAAGATCTGTTAGTTTTTTTAATCTTTCAAAAGGAAGATTAAATAGATAAGTATTTATAGTTTTATCAGATAAATTTTGTTAATATTTTTGGATTTAATCGCCATATACAATGACCTGATTTCTTCCTGCTTCTTTAGCCCGATAAAGGGCAATATCCGCAGAATGAATGACCTCATTAACCGTCGTTCCTTGTTCAGGAAAGCTTGCGACCCCTAAAGATGCCGTTAATTTCTTCATGGGTTGCCCTTTATAATTGAGTTGCAATTGAGCGATCATTTCTCGAATCGTTTCGGCTTTTTGAGTCGTTATTTCTAAAGATGTTTCTGGCAAAATCAGA
Source organism: uncultured bacterium (assembly GCA_964482215.1). Taxonomy (GTDB): domain Bacteria; phylum Cyanobacteriota; class Cyanobacteriia; order Cyanobacteriales; family Microcystaceae; genus Snowella. Next base: position 14,296 of record CAYZWO010000052.1, read on the forward strand.
GTCATTTCTTCCCCGCCATAACGGCAAGCAACATCGGAAATCCGAATCATTTTTTGGAGGAGATAGCCAATTTCTTTTAAGACATAATCTCCTGCGTCATGGCCTAAAAGATCATTAAACTGTTTAAAATGATCAATATCGAGCATAATAATGCCGATAGGATATTGTTGACGAATAGCCCGATGCATTTCTTTCGTTAAGAATTCTTCTAAGTAGCGACGATTAAATAAACCTGTTAGGGGATCTCGAATACTTTGGTGCTCTAATTTTTCTCGTAGAATTAAGTTAGCAATAACCGCACTAATTTGTTCGGCAATGGTACAGGCTAGTTGTCGCTTTGTACCGTTCAATTGGTCAGCTTGTGGGGAGCAAACATAAAGTAAACCGAGGGTTTCTCCCTGGGCAATCATAGGAATACACAGGGTTTCGGCGGGAGAATGGGCAAGACCAATATGTTTACAGAGTAAATGTTGAGATTGACCTGCAACAAAATGAATTTTTCCTCGACGTAAAGCCCAGCAGTCATTGGACTCAAATAAAGTATCCGAATAAATATCACCTCCCCAGGTCGCCAAGGTTTCTAAATAATTGCGAGAATTGTTAATAATCGCGATACCACCTGAACAGTGGGGAAAAAGGGGCGAAATGAGGCTGGTAACGGCTTGGCAGGCTTCTTCTACGGTAATACAAGCTTGCAGAAAATCACTCATTTCACTGAGTAGTAACATTTCTGAATTGCGTTGTTTTAATTCTTCAATTCTTTCGGCTAAGGCTTGTTCTGCTTGTTGGCGTTCTTTAAGTTCCTGCTGTAACTGTTCATAGAGTTCGGATTGTTGAATGGCGATCGCGAGTTGGACAGCAATTTGTTCTAATAATTCAATTTCCCAGGATTGCCAAGAACGGGGAGCCGTATTCTGATAAATAGCAAATAAGCCCCACAAAGATTCGCCTGAAAAAATAGGAGAAATGGCATAGGCTTTAGTTTGTAGGGATTCTAGTACCTTGATATGACAAGAATGTAAATTATTGGCATAAATATCGGACACAAAGTAGGATTGTTGCCGACGGAAGCGGCCCCCTTGGGTTTCTTGTAAACAAGTATCTTTCCAAGTAATTGCCTTATCTTTGCTAATTAATTTGACCCACTCTGGGTCAACGGATTCGACAATAAAATCCCCGCTCCAGTCAGCATTAAAACGATAAATTGTTGCCCGATCAACCTGGAGAATTTCTTTAACTTTTTGGGTGGCGGTTTCTAGAATAATATCCAGATTCAAAGACTGTCGAATCGCTTGACTAACCGCAAATAAAAGTTGTTCTTGTCGGGCTTGTTGTTGTAAGGCAGCTTCGGCTTGTTTGCGATCGCTGATATCTCGGACAATGGCTAAAACTTCATCATCATTTAACGCTAAAATTCTGACTTCTTCGTAGTTGGTACGGTCTCCTCTAATAAATTCGTGTTCATAGACCTGTAATTCTTGGGTCGCGATCGCCTTTTCGATCATATGCAATTGCTTTTGGAATAAATCGGGGGGGAGGACTTCAGAAATATTCTGAATAATGGGAGAAAATTTCTCCAGTTCCGTTCTGGGTACAATGTCATTGAGGCGATTGCCATCACGATTGAGATGTAACAATAAATCGGGAATCGCTTCTAATATCGTGCGATTACGTTGCTCACTCGCTTGTAGGGCTAATGTCCGCTTTTTAACCTGTTCTTCTAAAGTTTGATTAAGTTGCTGGAGAGCCGTTTCTTTTTCCTTTTCGGACTGTTTTAATTGCTGTAAAAGTTGAAATTGTTTGAGAATTGCTAAGATCGCACGCCTTAAGTCATTTTCTGTCAGTTGATTTTTATCTAAATAATCTTCTGCACCATTTTTGAGTAATTCAACCGCAATTTCTGTCGTTCCTTGACCGGTTAAAACAATGGCAGGAATTTTCTCTGAATGTGATTGGGCTTTAAATTGCTTTAAAAGCTCTAGCCCCGTCATATCAGGCAAATTATAGTCAATCAGCAATAAATCAGGATAATGTTGCTGACACCAAAGTAGGGCTTCTTCTCCATTTTCAACTTCAATTAATTGATAGCCAGCAGATTGGAATTGGGCTTTTGTGAGCCAACGTCGATAGGTATGGCGATCGCTTTCGGAATCATCCACAACTAGAATGGTATATTCGCTTGTCTTATCCATACGACGTTTTGATCACTTATCCTCTTGATCACTTTACCCAAGAGAGAGGGGAGAATGATTATAAACGCTAAGTTGCATTAATTCTTATTAATCGCCATTAGCAAATTGATTACGCTATTATCCTGCTTTATGTTACGTTATTGCAATGGCTGTTCTCCCTATTCACAAAAAATCAGTGATTTCAGCAATTTTTTTAAATAAATCAAGCGTTATAAATTATTATCCCACCGTAAAATGGTAAGTATCTCCATGATTAAGGTACTGGACTCGATCCGACAATCCGGTGGCCGCGATCGCCTGCTTAAACTCATCTAGGGAAGATTTAAAAACGGTATAGTCGTTGTAATGGATGGGAACCGCAATTCGGGGCGAAATAATTTGCACAGCCTGTACTCCCTGTTTGGCATCCATCGTTACGAGAATTCCAAAAGCTTTAGTTCCACCCAAATGCAGTAAGGCCAGATCAATGTCAGGATAGCGTTTGGGGATTTCGTAGAGGTTTTGGTGAATGAGAGTATCCCCTGTAATATAAAGGCGAAATTTCGTGATGGCATCATCCGTTTGAAACTCCAACAGACTCCCCATAACCGGCGGTAAGACTTTACCTAATAGACCTGGCCCGTGAGTCCCAGGCATAGAGGTTATCCGTAGTAGAGCATTACCTTTAGTGATGGTTAAACTTTCCCAAGTTTCCAGCGATTGAGGGGCGGTAAAGCCTTTTTTGATTAATTTTTCAGCGGCGTGTTTTGTCGTAACAATCGGTAAGTGTTTATCCAACTTAGCTGCCGCCACCCGATCAAAATGATCCTCGTGCATGTGGGACAGCACAACTAAATCCAAGGGAGGGAGTTCCTCAATCTCCATTGCAGGATTTGTTAATCGAGTTGCCTGTAAGCCATAACCCAAATGAATATGATCGCCTTGATGGAGAAAGTTGGGATCGGTGAGAAGGGTAAACCCTGCATAGTGAATAAGAACTGTTGCTGTCCCGACAAAAAAGATTGACCCTTGGCTAAAGTTAGCAGGGGTAGTATCGGCAGGTAACGTGAGATTGCTGATAGCTTCCATAATCGCTCTACGGTTTTATTTAACTTTTTTCACTGAAATAGCGAGAAAGCGCACAATCTAAATCAGGCATCAATTGACCGCGATCGCTGCCCAATACACTATAGGTCGGACGGGGAGCGACTAAACCGAGTGCTTCCGATGGCAGAGCCACTAAACTTTCAAGACTAATTCCTGCTTGCTTGGCCGCTGAGCGCGCTAAATTTGCCCAGGTAATGCCTTCTGATGCTCCCTGATTCGCCAAATGCCAAATGCCCTTTTCCTCATCAATTAAAAGATCCAAACTAGCATGAACCAAATCGGGAATATAGGTGGGAGAAATGACCGTATCCTCAGCCGCAATGAAGCGATCGCCGACACTGAGATGACGTAGGGCAATGGTCACAAAATTATATTCATCCCAAGGGCCAAAAAAGGCACTGGTACGGATCACCAACGATTGGGGATAGGCTTGTAACACCCCCTTTTCCGCTAAGACCTTACTGCGGCCATAAACATTCAAAGGAGCCACCTGATCCGTCTCTACATAGGGATTATTAACACTGCCATCAAACACCAAATCTGAAGAAAAACTGAGTAAGGCCGCCTGATGTTTCGCGCAAGCTGCCGCTAGAATTTCTGCTCCTTCCGTATTAATTTTGAGGCAAACGTGGGGTTCCCGTTCTGCGTCATCAACCCGCACATAGCCCGCCGCATTAATCACTGCCCAAGGTTGCAATTCCGTTAACACCCCATCCACTGAGACAGGATCGGTAATATCCATATCTTGACGACTCAATAAACGGTAAGTGATGCCCCGCAGTTCACACAATCGCGCAAAGGCTTGGCCTAAAGTACCCCTGGCTCCGACGATCGCTAAGGGACGGGAGGGAGAGGTTAAAACGCTCGCTTGAATCACCTGATCTTCCTGGGCAGCAGCACAACTCACAGGGGGATACACCAGACGTTCAGGACGATGCCACCAGCCAGGCGTATGTAATAGGGGATGATCGGTTAGTTCTCCTGAGCTTAAGGATTGAATTAATTTGGCGATCGCGGTGGGTCGGGGTTGGGGAGAACGCAGATCAAAAACCCCCGATTCGTAGTAGCCCACAGACCGAGTGACTAAACTATTCCAATCGTAGCTCCCCAATAGGGCCCAAGCGGTAACGGCTCGGATATCTACCCCCTCGGCTTGCAACTGTTGGGCAGAATTCCAAATCTCAAAAAACCAGCGTAACTGTTCTTCACGGGTACAACTGAGATGCACTTCCGTAATGGCTAAAGGTAAGCCGTAACGCTCCCAGGCTTCTTGCAGGAGGGTATAGGGGCCGGCAATATTCTGGGCACAAACCCTCACAGCTTCGACATCGGCGTAACGGTCTTTGCCATTGCCCCCATGTGTCCAAATAGGGTAATTATCCAGATGTTCATCTAAGAAGCGATCGCTGGTGAGATAGTGATTAATGCCCATAATATCGGGGGGACAGTAAACCGTTGCTTGAAATTCCGTTAATTCAGCCTCACTAATCCCACAAGCGTGTAAATATTCCCACATGGGATGACTCGGTGTAATGCGACCACAGAGTAAATCGAAACTTAACCAGCGTCGTTCATTTTCAAAATCGGCCTGATAACTGAGGTGAGGCGTGCTATAGGTTTTACCTAAATCATCGGTTTGTACCAACTTGGCATGGGGGTTAACCTCTCGGATCGCCTGCATCGCCAAAGCAACACCCCGACATTGATGCAACAAAGCACGGGCAAAGGTCAAATCATCGCGCCCATGCGGATACCAATGGCCATACATCCCGCTAAAACGGGCAGTAGTTAAGGGTTCATTGATGGGAGTGTAATCAGTGACCCAAGGGTAACGTTCAGCAACAGCACGGGCATAGACGGCTAATTTTTCAGCAAATTCAGGATCAATCAGGCTCGTATTTCGGGGCCCGCTACCGTGATGGACTAAACCGACAATGGGATCAATTCCTGCTGTTCGTAATCGACTTAATCGTTCATCGGGCCACGACCAATCAGCTTTTTTGATTCCATTGGGTGCGATCCGTTCCCACAAGATGGGATAACGAATTTTTTTGATGCTTAATTCTTGAAATAGGGTCAAATCCTCTAGGCGATCGCTGTGGCCATTGCGTTCTAACTGATCAAAATAGTGCTCCCCCACCCGATTCACCGTACATTCCACACCCGCCCAGATTTCTACCGACTGCTTTACCGAAGTCATATTCCACTCTTCCTGTTATCGTTTTATCGTTCGGCGATCGCGCCATTGCCCAGATTCCCTAGCTCCTTCGTAAAGATACGCTTTTAGGTTTTATCCCCCTAAATCCCCCTTAGTAAGGGGGACTTATAACCGTTAATTTGTTTATTCCCCCCTTTCAAAGGGGGGTTAGGGGGGATTTTATCGCACTAACCTAGTAAAAAGGGGGATGCCAAAAGTGGGCAAATCAAGCCATTTGTTCAAGCGTTAACGGCAATCTGTTTATAAACCGATAGGGCTTGGGCAACGCACTGATCCATGTTGTAGTACTTATAGGTGGCTAAACGTCCGACAAAATGAACGCCAGGGGTTGCATCCGCGAGTTCTTTATATTGCTTATAAACTTCCTGATTTTCAGGGCGGGGTACAGGATAGTAGGGGTCGCCTTCTGCTTGGGGAAATTCGTAAACAATACTGGTTTTATTGTGTTCTTGCCCTGTTAGGTACTTAAATTCCGTCACACGGGTATAGAGGTGCTCATTGGGGTAGTTAACAACGGGCGCAGGTTGGTAAATAGGGACGTTATGGGTTTCGTGTTTAAAGTCTAGGGAACGATAGGGCAACTTACCATAGCGATAATCAAAAAATTCATCCACAGGGCCTGTATAAACCATTTCGCGGCAGGGAATGGCTTGTTCAATTTCCCGATAGTCCGTATTGAGCATCACCTTGATATTGGGATGGTTCAACATATTTTCAAATAGGCGGGTAAATCCATGTAAGGGCATGGCTTGATAGCTATCGGTGAAATAGCGATCGTCCCGATTAGTGCGGGTGGGAATACGAGCAATGACAGATTTATCTAATTCGGACGGATCCAGACCCCATTGCTTTTTGGTATAGTTGCGGAAGAATTTTTCATATAACGTGCGTCCCACTTTGCTGATCACCACATCCTCAGAGGTTCGGATATAATCTTTGGGTTCAGCCAGGGATTGGTAAAATTCTTCTACCTCAAAGGAGTTGAGCTTCATGCCATAAAGCTTGTTAATGGTGTCTAAATTAATGGGAATGGGGACTAACTGCCCATCGACACTGGCTAAGACCCGATGTTCATAAGCTCGCCATTGGGTAAAGCGGGAAAGATATTCAAAGACTTCACGGGAATTGGTATGGAAAATGTGGGGCCCGTATTTATGAACCAAAATGCCATCATCGTTGTAATGATCGTAGGCATTTCCCCCGATATGGTTGCGTTTATCAATCACCAAAACTTTTTTTCCTGATTGGCTGGCTAAGCGTTCGGCAATCACACTCCCCGAAAAACCTGCTCCAACGACAAGATAATCAAAAACAAAGTCTTTTTGGGCAATACTGGGAGCCTGGATGCCTGAACTGATATGGGCGGGACGAGCCGCGATCGCCGTTGAACTTCCTTTGCCGTTACTTAGGGTTGCCTGTTTCCCATTACCGTTACTGTGACCATTCAGAGAATGATGGGGGGAATCCGCCGCGATCGCCGAATCAATCAGTTTAATCATCGAAGCTAAGGTTTGATCCCAGGAAAGCTTTTCGAGGAAAGTATCCACCCGATTTAACCAGCCTGAAGCGGGGGTATCTTCCTGCATCGCTTGTTCGGTGGCGTTGACAAATTCCTCAACCGTATCCGCAATGCGGACAAGATTTAACTCCCCATAGGGGCGCACCACATCCCGAATAGACGTAGAGACCACAGGCTTAGCCGCCGCTAAATATTCAGGGGTTTTGGTGGGGCTAATGTAACGGGTCGATTCATTACGGGCAAAGGGCAACATGGCCAAATCCCAACCCGCTAAGTATTTCGGCAAGTCTTGATAATCTTTGCTGCCGAGGTAATGAATATTCTCATGCTGGGGTAGCGTAGCAGGATCGATTTTAACCACAGGCCCTAAGATCACTAAATGCCAATCAGGCCGAGCTTCCGCGACTCCTTGCAACAATGTCAGATCCATTCGTTCATCAATGACCCCATAAAATCCGATACGGGGATGGGGAATATTGGCTTGGTCGGCGGGTTCTTCTAATTTGCGGGCTTGAGCAAAATGATTAACATCCACGCTACTAGGGAAAGCATAGACATTCGGGTGTTGATTCACCTTGCTTTCGTACAAGCTCTGACCACCAGTGAAAACTAAATGCGCTTTACGGAAAAGTTCTGCTTCGTAATGTTTTAATTTCGGAGATGCACCTTTAAAGGCCGATAGTTCATCCATGCAGTCATAAATCACTGCCTGAGGTTGCAAGTGTTGGGTAAAGGCGATCGCTAAAGGGGTGTAGTACCAACAAATGTAATGGCTAATTTGATATTCAACGAGTAGATCACTGAGTAACCCTTCTAACGCTGCATTCACTTCCCCTTCATTCATCCCATCAGGCAAATGGGGAACTACCACCACCACTCCACATTGATCATGGCTAACTTCTAAACGTCCCCCTGGTTCGGGTTTAAACATCGGCTCCTCAACAAAAAATACTCTTCTTCCTTGGCTACAGCGACTGAGGAGGTGTTGGGGTCTTTGAAAAACAAAATTCCAGCGTAAATGGGACAAACAAACAATATCGGGCGTGTTATTTCGATAGGTAACTTTTAACGGATTTTGAGAAGACGGTGATGAAATACCAGAAGTCTGCTGTATGTTTATCTCTTCCAACTTCGTTTCACTAACGCTAGACAAAGCGATCGGGGTGAATCTATTATTTGGGATCTCAGATTTTTTGGATTTCATATTTTAATAAATTATTTTATTAAGTGCGGTGATTAGGAGTAAGAACGTATTCAACGGATCAACGAATTAAAAATCAATAATCTTGGATAGGCAAATTAATTCTCATCCTGAAGCAAGGGTTAAGAAAACCAAGCGATTCGGATAAAATCCCAATTGTTCAAGATGCCAATAATTAACGGTAAAGAATATTTTTATTTTTTTCTTCCACTGGAGGTAGAGGAAGCTGTCCATCCTAAGAACTATTTTGATTTGAAAAATCAACCAAGCTTTAACTGATTTATCTCATTAAATACAAAATAATACCTAAGAAAACTTGCTTCACAAAAATGAAGCATTATTCAAACTTGGTAATTAAATTAAGGAATTAGCCCAGTTAAATAGCCGTAGTGGAGAAAATATTAATAGGATATGAGAACAAAATACTGTTTAAATTGATTATTTAAACTCATAAAAAAATGTAGAGAGTAAAATCTATTTATATGAAGAATAGGTTGGTATTTTCAACTTCTGGATTTTTTAAAAACAACCTAAGCCGATTATTGAAGTGTTAGGCTGAGGTCGATTAAAGTCGTCCTCTTTATCATCCTGAAGCGACCTTAACAATATTTCTTGAGTAGGATTTAGACTCAACTAGACTAAATCTAAACTCAATGCCAAAAAAATCTCCTCAGAATATTGATTTGACCAAGCTCAGCAAGAAAAAAAGAGTTTTTTAAAAATTAAATGTAATAAATAGCAAAGTTTAAAGACTTAAAAATTAATTGATCAAAAAGTACAATTATGATTCATAAATTTTATTTATCCAAGAAAAATTGAAGATTTACTTTTAAATGCTAAAGCCAATCAAGCATTTTATACAAATCAAACATTTCTACCAAATTTTTAAGTAAAGATTATGATAATTAATAGCCCCATAGACTTCATATTTTTTTAATCAAATTGGGAACTATTGATAATGTATATGCCATAATGTCACGAGCTAGGTACAAACTTAATTGAGTTAACTTCTTCCAATAATTTTCCGTTGGAAGTAGCAAACTCTGCTGTAAAAAATAGCAATTTTATTAGCAAAATTTAAGCTTAAGACTGAGGCATGCCCCATGCTATTTCTATCGTGTTAATGCGTTAGACCTAATCTCATTAATAGCAGGGGAGAATTGAGTTACGAATCGGGAGGAGACCTTGGATGAGACTGTTGGATTTGAAGAATCGTGTATTAGATTTACCTCTTCAAGCAGAGGGTAATTTTTTAGACTTAAAAGAAACTGCACACCCGCGGCCCTTACTTAAGCGATCGCAATGGCAAACTTTAAATGGGCTTTGGAAATTTGCTTTTGATGATCAGGGGAAATGCGTTCAACCCCAGGATCTAAGCCAATGGACTCATCATATAGAGGTTCCGTTTGCTCCCGAATCTGTCGAGAGTGGGATTCATGATCAAGGATTTCATTCTAACTTTTGGTACGAACGAGAATTTGAGACACCGCCTGGGGATGGCCGCTTATTATTACATTTTGGAGCCGTTGACTATCGCGCTCGGATTTGGGTTAACGATGTTTATATCGCAGAACATGAGGGCGGCCATATTGGTTTTACTCTCGATATCACCCATGCGCTGAATGATAGCGGCACAACTAAAATCACCGTTTGGGCGCAAGATGATCCCCAGGATTTGGCAAAACCGCGTGGAAAACAGGATTGGCAATTAAAACCCCACAGTATTTGGTATCCCCGCACCAGTGGCATTTGGCAGACGGTTTGGATAGAACGAGTGGGGCCGACTTACTTGGGACAATTGCGTTGGATTCCTGATTGCGAACGCTGGGAAATTGGTCTAGAAGCAGGGTTAGCAGGGGATGTTCCTTGTTCTGGGGTTCAGATCAAAATTAAGTTGAGTGTGGATGGTGTTACCTTAGCTTGCGATACCTACGAGGTTTATAGCGGAGAAATCAGCCGTCGCATTGCCCTGGGTGATCCTGGCATTGATGATTGTCGCAATGATTTACTCTGGAGTCCTGAAAGACCCACCCTGATCCAGGCTCATATTCAACTGTGGTATCAGGATCAATTGCTCGATGAAGTGGAGTCCTATACTGCGTTGCGAACCGTTAGTATTCAGCGCGATCGCTTTATGTTGAATGGTCGCCCTTACTATTTGCGCTTAGTGTTGGATCAAGGTTATTGGCCCGATACCTTAATGACCCCCCCTGATGACGATGCCCTGCGGCGGGATGTGGAACTGGTTAAGGCAATGGGCTTTAACGGGGTTCGTAAACACCAAAAAATTGAAGATCCGCGCGTTTTATATTGGGCTGACACGCTAGGGTTATTGGTTTGGGAAGAAATGCCGAGTGCCTATCGCTTTACGCCCAAAGCCGTTGAACGCATGACCCGCGAGTGGACGGAAATCATTAAACGGGATATTAGCCATCCTTGTATTGTGGCTTGGGTTCCTTTTAATGAATCCTGGGGTGTGCCGAACCTAGTGGAAACGCCTGCCCATCGCAATTACGTTTTGGCCATGTACCACCTCACCAAAACCCTCGACCCGACTCGTCCGGTGATTGGCAATGACGGCTGGGAAAGTACCAATACGGATATTCTCGCCATTCACGACTACGAGCGTAAACCTGAGCTATTGGCCCACCGTTACCGACCCGATATTAAGATCTCCGATCTGTTTGAACGGCGGCGACCAGGGGGACGCATTCTAACCTTGGATAACTATCCCCATCAGGGTCAACCCATTATGCTGACGGAGTTTGGCGGGATTGCCTACGCACCTGCGGACGATCATCAGGCTTGGGGCTATGACAACTGTACAACGGTTGCGGAACTGGAAAGTAAATATGCGGCCTTGCTCGAAGCGGTGAATAATATCGAACTCTTTAGCGGTTTCTGTTATACCCAACTGACCGATACCTTCCAAGAAGCGAACGGTTTACTGTACAGCGATCGCACCCCTAAATTCCCCATTGAAGCCATTCGTGCTGCCACCCTCATAGGACAAGGATTATGTACTCCCACCAACTGCTAAAACCCGATGGGCGGAAGTTGACCCTGTATAGCCGCTATCCCATTGCCGAGCACTTGCAAGCTCCGAGTCCTAGCCATGAGCCTGTGCAAGCAAATCCCCACTTGCGCTGGCACCCCTTGCGGGGGGAATGGGTGGCCTATGCGAGTCATCGTCAAGGGCGAACCTTTATGCCGCCCCCTGAATATAATCCCCTGGCTCCGACGCGAAATCCTGATTTTCCGACGGAATTGCCCCAGGGCCAGTACGATGTAGCTGTATTTGATAATCGTTTTCCTTCGATGAGTCCGACGGCCCACCATCCCCCCCATTCGATTGTGGAAACCTTACCCGCCAATGGAGCCTGTGAGGTGGTGGTCTTTACCCAAGATGCCCAAGCGTCTTTGAGTTCCCTAACGGTGGATCATCTGGATTTGTTGTTACAGGTTTGGGGCGATCGCACCCGTGAATTGGCCAACTATCCCCAAATTCAATACGTCTTACCGTTTGAAAATAAGGGGGTAGAAGTGGGCGTGACCTTACATCACCCTCATGGTCAGATTTATGCCTATCCCTTTGTGCCACCCGTTCCTGCTCGGATGTTAGCCATGCAACGGGATTATTATCAGGAACATCAGCAGGGATTATTGGAGGATCTCATTCAACGGGAAATTGAAGATAATCAGCGCATTCTTTATCAGGATGAAAACGCGATCGCCTTCGTTCCTGCCTGTGCCCGTTATCCCTATGAAGTGTGGATTGCAACCATTCAGCCTGTCAGCCATTTTTTGGCATTATCTACCGAGCAACGGTGGAGCCTCGCCAGGGCATTGAAAACCGTTACCTTAAAATATGACGGCCTTTGGAATCGGCCTTTCCCTTATTTAATGTCCTGGTTCCAAGCCCCAACCGACGGCTTACCCCATCCTGAAGCCCATTTACACGCCCAGTTTTATCCGCCCTATCGTACCAGCGATCGCTTGAAGTATTTGGCAGGAACCGAACTGGCCGCAGGAATGTTTGCTAATGATACGTTACCTGAAGATAAGGCCAAGGAGTTACAAGCTGTGCGGGTAAATCTCGAAATCCCCGTTTTGGTATAGGCTCCTGTATTCAAAAGCAGGTTAAGGTGTGTTTATCCCCCCTAGCCCCCCAAATTTGAGGGGAACTTAAGATTGAAAATGCTTACCAGTCCCCCAGAATTGGGGGATTTAGGGGGCAATACCTAATTTATGAATGCGCTTCAGTTTATGATTGTTATCGTGATGGGGGTGTCAGGTTCAGGGAAAACTACTGTCGGTCAAGCGTTGGCCGCTATGATGGGCTGGGAATTTTGGGATGCTGACGAATTTCACTCAGAAACCGCTAAAAACAAGATGGGACGGGGGGAA
>CAYZWO010000053.1:0-25435 GCA_964482215.1 uncultured bacterium
GATTCATTTGTTTGGGGGGATTGGCGGCAAAAAAGGGGAACCTATCTCGTTAGGAAGTGTGACGGGGCATTTGTCTTTTTTCTTTCCCCAGGTCGTGCGCGATCGCATTACCAACGAATTGCAATGGCGGATTCCGTATTACCAAGTCTATGCCCATAATCCCCAGGGGATTATCGCCGGAAGTCAAAGTTGGGCGAACTATACCGGCAACCTACAACGAGGCTGGCTCAATTCCCGCCCCATTTCCAATGTCATTATTAAATCCGATAGTTTAGATGACTATGATTTTGCAGGTGTTAAACTGTCTCCTCTCACGGAACTACAACGGCAATTAGAAGTGATGATGGCCCGTTATCGCACAGGGGACGGGACAGGAAATGCGAGTGTCACGCCTGCGGCTTCCTGTGTTCAGGATTCTAATCAAGCTCTCTATATCGCCATTGAGGTTTTAAAGCATCAGGTCGAAACAACGCCTGCCATTACGGATTGGTTAAAAGCTCACCCCAACGATCCACAAACGAAACGCTTTGAAAAATTAGTCCAACTCGGCGATCGCTTAACGCAAATTTTGGCTCCTAGAGGTGTCATTCGCACAGATTGGAAGAAAAATGCTCAAACGCTAGCAGGAACATCAGAAAACAGTAATTACAGCTTTATCCAAAAAGATACCTTAGCCAATGCTCTCTTAAGTTGGCAATCCATGTTACCCCGCGTCAGTCATGACGTTATCAGCAACCTGTTTCTAGAAAACGGTGCAACCCTCTGGTTTTTACGCACCAACCAGGTCGGGGGAGTCATGCCAGAAATTTTACCTTTGGCTCCGACGAACTTATTTGGAGAAGTTCCTTTTATTTCTGCCGCGTTACGCCGTATCTTAGCCGCTATTATTCTTTTACCAACGGCTCAGGAGTGGGGCATTACCTTAGCCTTATTAGGACTTTATGCTGCGATCGCGATTCCTGTCGGCTTTAAATACCAGTTTTTACAGTGGCAACCCATTCAACAAACTTCTTGGCAATGGATAGTCACCCTATTGGTTCTTTTCCTAAAACCTGCCTTGTGGGAAGAATTGGTTTTTCGAGTCATTTTATTACCCTATCCCGATAGCCTAACGCCCTGGCCCGTCAAAATTGGTTTAGCCCTCGTCAGCTTAGGATTGTTTGTGGTTTATCACCCCATCAATGCTCGTTTTTCCTATAGAGCCGGCAATCCTCTGTTTTTTAACCCACTTTTTCTCGGTTTAGCGGCTTGGTTAGGTCTGATTTGTACGATTGCTTATTTTGTTACTGGCTCATTGTGGGCGATCGCGTTTATCCATTGGGCGATCGTTGCGATCTGGCTATTGGGTTTTAATGGTCGCTCTAAGTTATCTCAAGCCCTTTAAACCGATGAGAATTGTTAAGATCTCAAAATTAATCTTTCTGTCATAGCACTTTGCCGCTAAACCCTGTAAAAAGTAGAGGATATAATAGAGTACTTTGGCTTACAAAATTCATCTTTATTCCAGCAGAATAGATTGTGTCTTTAGCGGGATATTAAAGTTTAAAATTCAAGTTGTTATAGTTGTTACTAAAAAAAGATTTTTTTGAAAATATAAGCTTGATGATTATCCCATTAGACAGATGTAAATAAAAACTAAAAAGCGAAAATATAACTATCGGAAGACTTTTTGGTAATAAGGATTTTTCGTCAGGCTCAATCGCTATAATCATTAATAATAATTACAAGATTAATCAAGTTCATCATTTTAAGCAGCAACGCTTAGAAAAAAATGTCACGATAATCGATAATACAAAATTAAAGTACATTAAAGTACGAAAAAATCATCAATAATAAACCAAAAATCAATTTACTTAATTAACTTTTTGGATTTTAATCCATTAATTCTCATAAACAAGGAGTAAATAAAAAATGGGATTTGCAGATAATCGTCCAATGGACTATGGCATGGATAGACCCACTACTCCAGTTGCCGTAACAACCTACCATGACCGCGTTCGTTGGGGGCCAATTTTTGCTGGTTTAGTGATTGCTATTAGTACCCAATTAATCCTGAGTGCGTTAGGTGCTTCGATTGGTTTAACTAATATTGCTGGCTCTGGTGCGCCTCGTTCTAATATTGGTGGGGTTGCCTCAGCCGTTGGCATTTGGTCAATCATTAGCTTATTAATTTCCTTATTTTTAGGGGGATGGGTAACAAGTAGAACCTCTGGGCCCATTAATAAAAGTACAGCCCTCTTAAATGGAGCGGTTTTATGGGCTACGACCTTAGCCATTAGTGCTTGGTTACTCTCTAGCGGTGTATCAGGGGCTTTCGGTATTGTTGCTTCTAATGCAGGAGAATTTATCGATCAAGCAGGTGTTAATGTTCCGAGTCCGAATCAAGTACAACAGGGAGCCGTCAGAGCACCCAATATTACGGCCCAGCAAACCCGTGATATTGCCTCAAATGCAGCAACAGGTGGTTGGGCTTTTACGATTGGTTCGTTAATCGGCTTAATTGCGTCTTTAATTGGCTCTTCCGTCGGTGTTCGTCCCACTCGGACATTAACAGGAGTTCAGGAATAATTGATTGCAACAAAAACTTAATAAGATCCAAAATTGGGAATTGTTTCCCTGGTTTTGGGTCTTATTGTTTATTTAATATAATTTTTAGTCATCAACTAAGCAGATTTAACTCATTATTTTAATCTTTACTTTGACGCTTAACTCAGCCCAAAAACTATTCCCAAGGTACTGACTGATTAGGCAATCTATTTTCTAAGATCATTCTAGGTGCTAAACGTCAAATAATTTTCATAAAAAATCAATCAATTATTAAAAGACTTTGTATAGAAAATTTCTGGTTAAATATTTAGCTTTATTAAATTTATTTAACTTAGATTTCAGCGAATTTCTGTTTAGTAATTATTGAGCTTTTTTGAAATTTGGTCAGGAGCCAATTATGTCTAATTCTGTTCAAAAAAAGGTTATTAATAATCTGGAAAAGGCTAAATCAGAAGGTAAAGTTAGGGTCGATCATATTCGGGATATTGTTAAAGAAGCCGTTACTCAAACCACTGCCGAAGTCAAACAAGGCGGCGGAGAAATTGGGTTAATCGTTAAAGATGTGGTTATGGCAGTTATTAGCCACCTCCAAGAGACCGGAAAGGCAGCCCAAGAGGAAATTACGGCTTCGGTGGAAGGGGCTGTGGAAGGATTGATTGAACGTCGTCAAGACACGATCGCCAAACGTCAGGCCAAACTCGAAAAGTTGCAAGCCAAAGTCAATGAACAACAACAATTATTAGATCAAGAAATTGATGGCGTTCTCATTGATATTAAATCCTCGGAAACGACGGAACCAACCGCCCTAAAATCAGAAATTGATAAGGCAGTGGATTCTGTACAAGCTAAACAGCAAGGAAACGGACTGCAACAACAATATCTAAACCTCAAACGACAACTAGAATATTTAGACCAACAATTACGGGAACGATACGGCGATCGCTATGTCGAAGTCAAACGCCAACTAGAGGATGCCAAAACCTGGTATCACAACACGAGATCAGAAAGTGAAAGCAAAGGAATCACTCCTGTTCAAGAAAAACAAACTCAAATAGAGACTAAGTTAACTGAATTTGCCTCCACCGTAGCCCAAAAAGAAAACGAAGTCAAAGAGCGTTTACATGAACTTTGGGATAGTAAAAAAAGTGGCGCAAAATCTAAACATTAAGTTCTCAAAAGATTGTTTAAAAATTGATTTAATAGTACAAGGATTATCATCATGAAACTGACACAACTTCTCTTAGGCGTTCTCATCCCTCCTCTTGGTATTTTTCTAACCTACGGCTTTGGCCCAACTTTTTTAATTAATTTAGGATTAACTTTTTTAGGTTGGATACCTGGTAGTATTCATGCACTCTGGGCTATCAGTAAATATTACGAAAGAGACATGGCAAATCAATAGTTTTTTATGGCTTTTTGATTAATACAAATTTTACTCAAAACTTTAATAAAAATAGGAGAAAATTACGATGAGTTATTTATTAACAATTTTAGTTACGGCTCTCAGTCTTTTAATTGCGGATGTCATTGTCCCTGGCGTAAATCTGGCAAATTTTCCCTCCGCTATCATTGCCGCGATCGCAATTGGCTTGGTTAACGCTTTTATTCGACCTGTCTTATCCGTACTCTCTTTACCGCTCAATTTTGTAACACTAGGAGCCTTTTCCTTAGTGGTGAACGGTATCTGCCTTTGGTTAGCGGCGGTCTTAGTTCCAGGATTTTCGATTCATGGATTAATCGGTTTTCTCTTAGCTCCTGTGGTTGTATCCTTTACGAGTACTTTCCTCAACCAATATTTTGCAGAACGGGAAATTGGCGGCCCAACCATTACCGGAGCGAATGATCCCGCTATTCCTAGTAGTGAACAATAATTTTAAACGCTAGGCTTGAAATCGTTTTGATTGATGTTTATATTAGAGTGATTGCTATGTTTTCGATACTTAGAAAATAACGCGATCGCTCTTTTATTTTATTAAATACTTTTAATTGAATAGCTATAAGATTAGAGGGATCAATATTAATGCCCCTTTTTTATTGCCATAATTAACTACAATGTATCAAAGACTGACAGTTACTGCATGACCCTTGTACCGAGTTACTCGCTGATTATTCCCATCTACAACGAAGAAGATAATATTGCAGAACTCTATCGTCGCATTAAAGCCGTCATGGATCGCTTAGATCAATCCGTAGAATTGATTTTGATTAACGATGGGAGCCGAGATAATTCCTTAAAATTAATTCGGGAATTACAGCAACAGGATAATCGAGTCTGTTATTTGAGCCTCGCCCGTAACTTTGGCCATCAAATTGCCGTTACCGCAGGGCTAAATTTTGCCAGAGGTCAAGCGGTTATTATTTTGGATGCCGATTTGCAAGATCCCCCCGAATTAATTCCTGAATTATTGGAAAAATGGCGGCAGGGCTATCAAGTCGTCTATGCTCAACGAACGAAACGCAAACAAGAAGGCTGGTTTAAACGCTTTACGGCTTATATTTTTTATCGCTTGCTACAACGGTTAGCTGATGTGAATATTCCGACGGATACAGGGGATTTTTGCTTAATGGATCGGCAAGTGGTTGATTTACTAAATGCCATGCCCGAACGCAATCGTTATATTCGCGGTTTACGTTCCTGGGTCGGATTTCGGCAAACCGCCATTCAATTTGAACGCGATCCTCGTTTTGCAGGAGACGTTAAATATACCTTTCGTAAGTCTTTTGCCTTAGCTCTGAATAGCCTCGTTTCGTTTTCTCAAGTTCCCTTAAGGCTTTCTACTTATTTAGGCTTATTTTCGGCACTTTTGGCGTTATTAATGGCTTTATTGGTTTTATATTGGCGATTATCTGAAGCAAATTCTCGCATTACAGGATTAGCAACCGTTGTCATTGCCATTTTATTTTTAGGGTCAGTCCAGTTGGTTTGTATTGGGATTTTAGGGGAGTATATTGGACGAATTTATGAAGAAGTAAAAGGCAGACCGCTTTATACTCTCTCTGAAGTCAGCGGTTTTGAAAAAGAGTAATTAATTACCCATAAATTAAATCTTTAAACTGAGTAAATTAAATAGATCATTAGCTGAAAACTGCCAATCTGAAAGAATTTCTAAAACAGGTAATAAATCATCGCCTTCTTTGGAATCAGGTAATTTATCTCCCTGAAAAACTAAAACAATTCGGTCTTGAGGAGAAATTAACCAACCGAGTTTTGTTCCATTTTTTAGCGCAAAACTAATCTTATTAATGAGCTTAATAGAAGATTGTTCGGGGGAAAGAATTTCGATTATCCAATCGGGCGGAATTTCGATTTTATTAATAATTTCACCTTGATCGTCTAAGGGAATGTTATCCCATTCAAATACGGCAATATCAGGAACAATTGATCGCCCTGCAAAGGTACAACGGAGTTCAGGAAAGGCATAAACCAATTGGGCAGGCTCACCACGCTGATTGATCTGATTTAAAAAGCGTCCTTGTAAGAGGCTATGTTTGCCTTGGGGCATGGGTTTCTGTTCAATATGACCGTTAATATATTCACTAGCAGGTTTAGTTTCAGGTAGTGCTAAGAACTCATCAAGGGATAAGCTGTTAATCTTCGGAGGAGAAGAAGTTGCAATAGTCATATCAATAACATTTGTAAATCCGCAAAAGCAGCAAATTAATTCCTAATTAAACATTCACCTCTTCAATGCGGGAAGTGGTAAAGCGATTCATCCAATTTTCCAGATAGGCGCGATTGGCTTTCCGTTCTTCTAAATTTTGCGTATCCATTGGGTAGGGAGCTAAGCCTCTAATGGCAGCAGTCGTTACACAGAACATGGATTTTTGGAAGGTTTCACAAATCTGGACTAATAAATCATCCTCTTGGCGATCGCTGGCTCGATAAATTTGATGAAGATAATCGGGTAAAAAATGGCGCATGTCCTGCATCAACAAGGTTGGCGGAATCCCTGCACCACCGATGGGTAAAGGGTCGGCGTATAATGCCCCATAGGTAAAAGAAGCTTGATCGGGAGGAATTTGATAAGCCTGAGCATTATAAGAAACCGTGCCAGGAAAAGGCGTTCCGCGAAAGAAAACCGCCTCAACATAGGGGACTGCCGTATCCATTAAAAAAGTTAACCCCGCAGACGACGGAAGAATGGGATAGACCTGTTGACCAATTTTGACTTGATAGGTAATCGGTCTTGCCGCATCCTTAACTAAACCATCTTGAATATATTGAACGACTTGGGGAATGGTTTTAATTTTGCCTTGATCATACAGATCAGAAAGACTCAAAAAAATATCAGCCATGACTCGCCAGAATTGCCCTAACCCCGAATAATAGGCCATCATTCGCATCTGTTCGGGTAGAAATTCTGGGAAAATTTTATGTAAAGTTAAAATGAAAAAATTGCCTTTAATTTTAGCCTGAATAACCTTTTCAATATTCTGCCGAAATTCTTCACCATCAAGATAATTATCTAAGCCTCCGCCCCCGTGCCAAAGCATCGCTTTCATGCAATATTCAGCATATTCAAAATTAATGCGGTCATGACACCAATGTTTCCATAATTGCTTTAGAGAAACTTGGCCATTAAAGTATTTAAAAAAGGGAAATAATACTAGAAATTGATTCTCAGAAATATAAATTAAATTACGAGAATAGTTGTCTAAAACCACACCATAACTTTTAAGAATGCCGACCACCTCGGTGACATTTTCAGGAGAATCTTTAAGTAATGCTTCGCCCGCTTCTAACTGGGAAATGTAATAGGCTAAGGGATGTTTAGAGGCTTCTAAAAGGGTCTTGGGCATGGTTATAGACGCATATTTTGAATCAATTTTACCAAATCGTTGGGGTTTGGTTTAGGAATTGGAACGGGGTAAAGAAAATGGCGGTTTAATAGGGAGGGCTGCCATATCAGAAGATCCTGTCAATAAAATGGCGGCTTGGGGTTCACTCCAACGAGACATCCATACAGGTTGAATGCCTAATACAATAATTAAAAGCGCCAAAACAACGGCGGGTAGACGTTCTTGCCACAGGACACGGGGTAATTTTGACAATTCTGGCGTTAAACGACCAAAGAAGACGCGGTTAACCATTAACAGAAAATAAACGGCGGTTAACCCACTCGCTACGAGACACAACAAAGTTTGAATCGGAAAAATCGGAAAAGCTCCCCGAAAAACCAAAAATTCTGCGATAAAGCCGACCATCCCAGGAATGCCCGCACTGGCCATCACCCCTAAAATCATCAAGCTTCCCGTAATGGGTAGACCTCGTTCGGGAGCCAGCAAACCCCGTAAATAATGAACATCACGGCTACCTGTCTTTTTGTAAACGATCCCAACGAGTAAGAACAACATGGCGGAGATTAAGCCATGACTGATCATTTGGCAGTTGGCCGCAACGATACTAAGACGGGTACTGGCGGCGGCGGCGAGTAAAACATAGGCCATGTGAGAGATAGAGGAATAGGCAACCACCTTTTTCATGTCCTGTTGAGCGATCGCGCAGGAGGCTCCATAGAGGGCACTAATAGCGGCTAAGGTTGCTAAATAGGGCGCAATGAGAACCCAGGCATCCAAAAATAAACCCACCCCAAAGCGTAATAAGCCATAGGTTCCCAGTTTGAGTAAAACCCCTGCCAATAAGACAGAAACGGGCGTGGAGGCTTCAACGTGGGCATCGGGTAACCAGGTATGGAAGGGAAAAATGGGAATTTTTATGGCTAAACCAATCAATAACGGGATTAATAGTAATAATTGGGTGCTAACAGGTAAAAGCTGCGATCGCGAGGGGTCGTAATCAAAGGTGGGTGAATGGGTAATCCAAACCCAACCGAGGAAGGAAACCAGCACCAAAAAACCTGAAACTGCGGTGTAGAGCAAAAATTTCATAGCCGCATAGCCCCTTCGCTCTCCTCCCCAAATAGCAATCAGAAAATATAAAGGAATAATTTCTAACTCATAAAAGAGGAAAAACAGTAATAAATCCTGCGCTAAAAATGCCCCTGCAACACCTCCGCTTAAGAGCAAAATTAAGGAATAATAAAAGCGAGGACGGGGAAGCGTTTCATTACTGCTATAAATGGCAATTAGTGTTAATAAGCTATTCAAACAAAGCAGAGGAAAAGATAAGCCATCAACCGCTAAGTGATAAGTTAAACCGATATTTTCAATCCAAGGAAAATATTCAACTAATTGCATTTCAGGGTTACTAGCGTCAAATTGAAACCCTAAGATGAGATTTAATCCTAAAATAAGACTGCTAAAAATCAAGGCTAAATTCCGCGATCGCGCCCCATCGCCAATCCCGGGAAAAAAGGCAATTATGGCAGCACCTAAAATCGGAATCCAAATTAAAACACTGAGCATTGTTATACGAATTTCCCTTAATAAACCAATTAAAAAACTAAAAGCTTAACCTGATTAAAAAAACTTTATGATATCGAAAGCAAAGAAGTCCAAAAATCCGTAATCATACCCCACTGACTATTAATCATTAAGCCAATTAATAAACTAATACCGATGAAAATCGTTAACACATAAAATTGGGATTGTCCTGACGTATTATATTTCAGGGCATTGCCGCTAAATACTGTGGCCAAACTCACCAAGTTAACGGCTCCATCGACAACATAGCGGTCTAACCAAGCTGTTAAACGAGATAATCCTGCAACCGCCGCAACAATGGTTTTGGCATAGATTTCGGCTAAATAAAAATCGTAGGCAAACAAATCTTGGAAAAAGCGGATCGGCAATTGACTGGATCGGGCCAGAGAACGACGAAGCGTAATGAGAAAACCAATACTGCACCCCAAAAGACCAGACAGGATCAACAAAGGCATTGACCAGTGGGCGATCCAAGTGTCCTGATTACTGACGGGATTCGTGGGAGATAGCCACAACGACCAACGCAACGGAACCAAAGGAGCCGCAAGAGTTGCCAAGGTTAACGTCACCAATGGGAAAGCCATCGGCCAAGGCACTTCAGGGGTTCGACGGGTTTTACTTTGGGGTTTGCCTAAAAAGACCAGTCGAAAGACACGGGTGAGATTGAGGGCAGAAAGGGTATTAAAAAAGAGCAGTAGGACAAATAAGGGCCAATGAATTTCCCAGGAGCCATCTAACCACCGTTGCCATGTCCAAAACATTCCCAAGGGGAAAGCCGCAATGAGGCCCAGTGAACCCATGACAAAAGCAGTCGTAGTGGCAGGCATCCGTGACCATAAGCCGCCCATTTCGGTAATGTTCTGGTTACTGGTGGTCAAAATAATCGAACCAATGCTCATAAACAGGAGTGCTTTGGCGATCGCGTGGGTAAAGAGAATTAAAAAGGCAATATCCACATGACCCAATCCAACCGCCACAAAGACTAATCCCAAATAGGCACTGGTGGAGTGGGATAGGGTGCGTTTAATATCCGTCTGCGCGATCGCGATAAACGAGGTTGTAATAGCTGTCACTGTCCCTAAAACAATCAGGGTATTAGAAGCAAAAGGGGAAAGAGCAAAAACAGGCTGTAATTTAATCAACACATAAGCCCCCGCAGACACCACTACCGAATTTCGCATGATTCCTGCGGGATTAGGGCCCTCCATTGCTTCATCTAACCAGAGATTTAATGGAAACTGGGCACACTTACCCGTTGGCCCCGCAATCAACGATAATCCTAATAACGTTGCAGTAAACGTCGGGATGGGATAGGTTTTGACCCAAGCTTCTAACTGAGAAAAGGTTAACCCCTCCCCATAACTAGATAGGGCAACTAAACCCATCAGCAAAATGATATCGCCGACCCGTTTGGTCAAAAAAGCATCCCGCGCAGCAGTAACGACCAATGGTTGAGCATACCAAAAGCCCACCAAAAGATAGGTCGATAGGGTCAGCATTTCTAAGAGCGCGTAACTCAGGAATAAAGAATCACTCAGCGCAATGCCCCCTAAAGCGGCTTCAAAAAAGCCAACTAAGCCATAAAATCGACCTAATGACCAATCTTTCTCCAGGTAACCCAGGGCGTAAATCTGGGCAAGTAAGCTAATTCCTGTGATGACCTCTAACGCGCCTAAACTGACTGGAGACAGTTCAATGGCTAAGGATAAATCTAAGTCTGCTACCTTGAGCCAATCGAAGACCAGTTGTTGGCTTTGTCCCTGCCAAATGGAAACAAACGCGATCGAGCCGTGAATAACCGCTACTAGGGTCATCAAAATATTTAAATAAGCGGCGGGACGAGACCCCGTTCGTCGAATCAATCCCAACGACCAAGGCAGCGTCACAAATGAGCCAATTAAGCCATAAAAAGGAATAAACCAACTATGTTGCAGGAGAAAGTTAGTCATTTATATATAAGAATTTTCTTAAAAGATTGCGATTATACCCCGATCCTACGCTACAGTAGCTTAACCCTCTTGACAAGCCTTTTTATAGAGACTAATCAATAATTATCCCCGATATTAAGCTTTAGTTTTCTTGATGAATTTGCAACAGATTAATATTGGCCAGTATTTCAAAAAGCCAAACAGCAAGATTACTGAAAAATAACCAACTATCCCAGCAGGGATCACTCATTTCGAGAATGTTAACGTTAGGAATGAAGTTGTAAATAACTCAACAGCCAATTCGCGGCAGTGGCTCTGCGGGTTTGTCTTGGCCCAAATTCTCCGATTTTATAGCCTTTAAATCCCAGTTTTTCTTTTAATAATTGCTTATTTTCAGGCGGAATCGAGCGAGTTAATTTAACCGTTGGTGGACGATTGGCAATAAAATCAGGCGGTTCAGGATATTCATTGCGCCAATCTTCTTCAACTTGTTGATTATCCCAAGTTTGTGTCTCTGTGTCATAGCGATAACCTAAATAATAAGCCACTAAATGATTAACGGTTTCATCACTAATTTCTTCATTTACAATTGCCCAAATCGTTTCTGTATTTAAAGGAGGTAAAGAATTCATATTTAACAATTTAAACAAATCATCACCTTACTCAATTTAAAAGTAATTGATCGCACAAATTGAGTAAATTTTAAAAATCGGGATGACAGGATTTGAACCTGCGACATCTTGCTCCCAAAGCAAGCGCGCTACCAAGCTGCGCTACATCCCGCTAACTACCGTGTTCTATTCTGACACAGAACTCACACAATAGTTATTTTTTTATTTTAGCGGTTAATGGCTACAGGCTGCTTAAAACCTCTTTTGCCACTGTTAACGTGCGCTCAATATCCTCATCCGTATGAGCTAAGGAGGTGAATCCTGCCTCAAACTGAGAAGGCGCAAGGTAAATTCCCCGCTCTAACATACCGCGATGGAAACGACCGAATTTTGCGGTATCAGCTTTTTTCGCATCTTCGTAATTGCGGACAGGGCCAGCGCAGAAGAACATCCCGAACATGGCACTGATAGAACCGCCACAAACAGCATGACCTGCATCTTTAGCAGCTTGTAAGAAGCCATTGGCTAATTTTTGGGTGATTTTATCGAGATATTCGTAAGTTCCTGGTTTTTGGAGCAGTTCTAGGGTTTTAATGCCTGCCGTCATGGCTAGGGGATTTCCTGATAAGGTTCCCGCTTGGTACATGGGGCCAGCAGGAGCCACCAGAGACATAATATCTTTACGTCCGCCGTAAGCACCAACGGGTAAACCGCCACCAATGACTTTCCCTAACGTCGTTAAATCGGGCGTAATCCCAAACTTTTCCTGCGCTCCACCATAGGCAATACGGAAACCTGTCATTACTTCGTCAAAAACCAACAAAGCACCGTATTCTTTGGTTAGTTCGCGTAATCCTTCTAGGAAACCCGCATCAGGAACGATAAAGCCTGCATTACCAACTACAGGCTCTAAAATTACCCCTGCAATGCTATCAGGATTTTCTTCAAATAAGGCTTTGACGGCTTCTAGATCATTGTAAGGAGCGGTCAGAGTTGCGCCAGTGGTAGATTTGGGAACGCCAGGAGAATCGGGTAAGCCTAAGGTTGCGACACCAGAACCTGCTTTAACCAGGAACATATCCGCATGGCCGTGGTAGCATCCTTCAAATTTGATGATTTTTTCCCGTCCTGTAAAGGCCCGCATTAACCGTAAAACGGACATACAGGCTTCGGTTCCTGAGTTAACAAAACGCACCATTTCAATGCTGGGAACCGCATCAATCACCATTTCTGCCAAAATATTTTCCTGTTGGCAGGGCGCGCCGAAACTGGTTCCTTTGGCCAAGGCTTCCTGAAGAGCGTTAATCACATCAGGATGGGTATGACCACAGATAGCGGGGCCCCAGGTGCCGACATAATCAATATATTCATTGCCATCGACATCCCAAATGTAGGCCCCTTTCACCCGATCAAAGACAATCGGTTGACCGCCGACGGATTTAAAAGCTCTTACGGGAGAGCTAACACCACCTGGCATTAATTCTTGGGCAGCAGCAAAAATTTCTTCGGATTTAGTCGTTTTAAAAGAGGCTGTGCTTACCAAACTGAGTTCTCCTTAAATAGTTTGTTTAAATGAATTCTCGGTAGAGGCTGCGTAGGTTGAAGTTTTAGAATCGCTTTTCTACTGGCCTTTCGTTATAAATCACTTATCTATTGTCTAAGTTTATCGCGCTGCGATCGCGGATAAGCGGATAGGAAGTCGCATGAGGCAAGAAGGGTAGCCCCTGTGTAAGCCTCCTTATTGTTAAACTTACCATAGCGGTAAACCCCTCATCTACCGTTGTGGGAGTGGAAATATCGCCTGATACGGACGCTAGATTATCCCCCAGATGAGCGATCGCGTGGTTTTGGAATCGTCGAGAAAAGGGATTAATACAAATTGTTACTAAAATCAGTAAACCCAAATATTTCGGAGTACAAAAGTTTGACAATTCTTTTAAAAATCCTCTAGCGTAATCTATAGCGATTTTTAGCTGAGTCCTGAGTCGGGTTAAGATTGAGGTTTTAGTTGGTCGGAAAAAGTATGCAATTGAGATTGAGGAACCATTATGGGAAAACCCACTGGCTTTTTAGAATTTATCCGCGAATTACCGTCTGAAATTACGCCCAGCGATCGCATCCGCAACTGGGACGAATTTCACCTGCCGATGGAAGAAGACAAACTCCGCAACCAGGGCGCACGGTGTATGGATTGCGGAACCCCTTTTTGCCATACGGGTGGCTTAATTAGCGGCATGGCGAGTGGATGCCCCATCAATAACCTCATTCCCGAATTTAATGATTTAGTCTATCGGGGTCTGTGGCGAGAGGCTTTAGACCGCTTACACAAAACTAATAATTTTCCCGAATTTACGGGCCGAGTCTGTCCTGCTCCCTGTGAAGGTTCCTGCGTTTTAGGCATCAATAATCCCCCCGTTACCATTAAAAATATTGAATGTTCCATCATCGATAAAGGTTGGGAAGAAGGCTGGATTACCCCCGAACCACCCGCGAAACGAACAGGCAAAAAAGTTGCCGTTATCGGCTCAGGCCCCGCAGGATTAGCGGCCGCTGCCCAACTCAACAAAGCAGGCCATTGGGTAACAGTCTATGAACGAGCCGATCGCCCAGGGGGATTGCTAATGTACGGCATCCCCAACATGAAGTTAGATAAAGAAGAAGTCGTATTACGTCGGCTCAATGTCTTAGAAGCAGAAGGTGTGACCTTTGTTTGTAATACAGAAGTCGGCAAAGACCTGCCCGTTGAAACTCTGCTTAATGACTATGATGCCGTTGTTCTCTGTACAGGCGCGACTAAACCCCGTGATTTATCCATTCCCAATCGAGAACTGAAAGGCATTCACTTTGCGATGGATTTTCTGACTGCGAATACCAAAGCCATTTTAGATAAAACCCCTAGCAGTGATTTTATTTCGGCAGAAGGAAAAGATGTGGTCATTATTGGGGGTGGAGATACGGGAACTGATTGTGTAGGAACCTCCATCCGTCATGGTTGTAAGAGCGTCGTTCAATTGGAAATCATGCCCAAGCCGCCGAATGAGCGAGCTGCCAATAATCCCTGGCCCGAATGGCCCAAAGTTTACAAACTGGATTACGGGCAAGAAGAAGCCGAGGCAGTTTTTGGGGCTGATCCCAGAGCCTATTTAAGAACAGCTACCCATTTTGAAGGAGATGAAAATGGCAATGTTAAGGCAGTTCATACCGTAGAAGTGCAATGGGAAAAGAATGAAAAAGGCCAATTTATTCCTAAACACATTCCTGGCACCGAAAAAGTGTTACCTGCCCAGTTAGTCTTATTGGCGATGGGTTTCCTTGGCCCTGAAGAACCCTTACTTAAAGCCTTGAATCTGGAACAGGATAATCGTGGGAATGTTAAAGCCGACTATGGTAAATATGCCACCAGTATTCCCAAGGTTTTTGCTGCGGGGGATTGCCGCCGAGGACAAAGCTTAGTGGTTTGGGCTTTCAATGAAGGTCGGGGAGCCGCCCGTGCTTGTGATCTCTATTTAATGGGGTCTAGCGATCTGCCTGCTTAGGGGT
Source organism: uncultured bacterium (assembly GCA_964482215.1). Lineage (GTDB taxonomy): Bacteria > Cyanobacteriota > Cyanobacteriia > Cyanobacteriales > Microcystaceae > Snowella. The sequence goes on from CAYZWO010000053.1 coordinate 15,011, forward strand.
TAGAAAGTTTTATCAAAATTGCTCAAAAGAGGTGTTGCTGAATTACAAAGCAGTAGCACCTTTATTTATGGATGATTGGGAACAGCGATCACCGATCTTCATTACATTTCTTAACAAACCAACGAGATTACACCCCTTAAATAAACTGATTGGGGGGGATTTTTGTGATCTCGCACTAACCCGATCCCCTGTTATGCTACTGTCATGTTTAATAGGAATAACTTATCATTGCGCTTTTCCTCTGTCTCCCTTCCTCACCTAAACCTATGTCAGATATTCCCTTTACTCTAGATCAACTGCGAATTCTCAAAGCGATCGCGGCAGAAGGCAGTTTTAAGCGGGCAGCAGATACCCTCTATGTGTCTCAACCTGCGGTTAGTTTACAGGTGCAGAATTTGGAAAAGCAGCTTAATGTGCCCTTATTTGATCGAGGGGGACGAAAAGCCCAGTTAACCGAAGCAGGACATCTGTTATTGAGCTACGGCGATAAGGTATTAACCCTCTGCCAAGAAACCTGTCGCGCGATCGAGGATTTACAAAATCTTCAAGGAGGAACCTTAATCGTTGGAGCTTCTCAGACCACAGGAACTTATCTGTTACCCCGAATGATCGGCATTTTTCGCCAAAAATATCCTGATGTTTCCGTACAGTTACAAGTTCATTCCACCCGCCGCACTTCTTGGGGCGTTGCTAACGGACAGGTAGATATGGCCATTATTGGGGGAGAAGTTCCCTCGGAATTACAAGAAGTCTTGCAAGTCATTCCCTACGCCGAAGACGAATTAGCCCTGATTTTACCGACTTCCCATCCCTTAGCCAAAGTTGAAACCATTCAAAAAGAAGATTTATATAAACTCAAATTTATTACCCTCGATTCTCAATCCACCATTCGCAAAGTCATTGATAAGGTTTTAAGTCAGTGTGATATTGACACCAAACGCTTAAAAATCGAAATGGAACTCAACTCGATTGAGGCTATTAAAAATGCAGTACAAGCGGGGTTAGGGGTAGCTTTTGTCTCGACAACAGCCATTGAGAAAGAATTACAAATGAATGTCTTACATATTGCCCGCATTAAGGATGTGGAAGTTCGACGCACCCTCTATGTCATTTTGAATCCCAATCGTTACCGTTCTAAAGCAGCCGAAGCATTTATTAAAGAAGTCTTACCGCCCTTTGGTTCTTTCCCAGAAGAAAACAATCCCGACAACCCTTCTGTAAACTTAGGCAGTTATAGCTAATGGTTTATCACGCTCTTCCGTCTTAGTAGATAATGTCAAGATAGAGGAAACAATCGTTTAAACATAGTTAAACAAAATTTCAGTGTAATGGTTAACCAAGCATTGGCGATCGCCCAGAACGAAGCACCATCGATTAAATTGCCCCGTACCAGTGAATCAGAGCAACTCAAACGCATTCGCCACACGACTTCTCATATCATGGCAATGGCCGTGCAAAAGCTGTTTCCGAAAGCGCAAGTAACCATCGGCCCCTGGACAGAAAACGGATTTTATTATGATTTTGATAGCCCCGAACCCTTTACCGAACAGGACTTAAAGGCAATTAAAAAAGAAATGATTAAGATTATTAATCAGAAATTGCCGGTTGTTCGGGAAGAAGTCAGCCGTGCCGAAGCCGAAACTCGCATTCAAGCGATTAATGAACCCTATAAACTGGAAATTTTAGAGAGTATCCAAGAGCCGATTACGATTTATCATTTGGGTGACAAGTGGTGGGATCTCTGTGCAGGCCCGCATTTGGAAAATACCTCAGAAATTAATCCCAAAGCGATCGACTTGGAAAGTGTGGCAGGAGCCTATTGGCGGGGAGACTCCAGCAAAGCCCAACTGCAACGTATCTATGGCACAGCCTGGGAAAACCCTGAACAATTAGCTGAATACAAACGCCGCAAAGAAGAAGCCTTAAAGCGAGATCACCGCAAATTAGGTAAACAGTTGGGCTTATTTCTCTTTTCTGATGATGTCGGCCCAGGTTTACCTCTCTGGACTCCGAAAGGAACCCTGATTCGTTCGTTATTAGAAGATTTTTTGAAACAAGAACAAGTCAAGCGGGGCTATCTCTCGGTTGTGACTCCACATATTGCCAGGGTTGATCTGTTTAAAACGTCGGGCCACTGGCAAAAGTACAAAGAAGATATGTTCCCGATGATGGCGGAAGATGAAAAATCCGTTGAATTGGAACAGGGTTTTGTCCTCAAACCTATGAATTGCCCTTTCCATATTCAAATTTATAAAAATGAATTACGCTCCTATCGGGATTTACCGCTACGTTTAGCAGAATTTGGAACAGTTTATCGTTACGAGCAATCGGGAGAATTGGGGGGATTAACTCGTGTACGTGGCTTTACGGTAGATGATTCCCATTTATTTGTAACACCTGAACAATTGGATGCGGAATTTCTTTCTGTCGTAGACCTGATTCTCTCGGTATTTAAGAGTTTACAACTCAAGAATTTTAAAGCCCGCCTATCTTTTCGTGACCCAGAATCGGATAAATATATTGGCTCTAATGAAGCCTGGGAAAAAGCACAAGGGGCAATTCGTCGTGCGGTGCAGACCTTGGGGATGGATTACTTTGAAGCTCCAGGGGAAGCCGCTTTCTATGGGCCAAAATTAGATTTTATTTTCCAAGATGCCCTAGAACGAGAATGGCAATTAGGAACGGTGCAAGTTGACTACAATTTACCTGAACGCTTTGACTTGGAATACACCACCAATGAGGGTTCCCGTCAGCGACCTGTGATGATTCACCGTGCCCCCTTTGGTTCCTTGGAAAGGTTGATCGGGATTTTAATCGAAGAATATGCAGGAGATTTTCCGTTATGGTTAGCTCCCGTACAAGCGCGTTTATTACCCGTTAGTGATGCCCAATTGGATTACGCTAAATCAGTTGCAGGGCAATTACAAGCCGTTGGGATTCGAGCAGAAGTGGATACCAGTGGGGAACGCTTAGGAAAAATGATTCGTAATGCAGAAACCCAGAAAATCCCCATTATGTCGGTTATTGGAGCGAAAGAGGCAGAATCGAATAGTTTAAGTGTTCGTACTCGTGCTTCAGGAGAATTGGGAATGCTTTCTGTTGCTGAAGTGATCGAAAAAATTCAATCAGCGATCGCGAATCACACAAGCTTCTAAAAGCTCTTGTCAATTATTCAAAAAAAGACTTAAAAGGTGGGTATTTAACCTGCCTTTTTTTAATTTACTCCATAAAATCAGCTGCGATCGCGACTCGACAAAAACCGACTTTTTCCTACTTTACAGAGCAATTGAAGATATCAAGATCCGACTTTTTCCTATTGTATGTTCGAGATAATTTAGATTTAATACCAGCATAACTTTTTGGCGATTGAGAATAATTCACGGTCTCTTCCGTTTACTTCTCTTTCTTTTCTTCCTTCTAAAGCTATTCAAAAAAATAGCATAAGAAGGAAGTTTTTTCAATCGTCAATAAATTGAAAGTGCGATTTTTGTATATTAACCCCAGGACTAATCTGCTTCTGCCTAGAAGGAGCGCGATCGCTGTCAGTTTAGTTTAAAAACAAAAGAGGGATTTTGAAATAAAAGCCAAATTAATTCTTGTCAACAGTATTAACCCGACGTAAATGTAAAATATCGCTCATATTCTTGATTTTGGCAATAATATTTTCCAATTGTTGATGATCACGAATATCAATCTGTAAATTAATCATGGCTGGTTTGCCCTTGGTTGTTTTAACCCCTGCATTACGGACGTTAATATTGTGATCGCTCAAACGCGACAAAATATCTTTCAGAACGCCCACTCGGTCTAGGGCTTCAATGACGATATCCACCGGATAGGTTTGATCATTGCCATTAACGGAATTCCAGCGCACCGGAATGATGCGATCACCTTCAATATTTTCGGCATTCGGGCAACCTTGACGATGAATAGAAATTCCTTTTGCGCCGCGAGTTACAATACCTAAAATCGGCTCTCCTGGCAAGGGGTGACAACAACCAGCTATGTGATAAAGTAACCCCTCAACGCCCGCAATGGGAGATTTACTACTTTTTCCTGATGGTGTTGATGTGGGGACGGGATTAAGGACGGGAACGAAATCATTAGGAGATTTAATGGTGATTTCTCGTAAACGGTTAATGACTTGATTGAGAGTCACTTCCCCGTAGCCTAAGCCTGCTAACAAATCTTCGGTCGATTGGTAGTTACAGCGTTCTGCGACTGTCTGCATCGGTGAAGACTTTAATAAAGCTTCTAAACCGCTTTTGCCTAATTCTTTTTCTAAAAGTTCTCGACCCCGTAGCACATTTTCATCCCGCCGCGATCGCTTAAACCACTGCCGAATGCGATGACGGGCCCCAGTAGTGACAACAAAATTTAACCAATCTAAACTGGGGTGAGCATTTTTCTGGGTAATAATCTCGACAATATCGCCATTTTTTAAAACCGTATCGACTCCTAACCATTGGCCATTAATTCTGGCTCCTTTCATGTGGTTGCCCACTTCGGTATGGATGCGATAGGCAAAATCAACGGGGGTTGCGCCTCTGGTTAAGGCAATAACGTCTCCTTGTGGCGTGAAGACATAAACATCATCATCAAATAAATTATTTTTGAGATGTTCAACGTATTCTTGGGGATCATTAATTTCATTGGGCCAATCCAATAATTGACGCAACCAGGTAAATTTCTCTTCCGCCGAGGTCATTTGCGTCTGGTTAGAATGGCCCGATTCCTTATATTTCCAGTGGGCAGCAATCCCATATTCAGCAATACGGTGCATTTCCTGTGTCCGAATTTGCACTTCTAAGGGCCGACCATTTAAACCCACAACCGTAGTATGTAGCGATTGGTAACGGTTGGGTTTGGGTAAACCGATATAGTCCTTAAAACGCCCTGGGATCGGTTTAAACGCATCATGAACGATCGCGAGAGCACGATAGCAATCTTCATTGGTTTGCACAATAATGCGGAGAGCGGCAATATCGTAGATTTCTTGGAATTCCTTATGTTGTAATTCCATTTTGTGATAAATGCCGTAGAGGTGCTTCGGACGTGCCTGGAGTTCTAATAACTTAACGCCAATATCAGCTAAACGTTTAGTTAAAATAGCTTTAACTTTTTCAAGTCGGTCTTCGCGATCGCCACGCTTTTCGGCAACTAAGGTCTGGATATTACGATAAGCTTCCGGTTCTAAGTATTTAAACGATAAATCCTCCAATTCCCACTTAAACCGCCAAATCCCTAGCCTATTCGCCAAAGGCGCAAAAATATCTTTCGTTTCTCTCGCTATTCGTTTTTGTTTCTCTGGGTCTAAAGACTCTAAAGTTCGCATATTGTGGAGGCGATCTGCCAATTTAACCACAATCACCCGAATATCCTTAGCCATCGCCATGAACATCCGTCGAAAGTTTTCGGCCTGATGCTCTGTTTTACTTGAGAAATTTAACTTAGAAAGTTTAGTTACGCCTTCAACTAAGGTTGAAACCTCTTTGCCAAACCGTTCTTCAATTTCTGCAACTGTTACCGTCGTATCTTCTACCACATCATGCAAAAACCCTGCTGCAATCATGGCGTGGTCTCCCCCCAAGTCGCGCAACAATCCTGAGACGGCAATGGGGTGAATAATGTAAGGTTCTCCTGATTTGCGAAATTGGCCTTCATGTAACTCGTAAGCAAACTTAAAGGCACGACAAATCAAACAAATTTCATCTTCTTTTGCATCCGCATTGTACTGGTCTAAACAATCCTGTAACCAACTGGGTAATTTAATGTCGGTTGGTTGAAAAGTAGAGACAGCTTTAAGGGGTTCTGGCAGGGTTGCGATGGCATTCATAAAGCAAATGAACAAAGAAAGGATTAGCGAGAAGAAAGATACAATTGCAGTGAAAGAAAGAATGCAAATTAAAGCATAAAGTGGATGTCATGACCCTGCCTTACAACACAGGAAACTCTATGCTTGACGATGCTATTAATCTATTCTTTAACACTGCTTAAGAAAACTCGTCTAAAAACAATGCTTTGTCTTAAGAGTTGAGGAACGAAACGGGTTCCAATTAACAAAATTTAAAAAACGTTATTATGTATCATACTGTAGCACAGGTAACGGAATAAATGTCATCAAAAACACATTTAAAAATTATTCATGACTTCTTGACATTACTAGAAGACTTCAGGGAGAGTATTGTTGAGTCTCAACCTAATGCAGAAAAGGTTAAACAAAAATTTCAAGTCATAGAAAATTGCTTTACGAATGATATTTTGTCGATTTCTGATGAAGCGGTGAATTCTCAATTGGTCAGTATTTGGCAGGGGCTACTAACGGAGATGAATCGCAGTCTACGATTAGTTAAAACAGATTTGGCTTTTTTTGAAGCGGCTATAAAAGCAGGTAAAACTCCTAAATACAAACGAATGCAGCAAAATCTTGGCCAAATAATTGCCCTTTGTTTATTTTGCTTAAAGGAAGCTTGATTTGCTTAAAAACTTAGAATTAAAATCATCATGACAGCGTTTGGGGATTGAGCCAATAAAATTGATTTATAATAAATTCACGTCTTTAAAACAATAAAAAATAAAGCATTTTATGGTGATTGAATGGTTGAAATTTAAAGTTGATCCCAAAATCAGAGAACGATTTGTAGAACGGGATCAAGCAATTTGGACAAAAACATTAGCTCGTCAACCAGGTTTTTTAGGTAAAGAAATTTGGATAAATCCCGATAGTCCCGATGAAATTATCTTAGTGATTCGTTGGCAAACCCGTGAACAATGGAAAGCGATCGCAGAGGAATTATTAGCGGAAACCGAACAGAAATTTCAAGACGCAATGGGTAATGATACTTACAAAATGATAGAAACTAAAGAGCATCAGATTCGTAAGTTTTTAACCTCTGCTACAAATTCCTAAAATTTGATTTGAATCTCATCAATAGGGGGCTGCGTTGGAACGTTATCCCCATTCCCTAGAACAGGGGCAGGAACATCTTCAATTAAAATTTGTTGCTTATCTTTTTCACTCAAAGTCATAGGAGCAAAGGTTCCAGTCGTATTGTTGAGTTGATAAGCTTCAATGACCATATCCGTTGGACAACAGAGGGGGTCGCTCAGTTTGGCTTTGAGCATCTTAACCCGAACGGCTCCATTTTTGATGCTCAAGTTTTGTACTTGAACGCGATCGCCAAGTAAGTAGGTATCAGGATTACTCAATGTTTGCTCGCCTTGTGAGGACGTAATCGCAGCTAAGTACATAAAGGTTCCTGAGCCACCCGTTTGAACCGCTAAAATAACCGCCGCATCATCCGTTCCATCTTGATTTAAGTCCCCGATCGCGATCGGCTTATTTAGCAACGTGACCGTAACTTTACCTGATTGATATTGGCCATTAGACAGGGTGACTGAACCTTGGTCAGGAATTTGGTAAGTTGCATTTTTTAAACCTTGAAGGCTGATTACTGAGGCTTTTTGGGCTAAGACAGGTATTACTACTTGCGGTAACTTGGGTTGAGCTTGTACCGATTCTCCATAACCAATTCCTAATGCCAATACCAAACCCAACGATAATGAAATATTTCCGCTCAATCGTTTTAAATTGCTCATACTTTTTTAAAGCTAGGGCGTGTCATCAATAAAATATTAAGTGAAATCGCCATCTTTTTGTTAATTCAACTTTAAAACTGCGATTACTAACCTAGTTATCGATCTGGTGCAATTTGTTAAGTCTGGTAAGGTTTGACAGATTCAGGATAAACAACAGGAGTACACTAGAGAAAGCCTGTTGTCTCATCTATTTTTTTGATACGGGAGAGCATGATATGGCGATCGCGACGATTAACCCGACCACGGGAGAACTCCTACAAACCTTTACGCCCCATAGTCCAGCAGAGGTTGAACAAAAATTAGCCCTAGCTCAACAAACCTTTCAAGAATACCGAAAATCACCCTTTAGCCAGCGTAGCCAATGCTTAAGGAATGTGGCTCAGATTTTGAAGGACAATGCCCGTGAATTTGCCGAACTGATGACCCTTGAAATGGGTAAACCGATTAAACAGGCGATCGCGGAAGTCAATAAATCAGCTTTGGGTTGTCAATTTTATGCCGAAAATGCAGAAAGCTATTTACGGGATGAAATAGTTGCTACGGATGCCCAAAAAAGCTTTATTCGCTACCAGCCCTTGGGAATCATCTTAGCGGTTATGCCCTGGAATTTCCCCTTCTGGCAAGTCTTTCGCTTTGCGGCTCCTGCATTAATGGCGGGTAATGTAGCAGTGTTAAAACATGCCTCTAATGTGCCCCAATGTGCGTTGAAATTAGAAGAAATTTTTCGAGCAGCAGGATTTCCTGAAGGGGCATTCCAAACCTTGTTAATCAGCGGGCCAGAGGCTTCGGCCTTAATGGCGGATGATCGCATCAAAGGAGCCGCTTTAACAGGCAGTGAACAGGCGGGTTCGAGTTTAGCCAGTGCTGCTGGCAAACAAATTAAAAGAACCGTTTTGGAATTGGGCGGAAGCGATCCGTTTATCGTTCTAGAAAGTGCTGATCTGGAAGCGGCGGCTGATGTAGCAGTCTTTGCACGAATGCAGAATAACGGACAATCTTGCATTGCAGCTAAACGGTTCATTGTGGTGGATTCGGTAGCGGATCGCTTTTTTGATTTACTGACGAATAAGTTAAGTGCTCTACAGGTTGGTGATCCGAGGGATGAACAAACCGACATCGGCCCCTTAGCAACAGAAACAATTCTCCACGATTTAGAAAAACAAGTTGAACAAACGGTTCAAGCAGGTGCGAAAGTTCACTTGGGAGGAAAAGCCTTAGATAAAGCGGGTTACTTTTATCAACGATATTCCCCCCACAGCCCCCACCTATCGCGAGGAATTTTTTGGCCCTGTTGCCCTGGGTTTTCGAGTCAAAAATCTGGATGAAGCGATCGCGATCACCAATGATATTCCGTTTGGGTTAGGCGGCTCAGGTTGGACAAATGACCCGATTGAACAGGAACGCTTAATTAATGAAATTGAAGCGGGTGCAGTTTTTATTAATGGTATGGTCAAATCCGATCCCCGTATTCCTTTTGGTGGCATCAAACGGTCGGGTTATGGTCGGGAATTGGGCAGAATGGGTATTTTAGAATTTGTGAATGCCAAAACGGTTTGGATTCAATAATCAATGCCAAGCTGCGATCGCCTATAGTTAAATCAAGTTAACGCCAAATTCATTTCCTGTTTTTCGTTTAACGAGTGCTTATCGGTTTATGACTCTCTCTGCTGCTTCCCTCGAAACCTTACCCTCGCTATTGCGGCCTTGGACGGTCGCAGAATATTATCAGATGGCGAGAACAGGCATCTTGCAGCCTGATGAAAAGGTTGAACTCATTGCAGGACAAATTATCAGAAATATGGCCCCCCAAGGAAGTCACCACGCTGCTGCTCTTAGAAGAACAGATCGTTTATTGAGTCGAGCAGTAGATGAACAAGTTACTGTGCAAAAGCAATTACCGATTCATCTCGATAATCATTCGGAGCCTGAACCTGATGTGGCCTTGGTGAAAAGCGATCGCCTGGATTACGATGATCGCCACCCCAGAGCCGACGAGGTTTATCTCATTATTGAAATTTCTGATGCTACGTTACGGGCGGATTTAACCCTCAAAAAACAGGTTTATGCCCAAGCAAATATTCCTGACTATTGGGTATTAGACCTCGGCAAACGTCAGCTTTATGTCTATCGACAGCCAACAAATGAGGGATATCAAGAGGAGCAAATTTTATCGGAACAGGAGGTGATTTCTCCTCTGGCTTTTCCTAACTTGCAATTTCAGGTGGGAGAGATGCTTCGTCCCATGACCTAATTTTTAGGCAAAGCTGACAGGATTTATCAGGTGCTTTTCAAAAATTTGGCGGACAAAAATGGCTGAATTCGCTAGGCTAAAGGGGGGAACAATTCAGCGATCGCGCCACTCAAGGCTAACCAATTGAAGGATTCAAACACTGCCTTGATCATTTATAAAACATAAAACTGAGGGATAGGTCTAACAACTATGGGGCAACTCAATACAGCAGATTTACTGGTGCAATGCTTAGAAAACGAGGGTGTGGAATACATTTTCGGGCTACCAGGGGAAGAAAACCTTCATATTCTTGAAGCCTTAAAAAATTCATCCATTCGTTTTATTACCACCCGTCATGAACAAGGGGCTGCTTTTATGGCCGATGTTTATGGGCGATTAACGGGAAAAGCGGGCGTTTGTTTATCTACCTTGGGGCCAGGGGCGACCAATTTAATGACAGGGGTAGCGGATGCCAATCTCGATGGTGCGCCGCTAGTTGCCATTACAGGGCAGGTGGGAACGGATCGAATGCACATTGAATCCCATCAATACTTGGATTTAGTGGCCATGTTTGCGCCTGTTACCAAATGGAATAA
>CAYZWO010000054.1:0-24996 GCA_964482215.1 uncultured bacterium
AACAGTCTGACCGTGGGAACCAATTAAATCCGCAGAGGGCATTCCTTGTTGAATATGTTGGGCGGCTAAGGCAAATTGCGTCGCGATCGCGTCATCGAGATGGGCTAATTCCGGTAGGGTAATCACCGCATCATCACAGACTTCTAGGATTTCTTCCCGCAAATCGGGCGGATAGGGATAGGTCGCACCATTCAGCAATTCAACCTTTAAATTTAATCCTGATCCCGTAATTTCAACGAGGCAAGCATCAATTCCATCGACTGATGTTCCGCTCATTAAGCCAATGCAATACATGAAAACCTCAGAGGATTAATGAAGTCGAGAAGCCATTGTTAAGACACCCTGTTGACCGAGCAAAATTTCTCGCAAGAGGGTACAAATGCCGACCCAGAGAATGGGGCTAATATCCACCCCGCCTAACGGGGGAATCAATTTACGCAGGGGAATGAGTAGGGGTTCGGTCGGAATGGCAATGAGTTTCCAAGGCAAACGGGTTAATTCGACTTGAGGATACCAGGTTAAAATAATCCGAAAAATAAACAAGACGGTCATTATGGCCAGAAAAATGCCGAGAAACAGGTTAAAAATACTTATCATATTCATCGGGCTGAAACCCTCATTGTCATCAGCGTTAAAATATCTCCCTATTTATTTTAGAGTTTGGATTGCCTTTTCTCCTAAAACCGCCCTAAAGATGTGCATTTCCTGTTCAACTCCAGTCCAATCACGACCGCGATCGCGGACGAGTTTTGAGTTAACAGCCCCCTATCGACCAGGGAAACCCACATACCAAAAATAAGTCACCATCGGGATAATCGTTGCCAGGGCTAAGAAAACCACTATCCACAAGGTTGCGCTTTTATCATCGGTATCTTCCGCACTCGTAAAAGTGCTTTCCAAATTAATCGTTTGTTCACTGGGAGGGCCGGGATCAACTTCTCCTGACAAAACAGCGACTAACCGCTTATCGGCTCCTAATAAGGCTTGATTATATTTCCCGCCTTCTCGCAAAGGAATGGCGACGGTTTCTGAGGTTACGCTGTCAGCAATATCATCAGTTAATAAGCTTTTAACAGCCTCTCCACGCCGAATAGCAGTGCTATTGGTTAGGGTATCCATAACTAACAGAGTTTGGTTAGCTTGCTCTTCCGGTGTAGCGTACCAGGTTTGAAAGAGTTTATCGGCTAATTGGTCAATGGTTTCATCAAAGTTCAAGCGTCGAATCACAACAAATCGTACTTCTTGACCAGTTTTCTGAGCCAATTTTTTAAAATCATTGTTAATCGTCCCTTCATTGGCGCGGCTAATGGCCTCGGCTTGATCAATTAAATAGGTGGAGGAAGCTACATTTAATCGGGGAAGGTCATAAACGCCTGTGGCCCAAGCGGGTTGGATGGCGGTTAGGGCACTTAAAACCAGGAATAGGGGAATAATAAAGACTGATAGTAAAACTGTTTTCCAAGAAGGCAGGGGGATAAAGGCTTTCATGCTTTCGCTCCGATGCGGGCTGACGGTCTCTTAACCTTTCATTATAAAAGCGATCGCGGCCATTGCTGCTTGGCTAACAGGAAAGCAAATTGAGGGGATTCTTCCAATAAATTGACGATGGGGATCGATAATTTTTTAATAAATCTTTTTAGGAGTATCAGCAGTTATCAATGTATTTATTAATTCCCGCCGCAGGTATGGGCAAACGGATGGGCAGCGATCGTAACAAATTACTGTTAACGCTGTTGGGTAAACCGTTATTAGCTTGGACACTCCTAGCCGCCGAAGCTTCTCAATCGATTGAATGGATCGGGATTATGGGGCAAACTTACGATTTTGCAGAATTTGAAGCTATTTTAAGCACCCTAACTTTAACCAAACCCGTTCATTTGATTCAAGGGGGAGATACCCGCCAAGCCTCGGTGTTTAACGGTTTAAAAGCCTTACCTGATTCGGCCCAATCGGTTTTAATTCATGATGGAGCCAGATGTTTAGCAACCCCAGAACTCTTTGATCGCTGTACTGAGGCCATGAAAAGCTGTCAGGGAATGATTGCAGCGATTCCCGTGAAAGATACCATTAAAATTGTTGACCGCGATCGCTGGATCGAAGATACGCCTGATCGCCGTTATTTGTGGGCTGCCCAAACTCCCCAAGGCTTTGATGTCGCGCTCTTAAAAGATTGTCATCAAAAAGGGGAGGCTTTGAGGTGGGAAGTGACCGATGATGCAGCCCTGTTTGAAAAGTGTCAGTTGCCCGTCAAAATTGTCGAAGGGGAAGAAACTAATTTGAAAGTAACCACCCCCGTTGATTTGGCGATCGCCGAATTTATTTTACGGCAACGTTTACAGGAAACGGTTTAATTTAATTGACTGTTATTGATTCAGCAATTAACGTCGCAATTTTTTCCAATAAAGTATTGGGTTGGAAGGGTTTGGTCACGTAATCATTCGCCCCTAGCGCGATCGCCCGTTGACGATGGGAATCACTTTCACGGGACGTTAATACCATTACCGGAATCTGCTTCAGTTTTTCATCGGCTCGAATTAATTGCAGCAGCGAAAAGCCGTCCATATTGGGCATTTCCAAATCACAGACGATCAGTTTAAAGTCTTGACGTTGTTGATTCAGGAGATCCCAAGCTTCCTTCCCATCGCGGCATTCCATTACCTGATAACCGGAACGGGTCAAAATACGGTTCATTGTCCGTCGCACCATAATCGAGTCATCAATGGTAAGAATAAACGGCTCTTCCGTCAGCGCAGTAGCGATCTCAGTTGACGGTGGAGTGAGTTGACGCAGGAATTGGGGTTCCGTTGCTTGCCATAATTCCTCGAAATATTCTGGCAGTAAAATGGGGACTAATTCTCCCGTTCCCAAAACCGTACAGCCAGCCAGATAATTAGGAATCGGCGTGATCGGATCGAGAGCCTTGAAAACCAATTGCCGTTCATCCACGATCTGATCCACCGTGACTACCACCAAACGATTATTCATCGATAGCATTAAACCCACGCTAGGCGGTTGATCGGGCCGTCGAGCCTGTAGAACTTGAGGGGTATGGTAGGGCAGCAATTGTTCCAAGGAACGAACGGGTAATGATTGCTCTTGCCAGGTAATTTGATTATTAACAATGGGATATTCAACGAGAGGTAACACCCGCAGCACATTTTCCGACGGAAAAGCCAATAACTGTTGCTGACAGCGTACTAATAAAATTGACAAGATATTGAGCGTTAAGGGAATCCGAATAATAAATTGGGTTCCTTTGCCCGTTTTGGTTTCAATGCGTAAACTTCCCCGTTGCTGTTCAATCTGACTTTTAACAATATCTAACCCCAAACCCCGTCCAGATAAATCACTAACACTATCAGCCGTTGAAAAACCAGGCGCAAAAATATAATCTAAAATTTCCTCTCGGCTCAGCGTCGCATCGGCAGCAATTAATCCCAGTTCAATAGCCCGTTGTCGAACTTTATTGATATTAATCCCATTCCCATCATCAGCAACGGTAATTTTGACTTGGTTGCTGACAATCGCAGCCGATAGGGTGATTTCCCCTATTTCTGCTTTCCCCATCGCGATTCGTTCACGGGGAGTTTCAATGCCATGATCGAACGCATTGCGAATTAAATGGGTTAAGGGAGTCCGTAGTTGTTCTAAAATCGATAACTCAACTAAAACATTTTCTCCTTCAATCGATAGTTTAGCGGATTTGAAGTGACGCTTATTCAGTTTTTCAACTGGTTGAATAAAAGCATTGGCGAGGGTACTAAAGGGAACCAGGCGCGATTGGGTCAAATCCCCGTCTAAACTGTCTAAGGATTGGCGGACGTGGAGCAAGGTATCTTGTAATTCCCGTTCGATCAGATCAATATCTTCATGGATTTCCTGTACCTGCACCATCAATTCTTGGAATCGTTGGAGCGTGGAGTGGGCCGCCGTATATTGATCGAACTCTAAGGCATCAAATTCTTCTAAAAAAGATTGTTTTTTACCATTTTTGGTATCTTTAATAGTGACTTGTTCTTCCCGAAAGGTTAATTCATCGTATAGAGATTCCACTTGTTCCCGCATGGGAATTAATTGTTGACTGCGGCGTTTGAGGTTACGGCTAGCTTGTCTTAGCTGTTGGTCGTAAACCAGTAAGCGTTCATGGCTAATCAGTAGGTCACTGACCGTATTACTCATGCGATTGAGTCGGTCTAAGGAGATTCTCAGGTTTTGGCGACCGCTAGGCGTTTCGGTTTTGGGTTTAGCCGCTTTAGTTGGTTTAAGGGGAACTTTTGTTGGCTCTGCGGTTGATGGCGTAACATGGGGCAGTAATCCCCGCAATGTTTCTGATATTTCTGTGGATTGGGCTTGGAGATGGCGATCGCGGAGTTGACGAATTTCCGTGATCACGATAGCGGCTAAATCTTTGAGGGGAAGGGTTTTCTGCGCTTCGATTTGACGAGCTATGGTAATGGCTTCCTCTAACCAGGCGCAACTTAAGGCTTGTCCCAGTAAAGTACATTCTTCCTGTAAAAGATGAAAACTTTCCTGAAGCGATTGTTCGGAATTGCCAGGGGGTAAAAGATTTTCAACCCGCACTAAACAGGCTTCTAATTCAACGCCCAGGGCAACGGTAATAAAGTTATCGGGCGCGTCATGACTTTCATGGGTATCACTTGCCTCTCCTAATGTCCCTAAAAATTCTGTTAAAGCAGTAGTAATTTCCAGGGTTTGGGGAGATTCTTCCTGTACGCTACCGGCGATCGCGGCATCAATGAGGGTTTGTACTTCCTCTGTGGCTAAGGTCAATAGCCCCAACGCTGTGGGGTGATCCTCGACTCGTCCTTTTTCTAGAGCTTCAAATAAATCCTCCATGCGATGACAGAGTTGATTCAACGTCGGCATCACCGCCATGCCTGCGCCACCTTTGAGGGAATGGGCTGCCCGTCCCAAATTTTTATAAATGGGTTGGAGGGCTTCGGGGGATTGAGCCGTTTGCAAAGCCCCTTCTAACTGTTTCAGCCCATCGGTTAACAGGCTCAAACACTCTGGCGCATCTTCGTCTAAAAACGCTTGCCGAGCTTCCTGGGTAATCGCTTCTAAGGTTGCGGCATCTAGCATGGTTATTCCCTCTAGATCAATTCACTTTAAAACGAGAGGCGGAATTTTGCAGTTCTTCGGCGATCGCGGCCAATTGTTGAAGGGCAGTCGAAACCGTTTGGGAACTAGCGGAGGTCTCTTTGGCCACTTCTGCCACCTCTTGCATCGTCTGGGTTACGGAGACAGAAGTTAACCGTTGGGATGCGGTACTGCTAGAAATGGAAGCGAGAAGATGGTCAATCTCTTCACTAATATTGGCTAAATTTTGTAAGGTTTCCTTTGTTTTTTGAACTAATTGAGTTCCTACAACTACTTCAGATGTACTATCTTCCATCATCCGAGTCATCTCAGCGGTTTCTTCCTGAATACCGAGAATAACTTGCTCAATTTCCTGGGCAGAGAGATTCACCATTTCCGCCAAGCGTCGGACTTCATCCGCAACAATCCGAAAACCTTGGCCATTTTCCCCCGCTCTTGCCGCCTCAATCGAAGCATTAAACGCGAGTAGGTTGGTTTTTTCGGAAATTCCCGAAATAATTCCCACAATTTTAGAAATTTCGAGCGAAGATTCGGCTAAACGTTTGGATTTTTTGGAAATTTCAGCTACACCGCTACGAATTTTATAAATACTACTTACGGTCTGATCCATTGTTTCTTGACCTTCTTTGGCGGCCTCGTTGCCTTGTCTAGCAATTTCTGCCGCATTTTGAGCCGCTTTGGAAACTGCTTCAATGGATTGGGCAATATCTTCAACGGATTCGGTAGCTACGTCAATGGATTGGGTTTGCAGACTGGCATTTTTGGACAGATTAACAACCGATTCAGTATTCACTTGGGCCTGTTGACTAACCTGTTGGGATGCGTCTAATACCTGTTGAACTAATCCTCGCAAACTTTCTAAGGTGGCATTAAACGCATCGGTAATAGCCCCAACAGCCCCCGTTTCTACCCGTTCTTTAACCGTTAAATCCCCTTTTGCTGCTTCTTCGATCCCTAAGAGAAGACGAATAACCCCTTCTTCCAGTTGTTCTTTTTGGAGACGTTGACTTTCTGCTTCCTGAAGTCGTTGCTGCATGGAGGTTTCTAGGGATTGAGTCGATGCCATTACCCGGTCTGCCATGTCATTGAACGTAAGAGCTAATTGCCCCACTTCATCCTGGGACATGACTTCAGCTCTCGCATCCGTTTCCCCTTGTCCAAAGCGTTGGGCAGACTCTTGTAAGCGTTTAATCGGTTGAACGAGGGCATTGCCCAAGGAACGGGCAACCAAAGCTGTAACGATCAGGGCTAATGCACCAATACCAAGCTGGAGTAAAAAGGTTTCTTTTAACAACACATCTAAGCTTTGCTCTGGCGTTCCCCGCACTAGAACAACAAAGGGCTTACCGTCGGGATTGGGGAGGGATTCTGCGGCTACGGTCATCCACTGGTTGCCAATCTTCATCCGTCGGGTTACAGGACTATTCCCTGCTTTTTGGGCTTCGGCTAGTAGTCCTAAATCCGGTAAGGGGAGATTTTTAACCATTTTGTTATTGCCTCCTTCCTTAGCAGTAGGATTATCAAGCAAAGAGACTGCTAATTCAAATTTTCCGTCGGGTTGGGCATAATAAACCGCACTATACCCCCCCCCAAAAGTACTGACCGTTCCTTTAACAATAGGATCTTTGCCATTCACCACATCGCCAGAGACTAACGCACCAATAATGGCTTTGGTGGAAGGATTGCGAACAGGGGTTACAGTGTAGCGGATGAGGGCATCTTGATTAACGACATCAGGGGGAGACTCCTGTGCCAAGTCTTCTTTTTTAACGATACTGCTGACTTTGATTTGTCGAGGATTATCAAACGCGGATTGAACAAAATTATCAGGATTAAAGGTTTGGCCAGTTCGATCCGCATTGGCATTAGCAATAATTTTTTGATTTTTACCCACCAAGGTCGCGTACTCGATCTTACGGGTAGTAATTTCGTTGCGGAGAATTCGTTGAACTTGTTGTTTTAAATCGGGGGATAGGGGCTGGCCTTGGGCATCGGCTTGAGCGGCGGCAATAATCAGAGCGTTATCGGATTGGCCTCGGAATCCAAAGCCCATTTGATTAATCTTAATGTTGTAGTTGATGTCCGTAACCGCTAATTCAGCGATCGCCTGGTTTTTAAGTTGATTTCGACCTGACTGTAGGGCAATCCACATCCCCGTACCCACAACCCCAACAACAGAAAACGCACTACAGGCCAAAAACGCAATGAATTGTTTAGAAGCAATGGGAAGATCCGCTAAACTTTGTCTCAGCGTTGGCGGCGGCGGGAGAACCGAACTGGTTTCCGTATTGGGCAGTAAGACTAATGATGGCTCGGATAAACTCGTTTGCGTGGATGTATCAATCCGACCTTGACGATAAGACCGCCGAACTTGCTTGACGGAGACAGGTGTTTGTAATTTAGACTCAATTTCTTCTAATGCTTTCTCTGCACTGGCCTTAAAGACCCCATCCTCATCTAAGTCAATAATTTCCCGATAAACAGCCGCCGCTTTGGGTAAAAAACCCGCTTGTTCTAACGCACTGGCAAGCGTAATCTTCGCGACAACATCCGTCGGATCTTGTTCAACGGCAGTTTGGAGTTCTAGGATTTCTTGGGGAAAAGATTGGTCGGGGGAAGAGATAGGGGTTGTTGTCATGGGAATCTAATGAAGATAGCAGTTAAAAAATGTTAATAAACAACGGCAGCGGATTTTTCCGACTCAAACATTTGCAATCCATCAAAGATGGCATCAACATCTAAGATGCTCAAAACAGTATCCTCAAAGGAGGTTTGGGCTAATAAACACGGATGGGGATGGGAATCAAAAGTTTCTGAATTTAAACTAATAATTCCTTTTAAATTGGCTACAATTCCCGCTATTTTGTAATTTTCGGTAGTCAGTACAACAGCAGTCACTTTATCTTGTCGAGATAGGCGCGGATTGAGGGGCGGAAGTTGGAGCATGGCACTCAGGTCAATGACCCAAAGTAATTTTCCCCGTTGATTACTCACCCCCACGAGTTCTGGCTTTACCCCCGGAATAGGACAAATTTCTGTCCTTTGTAGGGTTAAGACTTCCGCAGTCTGTTCCAAAGCGATCGCTAAAAGCTGGGATTGGGAAAGTTCGACCTTAAAGTAATCAACTATCATCGCTGCTACAAGGGAAAAAATTTAAATAAAGACAATCAATTAATAGAAGATTCAAACTTATAAATAATCCTTCGCAGTTTTAACTAAGTCATTAGGACTGTAGGGTTTTGTAATATAAGCATTCCCTCCTTGACGTAAAGCCCAAAATTTATCGTATTCCTGACTTTTTTCCGAACAAAAAACAATGGGAACTTTGTCAAACGATAACTCTGTCCGAATTTTTCGGCAAACATCAAAACCACTCATATCCGGCATCACAATATCTAAAAAAATCAAATCAGGCTGTTGATTTTCCAATAGCCACGCTAGGGCTGATTCCCCATTGTCCGCAGTGACCACTTCAGCCCCCAAAGTTTTCAAAAGACCAGACATCAATCGTTGCTCGGACTTAGAATCATCAACAACTAGAATTTTTTTCATAGGTAACTCCTTTAGCGGGTAACGGATAAATAGGAATTGACAACTTTAACTAATTCTTGAGGCAAAAATGGCTTAGAAATATAGCCAACAGCCCCAACCATTTTAGCTTTTACACGGTCTAAAATTCCATCTCTTCCCGTTAACATAATAATCGGAATATCCCTTAGCGCAGCAGATTTATTACATAAACTACAAAGCTGATAACCATCAATATCTGGCATATTAATATCCATTAAAATTAAATCAGGTTTAGGATTTAATAAGGCTGTTAATGCCTTTAATGATTCTTTAATATTGACCACTCGGTAGCCACTCGATTCTAAAGTAAACTTCACGACCCGTTGAATCGCTGGACTGTCATCAATACAAGCAACAATGGGGCGATTGTCACTCTGGGGTAATAAATACGGGCCCATGTTAATGGCTTCGGCCTTAATCAAGGGTTGCAGCATGACGGCTAACTTGAGCGTACTCACCGACATTTGATTGGCTAGGTCATATAAACAGCCCTGATCATCTAGATAATGGGTCAATTGCCTGAGAGAGGGATTTGCTTCGGCTAATACGGGACTATTGAGCAATTCCGTTAATTGAGCTTGATTTCCGACTAAAGGACGTTGGAAAGGCGAGGAAATTTGCCCCCTCAATTGCCACCAGCAACGGACTTTACTTTCCACTGGTAACATTAACTTTTTAAGATTTAAATAGAGCAATAGGTGCTCAAGCCCCATCGTGCTTTCAAAATAGCAAAACGCTTTATTTAGCGACAAAATTTCAATTAAAGCTTCTTGAGTAAATTTTGCTAAAACCGCTCGAATTTCTTGAAAAGAAAATTCCCCTTCCTGCCATAAACGGCAAAGATATTGGTAATCATCATCAATAATGCCGGGTAAAATTATTTTTTTATCCGGTAAGTATCTTCCCAGTAGATAGGCTAACCTTTCGCGGTGTCCCATCCCACTACCGGCGAAATAAATCCGATTATTTCCTAAATAAATGCGCCAATGAATAGACGAATCAATTGGACTCTGAACAACCAGTTTACCTGACGCTTGTTTATCCAGCAGGCTTTGGAGGACACGATAGGGCGCGCCTTCCATTTTATTGGAACTGAGTTCATCCGTATTTTGAAGCGTCATAGTACTCACTGCAAAGTTACCTATTTATAAAAAGTGCGTTTTAGACAAAAACATGGATTTTTACAAATTTATTTCAAAATAAATATAATATTACCGCTAATTATCGTTTTAAAATGATTATCATTATAAATTGAAGGTAGACAAAAAGCTTATAATTTCCCGCTTTGGCAAGCTTGGCGTTGTTTGAATAAGGCGGCATACTAAGGGAACAGTGCAAAACTAGCTGCCGTCCCATAAATAAAAGTTAATGAACATATTTGCAATTAATACGTTTTTCAAATCAATTTTTAGTCGGTATAGGAAAGCTTAAAATTTAAACTCTTCCGATTTAAATATCTAAGATAAAGGAGATTTGAGAGATTAAGCGTATCCTAAGTTACACTGAGGACGCTCAAGATTTAGTAGAGAATTTAGCACAGATTGGCCATTCAGTTGACCGATTATCCATCAAAGTTCTGATGTGAGCTTAAGGCGTATCCGAAAATTTACGGGTGACGAAGCAATAAAATCTTGATGTTGATCCTTGAGGAGATGACTTCAGTAATTCCAATTGTGCCGTCGGCGATCGCCTCATATTTAAGAAGCTGAAAATGGTTATCGCTAGAACTAGTACGAATATTTACTTAATAAATAACGAGCTAAAATTAAAAGTTGCTCAAATATAAAAAATCTCCAGATTGTCAATTAACCTGGAGAATGCTCTGAGTTGATTCAATAATGGGAATTAACTCGCTGTCTGGGCTGGCTTTCGGGCTGCGCCTAATTGACCTCTACTGGGGTCTTCGGGATCGACCGCAATAAATTCAAGATGATTAAACAGAGTTGTGACAAATGCAAATAATAAAAAGGGTAGAGTCAGCACTAACACCAGTCCTACTGTTGCTAGGGCGTAAATTTGTCGAGTACTACTCCATAGGGCTAGAGCCGTTGCTAAAGAAATAAAAATTACAATTAACCAGACAATAATCTGTCCATAGATATCTCCGAAGGAGAGAGTGCATACCATACGGTATTTTGGAGATTCTTTATCCATTGTTGAGATCCTACAGTAATGGTGAAAGCGGTATTGGCGAAAAATTAAGGTATTTTAGTAACTTTTAAAAGTTAATTTTTCTAAAATCTTAAATGATATTTTTAAGAATCTCGACAGATTTAAGAGTCATTTAACAATGTTTAATGTTTATTCTAAATTGAATAAAATGTTAATAAGACTTAGCAATTACGAAGACGTGACTTTATCATTAATACATTGAAATAGTATCTGTCAAAAGATTGACCCAAGAAACTACGGCCTGTTGATTCTTCCTGACCTTTGATTAACTGCATTCTCGTTTTAAATTACATTTGATACCTAAATCATGCAACAAGCAGAAGTCATATCCCTTATTCAGCCAGAACTCCCTCGATTCGTTGCCCAAGAGCCTTTGGTCAGAGACTTTATCCTACGGACTGTTTCTGAATATTATGCTGGCAAACAGGAAACAGAGAGTAAATTTGACCGGATTTTAGCAGAACTGCAACGCGATCAAGAAGAATAAGCGCGTCAAGGGGATGGGCAGAACCATAGATGGAATGCACATATTCAAAATCAGTAACTTATCCCCTTTTAATCCTCTCTATTGGCTAATTCCTCACGCTCTTGAATAACTTCGGGATTTTCTTCCAAACTGGGATAGGTCGCAACTCGACGTGGCATTCCTATCAGCGATCGCAATTGATCTAATCCTTGTTCTTTGAACCAACCAACTAAACCATTGGGTAAAACAGTGACGACGATAAGGAATAACGCCCCTTGGAAAAAGAGCCACACTTCAGGAAACTGTTCACTTAAGGCACTTTGTCCGAGTCGAACTAAAAGGGTTCCAATGATTGCGCCAATTAAGGTTGCTCGACCCCCAACAGCGACCCAGATCACCATTTCAATGGAAAAGGCCACTTCCATGACGCTAGGCGTAATAATCCCTGTTTGCACTGTGTACAAAGCTCCTGAAATGCCAGCGATCGCGCCTGAAATGGCAAACACTAAAACTTTAAAACCAGTAGGATCATATCCTGTAAAGCGAACACGAGTTTCATCATCCCGAATAGCGATCAATAACCGCCCAAAACGTCCAGTTGTTAACCAACGACAGAGCAAATAAACCAAAATAACCCCTAAAACTGTCGCTTCATAAAAACCCAGTTGAACAGATGGAGAACTCGCCAATACTCCAAATAAGGTTTGTGTATCCGTTTTTAAGCCATTAGTACCATTAATTAACTTTTGCTGCCCGTTGAAAAAATTATAAAAAACCAGTAAAGCCGCCTGGGTCAAAATGGAGAAATAAACCCCTTTAATGCGGTTACGGAAGATAAGATAGCCTAAAAATCCTGCAATCACAGCGGGAATAATAATTAAAGCTAAAATTGTCACCGGAAAGGAATAAAAAGGCTTCCAAAGCAAGGGTAATTCACTCACCCCATAGAGACTAAAAAATTCAGGTAATTGACCCTGGGGCAACTGTAAATTTAAATACATGGCTAAGGCATAACCACCCAAAGCAAAGAAAATACCGTGTCCTAAACTTAATAACCCTGTATAACCCCAAATCAAATCGATTCCTAATGCCACAATGGTTAGGGACAGAAAACGCCCCAATAAGCGCAGTCGGAAAGCTGGTAGAACAAGGGGGAAAATAACGGCAAAAATTAAAACTGCTCCTAGAATAATTCCCCCTTCAATTAGAAGTTTCTGTTTTTTTTGTTGCCGTTTTGATGGAGTAATGTCTTTATCAATAGTCATTTTTAAACTTAAAGTATGAGCAATTATTAATCTAAATTTTGTGAGTTTTTATAGTGAAACAACTCATTTAAATAAGGCAAAGTTAACGTCCTGAATTAAAGTTCAGCAGTACGTCCTTTGGGCGGAAAAATACCGGCTGGTTTAACTTGTAAAAATAAAATAATTAAGGCAAAAATCATCACCTTTGCCATACTGGTTGTCGCAAAAAAGTTAAAGAAATCCACAATAGATTTAAAAATACCGTCAGGGGGGAGAACCAACGCAAAGGTTCCACTACCAATTAAGTAATTCATAATGCCAATGGCCATCGCCGCAATAATGGTTCCTAATAAATTCCCGACACCACCAACGACCACCACCATAAAGGTATCAACAATATAATTTTGTCCCGTATTCGGCCCAACCGATCCGAGAAAACTGATAGCACAACCGGCGATCCCCGCTAATCCTGATCCAATGGCAAAGGTTAAGGCATCGACTTGAGCAGTAGGAATGCCTAAACAGGAACTCATGGGGCGGTTCTGGGTAACAGCACGAATGCGTAAACCCCAATTAGAACGATTAAAGAAAAGATAAACACCAACAATACAAAGAATCGTTAATATAATGATAAAAATGCGCGTATAGGGTAACTGGAAATCCCCTAAGGGTAAGCCCCCCCGTAGCCACGCCGGAGCCGTAACATCCACGTTGCGGGCACTGAACCAAGGACGAATTAAGCTATCTTGTTTACTCTGATTAATTAAAAATCCGGTAGCAACCGCGATCGCGAGCGATAAGGTAAAAAAAATAAATCGAGCCTTGCCGCGAATTTGTTCCCAATCGGGACGACGACTAATAAACCACAGTCCCCCAAAGAACAGGGCGCAGAATAGAGCAAGCGAAATCGACAATAATCCATTCACACTACGAACAAATTGTTGCAGGATTAAGCTAACTCCCCAGGTTGCCAATAATGTCTCTAAAGGTCGCCCATACAAGTAACGAATTACGCCCCTTTCTAATAACAGCCCCACTAAACCTGCCACTAAAAACGCCATCGGTAAAGCGGCTAAAATATAAAAATTAAATAAGGGTTCTCCCAAAGGTTTAAAAATATTTTGAACGACAAAAGTTGTATAGGCTCCTAACATCATCAATTCGCCATGAGCTAGATTAATTACCCCCATTAAGCCAAAGACAATGGCTAATCCCAAAGCGGCAATTAATAGTACTGAGCCAATACTTAATCCATTAAATAATCCTTCTAAGATGGCTGACACTTGATTTTGTTGCTCCTGATCAATGAATACTGAGGCTAAATTTTAATTTTAAAGGTAATTTATCTTTTCTTAAACACTTACTATAAATAGTGTTTTGAGTGCTCTTAAAAAATTGGCGATCGCGTCAAAGTTGTTAAGCTTAATCGTAATTTTGCTGCTGTATTATTTTGTCAATCATTATCCTATTGAATCGGGAAGCTATTTATGGAATTAGATAAATAAACTTAACTGTAGAGAAAAAAGTAATGTCCCCCGCCTCTCTAACAGATTAAGGGGGATAAAACTATCAACACAATTGATGATTGAGACTAAAAAATTACTTCTTAGCAGCCTCTTTAAATTTCCCTGGGGTATCAGGGGCTTTGATATCAGTTCTTGTCCAATCGCAAGAATAACCCTTGGTTTCAGGAACAAACTGGTTCCAAGGAATCGGCGCAACGGGCCCGTCAGTTGCCCAAACAATATCAAAGAGTCCGTCTTTATTAACTTGACCAATACGAACAGTCTTAGAAATATGGTGGTTAGGATACATCTTCACCTTGCCTTCAGGGGCATCCATTTCTTGACCGATCGCCGCTAAACGAACTTTATCTAAATCGTCGGCTGTACCTGCTTTTTCTACCGCTTGTTTCCACAGGTAAACTGCAATATAAGCTGCTTCGGCTGGGTCATTGGTAACACGATCCGCACCATATTTCGCCTTGAATGCTTCTACAAACTTTTTGTTAGCGGGCGTATCAACAGTTTGGAAGTAGTTCCAAGCGGCGTATTGACCTAACAGGTAGTCCACACCGATTTGCTTAACTTCTTCTTCCGCAATACTGACAGATAACACGGGATATTTATCCGGTTTTAAACCAGCCGCTTGAATTTGTTTAAAGAAAGCAACGTTACTATCACCATTAAGCGTATTGAAGATCACACCACCATTGGGCAGAGCTTGCTTAATCTTGGTAATAATGGGGGTAACTTCCGTATTACCTAGCGGTAAGTAATCTTCTCCAACGGTTTTGCCACCTTTGGCTTTCAACTGCTCTTTAATAATGGTGTTAGCAGTACGGGGGAAAACGTAGTCTGAGCCGACTAAAAAGAATTCTTTCCCTTTATTTTTTAATAACCAATCAACCGCAGGTTCAATTTGCTGGTTAGGCGCGGCTCCAGTATAGAAAATGTTTTTGGAACACTCTTGACCTTCGTATTGAACGGGGTACCAAAGCATGTGATTTTTGGACTCAAAAACGGGCAGAACCGCTTTACGGCTAGCCGATGTCCAACAACCAAAGATCGTAACCACTTTATCTTGATCAATTAACTTAGTGGCTTTTTCGGCAAAGGTGGGCCAATCAGAAGCTCCATCTTCTTTGATTGGCTCAATTTTTTTCCCTAAAACCCCGCCAGCCGCATTAATTTCTTCGATCGCGAGGAGTTCTGCATCGACCACCGTAGTTTCACTGATGGCCATAGTTCCGCTCAGAGAATGCAAAATTCCAACTTTGATGGTATCTCCACCGCCAGCAGCAGGGCTTGCTTCCGTACCAGGAGAAGCCGTTGTCGTCGTTGTATTCGTTGGACTTTCTCCGCCGCCACCACAGGCTTTTAATAACAAACTTGTCCCTAAAGTTGCAGAACCGTAGAGTAAAAATTTGCGTCTTCCTAATCGACTAGTCATAATCGTGATTGATCAACCTCGTAAAACTTAAGCAGAACTAAATAGTGAGGAGTGAAGTCAGTATATTCTCAGATATCACATATCAAAGACAGTATCTTAGAGTGATCTCTGCCAACAAAATGTTATTTTGAATACAAAATATTAGAGAGGATTATGAGTGGTAAAAGTAAATCCTCCGAAAGCCAGATGATTCTTTGTCAAAAGCTTAAAAATACTTGAATTCCCTTTAGTGTGAACTCAATAGACTTTATTTTTAGTGACAGTAAATTCTGCTAGACGAGATGATGTTTGACAAAATCAATCACATTTGATAGTCCATCTTGCGTTTTTAAGTTAGTAAAAATAAATGGTTTGTCTCCCCGCATTTTTTTTGCATCTTGTTCCATTACGCCTAAATCCGCCCCTACCAGGGGAGCTAAATCAATTTTATTGATAACCAATAGGTCAGACTTGGTAATCCCGGGCCCGCCTTTACGGGGGATTTTGTCACCTGCGGCCACATCAATGACATACAGAGTTAAATCAACTAATTCAGGGCTAAAAGTGGCAGCTAAATTATCTCCTCCACTTTCTAAGAAAACTAGATCCAGAGGACTAAACAAATTTTCTAGTTGTTCAATGGCCGCTAAATTCATAGAGGCATCTTCTCGAATTGCCGTATGGGGACAACCTCCCGTTTCTACGCCAATAATGCGATCGCGGCTGAGGGCTTGGGAACGAACTAAAAATTGAGCATCTTCTTGGGTATAGATATCATTAGTAACCACAGCAATTTGATAACTATCCCGTAAGGATTTACATAAAGCATCTAACAAAGCTGTTTTTCCCGATCCAACCGGCCCTGCAATTCCAACCCGTAACGGTGTCATATTTCAATTATCCTAGATCAATCAGAATCATTCTATGCATTGATTTAGTTTACCCTAGCCTCTTGGAACCTTTTGGTAATTCTGAACCAGATTTAAGCGTTTCTTAAGGTTTTAGTAAATACTGTTTTAGGAATGACTCAGAAAAAATAAAAACTTAGATCAATATCGTTGTAATTAAGGCAACTATACGTTATATTAATAAAAGCGACGCGGGATAGAGCAGTCTGGTAGCTCGTCGGGCTCATAACCCGAAGGTCGGTGGTTCAAATCCGCCTCCCGCCATTTAACTCTTTAAATAATACAAATTCTAGAATCAAGCAACTTAGTCCTCATTTCTTGGACGATAGAAAATGTTGCTTGTTTTTTGTGTTGATTATCCCTCAATAATGGATTTGCAGGTTATATTGCCGTTTTAAGCAGTCCATCGGCAGGGAAAAATCGTGTACCCTAAGTAATGACAATTGTATGTAACGGAATGTAACCGAAAAAAATTATGCCCCACACTATTGTTACCAACGTTTGTGAAGGTGTTGCCGATTGCGTTGATGCTTGTCCAGTTGCCTGTATTCATCCTGGCCCTGGTAAAAATATGAAAGGGACAGATTGGTATTGGATTGATTTTGCCACCTGTATTGATTGCGGAATTTGCTTACAAGTTTGCCCCGTCGATGGCGCGATCGTTCCTGAAGAACGGCCTGATTTACAAACAACCCCTTAATCGCAGTTAATAAAGGGGAACATAAAGGCTACGTCAATCAGAGGCTAGGGGAAAATGACCAATTTATTAGAAGTTGAGAACGTCTACGCAGGCTATATTAAGGATTTACCGATTTTACAGGGGATTAATTTTAGTATTAAACCAGGGGAATTGGTAACGGTTATCGGCCCCAACGGTGCAGGAAAATCAACGTTAGCGAAAACGGTCTTTGGGTTATTAACCCCTAGCGATGGCAAGATTATTTTTAAAGGGGAAAATATTGCTGGATTACCTTCCGATCAAATTGTGCGGCGGGGAATGTGTTATGTTCCCCAAGTTTCCAATGTCTTTGCGGCCCTGACAATTTCTGAAAATTTGGAAATGGGCGCGTTTTTGCATCATGGCTCCTTAAAGCCGTTAAAAGACAGAATTTATACCATGTTTCCCAAATTGGCCCAACGTCGCCACCAAAAAGCAGGAACGTTATCGGGGGGAGAACGCCAAATGTTAGCAATGGGACGGGCCTTGATGTTAGATCCCGATCTGTTGTTACTGGATGAACCCTCGGCTGCACTTTCTCCCATTTTAGTTAAAGATGTATTTGAACAAATCAAGGCGATTAATGCCGCAGGAAAAGCGATCGTTTTAGTAGAACAAAATGCCAAACAGGCGTTGATGATGGCAGATCGAGGCTATGTTCTGGAAAATGGCAAAGATAAATTACAAGGAACTGGGACTGCGCTGTTGAACGATCCGATGGTTGGTGAATTATATTTAGGGGCTGCCTATCATGGCAAGTTATAGGTCTTAATTCAACTTTTAATTCAACAATTGAATATAAATCAATTCACAATTAATCTAAATTAATCAAGCTAGTTAATGTTATCTAAGTATTGTTATTTACTCATTGAATCAGTAGTTTTAAGTTTGATTTTAAGTAAACAATATTAAATACTTTCTGAGTTTGATTAATTAAACT
The DNA here is from genome assembly GCA_964482215.1 of uncultured bacterium. GTDB lineage: Bacteria > Cyanobacteriota > Cyanobacteriia > Cyanobacteriales > Microcystaceae > Snowella. The sequence continues at coordinate 18,071 of CAYZWO010000054.1, forward strand.
GTATTATTTTATTTCTTTACGTCGTTATTTTTTATGCTTGACGAATTGGGTAGTATTATTGCAAAAATATAGGACAATACAAGCAACAATTCAGATTAGTTGTTTTAAATTCTTTTTAACAATCTCTTAGGAGTCAGTATGTATATCGTCCAAATTGCCTCAGAATGCGCTCCCGTGATCAAAGCGGGCGGTTTAGGGGATGTAATCTATGGATTAAGCCGAGAACTAGAACTTCGGGGGCATTGTGTAGAATTGATTCTGCCGATGTACGATTGTATGCGCTATGACCATATTTGGGGACTCCATGAGGCTTATAAGGATCTCTACGTGCCTTGGGATGGGGGAGCAGTTCATTGCGCGGTTTTTTGTGGTTGGGTCTACGGTCGCCTTTGTTTCTTTATTCGTCCCCATTCGGCTGAGAACTATTTTGATCGGGGTCATTACTACGGTGCTAGAGATGATGATATGCGCTTTGCCTTTTTTAGTAAGGCCGCGATCGAGTTTTTACATATTACGAATAAACGCCCCGATATTATCCACTGCCATGACTGGCAAACGGGCTTAATTCCGGTTTTATTATTTGAAATTTATAAGCATCATGGGATGGCAAATCAACGGGTTTGTTATACCATTCATAACTTTAAACATCAGGGAATTTCAGGACTTAATGCACTGCGAGGAACGGGGCTAAATAACGAAGCTTATTATTATACTTATGACCGTTTACAAGATAACTTTAATCCCTTTGCCATTAACTTTATGAAAGCGGGGATTGTTTATTCTAATTTTGTTAATACAGTTTCGCCTCATCATGCTTGGGAAGCCCGTTTTACCGATATTAGCTACGGTTTAGGTCATACTTTAGAACTCCATCAACATAAGTTTGGCGGCATCTTAAACGGAATTGATTATGAAGTGTGGAATCCTGAGCTAGATAAGTTTATTGATCATCCTTATAGCATTGATACCTTTGCTGAGAAAGCGAAAAACAAAAAAGAACTACAAAAACGTCTTTCTCTCGACATTTCGGATAAGCCCTTAGTTTGTTTTATTGGTCGTTTAGATGAGCAAAAAGGGGTTCATCTGGTTCATCATTCCATCTATTATTCCTTAGATCGCGGCTGTCAATTTGTTTTATTAGGCTCAGCAACAGAGCAGCGACTGAACTTTAAGTTCTGGCATGAAAAGAATCATTTAGCGGGCAATCCTGATGTTCATTTGGAATTAGGATTCAATGAAGAGTTATCCCATTTAATTTATGCTGGGGCTGATATTATTGTAGTTCCGAGTAATTATGAACCCTGTGGATTGACCCAAATGATCGGTCTGCGCTATGGGACGGTTCCAGTGGTGCGGGGTGTTGGGGGCTTAGTCAATACGGTGTTTGATTGGGATTACGATGCAGAGCGTTTACCTGAAGAGCGCAATGGTTTTGTTTTCTATGAGGCTGATCAAACAGGGTTAGAATCAGCATTAGGACGGGCGATTGATCTTTATAATCAAAGTCCGGATCTCTTTAAACAGTTGGCTTTACAGGGTATGGCTTACGATTACTCTTGGAATCATCCAGGGGAACAATACGTTGGGGTCTATGAGCATATTCGCCATAAGTAGAACCAGTTAAATTCATTCAGTTGGGAATCGATTTTGGAAGAGTGTATTGAGTTAAGGGTTGAGCAGGGAACGGAACGGTTAGACCGTTGGTTGTCTTCCCAGTTGGCTGAGCTATCGCGATCGCGTCTGCAAAAGTTGATTGAACAGGGCCAAGTCCAAGTGAATGGGCAGGTCTGTGTAGAAAAACAGCGCAAGATTCAAAATGGCGATCGCTTAACTATCACCATTCCACCTGTCCAACCGTTAGACCTCAAACCTGAATCCATTCCCCTCGATATTCTCTATGAGGATAGTTCGTTGATTATCATCAATAAACCTGCGGGGTTAGTGGTTCACCCGTCGCCTGGTCATGCAGAAGGGACATTGGTTAACGCACTTTTAGCCCATTGTCCTGATTTAGCGGGAATTGGTGGGGTCGAGCGGCCAGGAATTGTGCATCGTTTGGATAAGGACACTACAGGGGCCATCGTAGTAGCCAAAACCGATCACGCTTTTCAGTATTTGCAAGCCCAATTAAAAGCAAAAACGGCTCGACGAGAATATTGGGGCATTGTTTACGGAACCCCTAAAACCGAGACAGGAACCGTTGATTTACCCATCGGTCGTTGTCCCCGCGATCGCCAGAAAATGGCTATTGTCCCTGTTGAAAAAGGCGGGCGCGAATCTGTCACCCATTGGCGGATTTTGGAACGATTGGGCAATTATACCCTGATGGAATTCCAGCTAGAAACGGGACGAACTCACCAAATACGGGTACATAGTAAGCATTTAGGCTTTCCCATTGTGGGGGATCCGGTTTACAGTTCGGGGCATTCGTTGGGGGTTAATTTACCGGGTCAAGCTCTCCATGCCCATCGATTAACCTTAATTCATCCTGTGATAGGAGAAGTGATTACCGCGATCGCGCCCCTACCTGAAAGCTTTAATAAATTGTTGAAAATTTTACAACGCAGATTCCATTCCCAGTTGTCTTAACGCTATATTTTTGGAGTCTTTATCGTCGTTTTAAGAAAAAGAAATACCCAAATTCCCTACAATAGGTAAGGATAAGAAATGGTTAACCTTTTTGGGAAATTTGATTAAGAACTTACCCCGTTGCTTTTATGCCCTGGACTCGGATTATTAGTACGATTGTCGCGATCGCGCTGGCCTTGGTAATGCTCATTTTAGGTGGGTGGTACTTTACAGTCGCCATGAGTCTTATTATTTTTCAGGGGCAACGGGAATACTTCCAATTAGTCCGAGCTAAAGGTATCGAACCAGCCGCTAAAACAACCATTATTTTGTCGTTATTTTTAGTCATTTGTGCCACCCTTTCCCCTACGTTGACCGACGCGCTTTTTCCATTAGCTGGTGCATTAATTTGTTTTTACCTATTATTTCAGCCTAAATTTGCCACTATTGCCGATATTTCGACTTCTTTATTAGGACTATTTTATGGCGGTTATTTACCGAGTTATTGGGTGAGATTACGGGTAGGTTTGTCCGATTGGCCAGACGAGATCGCCTCTTCCTCTCATCATCTTCCTTTTATTGAATATTTACCCGATACTTGGCTTGAGTTTCAATCCCAACTATTTACCATGCCCTTAAAAGTCACTTTCCTCGCCTTTTGCTGTATTTGGGCCGCAGACATCGGAGCTTATATTATGGGAAAATGGCTAGGAAAAACGCGATTATCAGAAATTAGCCCCAAAAAAACCATAGAAGGTTCTGTCTTTGGAATTTTAGGAAGCGTAATTGTTGCAAGCTTAGGTTCTTGGTATCTTGATTGGCCCTACTGGCAGATAACCGGATTATTGCTGGGAATTTTAATTGGTATTGTCAGCCTTTTAGGCGATCTCACCGAATCGATGATGAAACGCGATGCAGGCGTAAAAGATTCAGGGCAACTTATTCCTGGTCATGGCGGCATCTTGGATCGTACCGATAGCTACGTTTTTACCGCTCCCTTAGTTTATTATTTTATCACCTTGTTATTGCCAATGTTATAGCCAAAATTATTAACTGACATAAAAAACAATATTCAATATTATTAAACATTATTTTTAAAACTCTGAACCTTAATAGGAATTACATCCTTTTCTGGTAAAGCCCAAATAGTAAGTATAAAAATTAAAAACGCGCCTAGATAGCATGCATGCAGAAAAAGTGTAAATAAAATTACGGGTAAAATATACTTTAAATTTTCTTGATTATATAAATGCCAAATTACTAATCCAATACCTAAAAAATAAAATGTACTAAATAAAATTCCACGCATTAATATCATGTGAAATAAACTATTATGGGGAGGAACTCTATGAGGGAACATACTTTTAATATCAAAATTTTCTTCTGTAGAATCTGGAGATTTTTCAATCATTTTTTCCCTTGAAATACCAAATAACGCAATATTTTGATCACTTTTTATTAATTCAAAAAATTCTTTATTTGCTGTAAAACGAGCTTTGTTACTATCATCATTCAAAGTCACAAAACGATTAACATTGTTGCGTTTAAAATCAGTTTTCACAATATCAACATTTTCAGTAAAATAAAAGCTATTGATTAAAATGGCTAAATTTATACTCATAAATAGTACACAAATTCTAATAAACCCTAACCGTTTAAAAAATATGGTGTAAAGGTTTGGTAAATTTTTTTCCAAAAAAAGTAGTATGAAAAATAGAATTAATGAAAATAAATAATTCCTGCTAAACAAAAGAAAAACCAACACAAAAGAAGCAATAATTCCTAAAACAAAACGCTGCTTGAAACAATATAAAAAAAATAATAAAGCGAGAAAACCAGAAAAATTAGGGTCAGGGTTATTAATAATAATAGTTGTGTCATCATAAATGTAACGACTAAAACAAGCATGATAAACAATACAAATTAACATCAAAAAATAAAGTACTTTTAAAAATATTTTGTTAACGTATTGAAATTTTCTATACTTAAAAACAAGAACAATAATTGTCAATGCATCTGCAAAGCGTGTTATTGAAAATTCTGGAATAATGTTAAATAAAATAATAAAGATACTTAAAATAATTTCTGAGATGCCAAAAGTTATTTTTTTATCTAGTAATTCAAACCCAAATAAAACCAATAACAAGGGAATAAAAACTTTGGCATATGGAAATGCTCCGTAGGGAATAAAATATAATGTTAAAACTGAATATAATAGAAGTGCATAAGTCAAGATCGTAGCAGATTGAACGTTTTTTTGTATATTCATCATTATTAAAAAAATTGATTTTTAATTAAAGTAAGCTCTTCTTTGATTTTTCTGTTAAGATCTTTTCAAATAAATACTGATATTTTTTTGACTGTAAACTTTGGTCAAATTTAATAATAGCTTTTTGGCGTGCTTTTTGATTCAATAACTGATTTTTTCTGGTTTTATTTAAGAGCCAAATAATCCCTTGCTTTAAATCTTCAATATTAAAAGGTTGGGCAAGGTATCCATTTTGTTGATGATCAATTAAATCGGGCATGCCGCCAATTTTAAAGGCAACACAAGGGGTTCCACAGGCTAAGGCTTCTAAAACGGTATTCGGAAGATTATCTTCTTGAGAAGGGGCAATAAAAACATCTGCCGCAGAATAAGCAAGCGCTAAAGAGATATCATCATTTAATTTGCCTAAATATTGGGTTGGATAGCCGAAATCCGGTTCATGGTTGGGTCGAGCCGCTCCAAAGATCACTAGCTGAATTTTTCCGTGCCATTGATCTTGATCGATTTTTCTAAGAGCAGGATAAAGATGATGAAATCCTTTGCGGCGATCGCTGGTTGCATTCATTGCTCCAAAAAGGATAACGTGTTTATCTTGCGGTAATCCTAATAACTGTTTGGCTAATGGTTTATCAATTGGCTTAAAGCGATCTAAATCTAGACCATTAGGGATAATTTCAAGGGGAAAATCTCGTAAAAGAGGACTCTTTTTAACACAGCTTGCCATCCATTGACTCAAAGCTACGATAGTCAGGTTCAGATTTTTCCAAGCTTTAGCTTTTCGCTGCCAAATCCAACGGGACAAATCTTTTTCTCGCTGGCTATACAATTGAGGACAAGCCCCACACTGATTTTGATAGCGATCGCATCCATTACTATAATGACAACCTCCCGTAAACGCCCACATATCATGTAATGTCCAGACTAAAGGGCATTTCAACTTAGCTAAGGTTTCAATTTGAACATAGCCCAAGGTAATATCATGTAAATTAATAATATCAGGAGAAAATTGAGAGACCGTTGCCGGAATTTGGTCGGGCATCCATTGCAATGCATAAACACTGGCATTTGCTTGAGGATAAAACTTTAACGGTAAAGTATCTAGCGTTGGCCGAATTTTAGCTAAAGCTTTTTTGATGGGGGTTGTTGGTGCAATAACCGTTTCATCTTCACTCAATTTTGTTTGCACCAAAAAATGAGACTCTATTTGAAATTTCTGTAATCCTTGATGGAGTCGATAGGCCGCTTTTCCCGCTCCCCATTTCAAATCATCATTACTGAGTAATACAACTTTCACGATTTAATTCCTTCCATAAAAAGTGAATCAGGCTTACGAATAGTTTGATTAATCATATCTAATTGATAATCATTAAAATTAGGAATTCGACTTTCATTGGCTTGACAAAAACGGATATCCGTAAAACCAAGATTACTCAAGAGACGCTTTAAGGAAAATTGATCATACATCCATTGGTGCAATTCTCCCGATTGTCGAAAAATTCCTTCTTGGAAAGCAGCTTGAGCTTCCTTTCCTGCAACTAATCTCACTAAAAATTCAGCTATTTTAATTCTAAGAAGTTGAAAAATTTGGTCAGGAGATTTATTCTTTAATCTTTCCATTAGAGAGAATTCCGTTAAAGTAGGTTCCCAAAAATTCTTCGCTTCTTGTCCGATTCGAGACATAATAAAATCTCGATTAGAGAGATGGGGATTCATGAGAAAGTGTTTCATCTCTCCCCCTGGAAATTTACGGATACTTTGATCGTAAAGCTCTAGTAACATCCAATCATAATTAGCTTCTGCTGATTGGATACCTGAATTGCTTTCTTCTAAATATTGCAAATATAATCGCGCAATTACTTCTAAATTAGGAACTACCAATCTAATGACGCTACCTGGTTTGAGAATCCGATAACAATCCGCTAAAAATTGCTGAGCATCTTCGGGAGACAAATGTTCCAGCACATGAGAACTATAACAGGCATCAATTTCTTCGTCTAAAAAAGGAAGGCGATCGCGAATATCATAGGCTTTGACTTCACTAGAGACAGGGATTTTATCTAAATTAATCCAATCAGAATGAAACACACTA
>CAYZWO010000055.1:0-24909 GCA_964482215.1 uncultured bacterium
AAGTATCGGGCGATTTGCAACACGCAAAAGTCTTTGTCAGTATCTATGGCACCGATGCCGCCAAGCAAGAAACCATGCAAGGGTTACGCTCCTCGGCGGGCTTTGTTCGTCGTGAATTAGGGCAACGGGTACGGTTACGGCGGACTCCAGAGGTCGTTTTTCTCGAAGATACCTCTATTGAGCGCGGCGATCGCGTTTTGAACTTACTGAATGAGATAGAGATTAAGGAACCTGAAGCTTTAGATAACGAGAATGAGATAGACGTAACCTTAGATGATGATGATTTAGATTTTGATGAGGTTTAAATATTTTTACCTTAAAAAGCTCTCGTAGGTTTTATGATCACCAATCCAGAACCAATAGTAATCATCGCCTTTCTTGAGAGCTAATGCTCTATAGCTTTCTGTAATACGCACAGACCAAAGGTTGTTACCTACTTTTTTAAAATGTAGCGACGGATGCTGTGAGTTAGCTTGCCAAAGTTGATAGGTTTTTCGAGTTTGTGCTTTAATTTTAGGCGGCAATGCTGCGTAGGATTTCCAGAATTCAGCCGTTGTCAAGGATTCCATCTAGGTCTCTCACCTTGTTATTGGCAATATCTGCTTCTACTTGAGCAATGATGTGATCTAATTTGCCCGAAATTAAATCATTTTCTAACTGCTTATCCCAAAGGTCATTGAGATATTCTTGCAACCACTGTGCTAAATCACGCACTTCATCTTCTGGTAATTGTTTAATGGCAGATTCGACTTCTAATCGAGTTGTCATGAGATCTTTTAGAGTTGAAGGAATAACTCTATTTTATGGTGATTTACCTACAGCGATCGCGGGCTAAATTTTCTTAATGCGTTAGAAATCAGGGAAAAAATTAATAAGTTTAAGCAGCAGCAGAATAGGAATTCGCCTTTAAAACTGATTGATAATAATCTTCTAATTGTTTGGTTGCCGCACTCCAGCCCCAACGTTCTGCTTCTTGGCGAGCATTTTGGCGTAACTGTTCCCGTTCTTCAGTTGCGGCTAACAGGCGTTGGGTAGCGGTTACGGCTCCTCGACTATCGGCAGGATCAAATAAATAACCATTAACCCCATCGGTCACAATATCAGGAATTCCGCCTGATCGCGCTGCGACGACAGGACAACCTGCGGCCATGGCTTCTAATAAAACTAATCCTAAGGTTTCAGTACGCGAAGGAAAAACAAAGGCATCGGCGGAGGCAAAGGCAGAGGCTAATTCTAATCCTTGTAAATACCCCACAAAATAGGTATTGGTGCCTGAAAAGTGAGCTTCCATTGCTTCTCGGTGTGGCCCATCTCCCACGATCGCTAACCGAGCATCAGGAATCGCTTCTAAAACGGGCTTAATTTCATCGATCTGTTTTTCAGCAGAAACTCGTCCCACATATAACAATAAGGGTGCATCGGGATGACCTTGGGAAAGGCGCGATCGCATTTGTCGAGAGGCTAAATGGGGCTGAAACATTTCGGTATCAACGCCCCGTTGCCAGAGATCAACTCGTTCAATGCCATGTTCTACCAGAGCATCTACCATTGCCGTAGAGGTGCAGAGATTTAACTGAGCTTGGTTATGGGCTAATTTTAATAATTCCCACAGCAAACCTTCTAAGGCTCCTAAGCCATAATGCTGGAGATATTGGGGTAAATGGGTATGGTAAGAAGCTACTAGAGGAATATTTAAAGTTTTTGCATAGTAAATCCCGCCTAATCCTAAAACCGCAGGATTAACGACATGAATTAAATCGGGTTTAAACTTTTCTAAAACTTTTTTTAACGTCGGTCGAGGAATGGCTAATTTGAGTTCAGGATAAAGCGGTAAAGGAATACCCGAAACGCCATAAATCTTTGCACCTTTATATTCTTTTAGCCCACCATCAGGGGAAAAAACTAAGACTTGATGACCATTGCGTTGCAGATGTTCAACTGTATGTTTTAAACGAGTGACAATGCCATCAATTTTAGGCAAAAAGGTTTCGGTAAATAGTGCGATTCTCATTTTTGCACTTATTAAGGATCAAACTTAATTGTATAGCAGTCGAAGCAAACATTAGGAAATTCTGTTGATCAACAATAGCAGAAGGCAGCTTTGCTAGAGGTTAGTGGTCGGTAGTTAATCAACTCTTATCTTTCAAAGAGAATAACACGATGATCAAAATCGCTACAGTTTATCACTGATCAACAGTCTTGATCACCGCGCTCAAATTGTGTTCTAGAAAGCAAAAGTGGTGCGAATTTGACCAATAACTAGGGGAGCATTGCGAGAATCATTTTCAGGAGATGTAATCACGGCAATGCCCGGGGTAATGTAGATATTTTTATTAACCGCATATTGATAGAATGCTTCAAAGTGCATCGAAGTATTACTGTCACTGGCACTAAACCTATCAGGTAAATTGACTGTCGAACTCGTCACCCAAGGTTGCATTCCCACAATAATACCTGCCAAATTACCTTCCTTGAAAGCATCGGGGAATCCCAAGGTAACAGCCCAATTCCAAATATCTAAACTGCCACGAGGTAACACTTCCTCTTCATTCATGGCAACGGGATTTAAGGTTAAGGCTTTGGTATAGCCCCCCCAACCACCGAGAACAAATCCATCCGTAACTTTCCATGAAAATTCTAAACCATAGGAATTATTGGCGGTTTTAACCAGTTGTCCGAAGGTTGTATCTGTAAAATATTGAAAATTCGATTTTAAGCTACCTGTTGCAGTATCAAGATTGTTATAGCCATTGACGTAGGTTAAAGCCACACCAAAGTTATCGCTAGGATTGTAGGCAATTTGAGCTAATGCACCATAGGGGCCATTGAATAATCCTTGATCTAAATTGGGATCATGGGCCTCCATTGCTAGATAGCCTAAACTCCACTGGAAGTCTCCTAAATTGCCCTGAAAACCCAGTCCAGCCCCTTCTCCCATGTAATAAATGGGGTTACGATTCGCAAAACGGGTAAAGGAAGCATAGGCTCCATCGCCATCCATAATATTGAAAGTATTGGCAAAATCATCAAAAGCCCCACCTCGTCCAAAAATCCAAGCCTGTACATCTTTCGCGAGGGGAAACTCATACCGCAGCACTTCTACCGCTAAATGATTATCATCCGGTTGGGCATAGCTGAAGGTAGATTGCCAAGTTCCTGCCTGTGCTTCAAAGGTTGGGAAATTCCCTGTAGCTAAGCGGATATACAGTTCATCCTCGCCCGTAAAACTAGTAGCTAAGCGTAACCGTGTCCGATAGCCTAACACCGTACTTTTATCAACGGGTTCGCCCCCATTTCTTTCCCCTGCGGCAATGCCTGCTAAGCCTAAGACGACTTCTCCTTCTAGCTTAGTTGTCGTAGAAAAAGTATGCTCCTCTAAAAAGGCGGTTCTTGCTTCTAGGTTATCAACTCGAACACCCATTGCGGTGAGTTCTTGCCTAAATTGTTCGGTTAAGCGTTTTAATTTATCCAGATCCTCGCGAATAACGGCAGCGTTTTCCTGTACAAGTCGCTCCATTGTATTCATACAGGCATTTAAACCCGCCGCAAATTCCCAACGAGATAAAGCTCGATTTCCCCGAAAGGTTCGGTCAGGATAACCCACGATGCAACCATAGCGTTCGACTAAACTTTTTAACGCTTCGTAGGCCCAATCACTCGGCGCAATATCTCGTAATTCGGAAACATTGGTGATTTGGGACAAGGCATCCTCAGTGTTACTTTGATTAGAAGTATTGAGAAAACCATCGAGCGTGCCGCGTAGCAGATCCCCGTGGGATCGCGTTAACTTGCCGTTGGGATTGGGAGCTGCTTGGCTAGTGGTAATTGCCAGACTCAAAAGAAGCGCAGTCACGGGAAAAGAAGACAATAGGGATTTAAGCATAGGAATTTGATATTAAAAGGCTTGAGGGGTAACATTAAACGAGAATGATTATCATTACCGCCAGTAGTTAACTATAATCGGAAAAGGTTCTGTCTGATTAAAGAAAAGAAGTTGGGTAAATTGATCCCCCTGTTTTTGGACTTTTAGTGCAATAAAAAAAGAAGTGAGGGGGATAGGGATTAAGCCGATCAATCTTGAAACCAAAGATTTAACTTAAAATTTCTGAGATTTTTTTGCCATTTGAAGACAAACAGCAAAAGGCGTTATTTGTTTTTGGCTAGGAATTTTTCCATCGCAGGTTAAGGACTTAAGGGGTTGACCTGAAAATTTTTCGTGTTGGCTAACTCGCGCCATTGCAATCGGGAAGGTTACACAAAACGCACTAAAAATGGCGACTCCCCCCCAAACGTATTTGTGCATTTTCAATGAAGAATCTTTCATGATTAATTACTTTCAACTCAATAAATCAATATAAAGGAAGGTAGGGAAACAGGGGATGCCAAGCCATGACGGTAGCGAGGGTGAATAGGCTAAACATCCAGAAAAATAGCGTGCCAGGTTTAACTTGTTTATCTTTCAACAAGGGATAAAGAATGGCTAAGCTAACCAACCAGCCGATGAGCATGACGGTTTCTTTGCCTGCATAGCTGCCAATATTGCCCCACATTGGATCTTTACTAACGCTACCGGGTATCCAACTCCCCAAAGCTTTTAAGAAGGTTTCACGGGCTTTTGAGGTATCGGAAAGATGATGGGCTGTCATCATGGCAACGGCACCGATACCACCACTCAACAGAAAGGCCGCGGCAGGGCCAGAAGTTTGAGGAGGATTATTTGAACCTTCATGCAAAGTTTTTGGAAATTGCTTGGATTGGTTCCAAAGGCGGGCGTAAAACGGCGTTGATTTATTCATCGATCAATTACAGTAAATGTTAAAACGAGATTTTGAAAAATATCGGGTTAAAGGGCATGGATTTTAGCAATGCCGAGTCCTGAAACAAATCCTCCCATTGCAAAAAACATCATGGCAATTAATCCCAAGCAAGTGGCGGTTAAGACTGGACGATTCTGTTTTTCTAAGATGGAATCTCCATAGCTCCACAAAATCCAGGTACAGGCAACCCCTAACGGTAAGGTAAATAAGACGCTAAATTCGTGATATTCCATGATCACGTATTGGACTAAGGGGGTATTTTCTTTGAGCCAAGCTCTGGCTCCCCCAAAGTGAATGTCAGCCCGATAACGCATATAGGCTAAATTACCTGTGGCAATTCCCAAAGCCGTAATAACAGTTGACCAAAAGGTCAGGGTTCGCATTTGGGGCAAAATTTTGGCTGAACCGCGCAATAAGGGAAAAGCCAGGTGTCCCGCATAGGCAACAACGACGGTGGTTAACATCGCACCTATGCCGTGAATAAACCCTAGCGATCGCTGCCAAGGACTGGGATGCAATAAATTAATGAAGGGTAAAAAGAGAAATAATCCCGCCGATAAAATGGCTAAACCATAAATGCTAACCGTTGCAATATCGAGAGATTTTGGGAAAGGGGGAGAAATACTCCCAGAAGTTTGAGGTTTAAGATCTAATTCGTTCATCCAGATGCTCCATAGAAAATTGGCACGATAAAACTAACCTAGATAACTAGGCATCGTGTGATAGCTTCTAACTAAGAAAAGTTCTCAACTTTAAGCTTCTAATCCCTTGCGGTTGAGTTAAGGAAAAGAAAAACCTGCCAAGTTGAGCGGCTTAAGTCTTTAAATAGCAATATTTTGAGTAAACTTTTGTTTAAAAGCTTGTGCCTTGCTTCCTAACAATCACTCAAAACTGCGTATCTAACTATTGAGAAATAGTATCATTAAGTTGGAACACTTTAAAATTTTATTAGTAAATATTATCAATAAGCCTAAAGGTTATCTTGGGAAATTGTGAAAAAGGGATCATGTTTGGGTCAGGTTTGAGCTTGCGCGATCGCAGTCGTGAGTCAACTTCAAATTGAAAGCAAGTAAACAGGATGGAATTGTAAATTTTTCAGACTTTTTATAGATACATCAGGGGCGATTAAGTCAAGATTCATTAATATGGGGGAAAGCAGATAAAATAATTTAAGCCATTTTATAGATGCCGTAATTTCAATGACTACCCATTTCATCACCGCCGAAATCGATCTTCAGGAATCTCCCGTTAAGCTGCAACAGGAAATTGAAGCAGAATTGGAAAAACGGGGTGAACCATTACGTTGGGCTATTACTGCTATTGACACCGAAAAGCAGAAAGCCCAAGTGGAAGCAATTGTTACGGTTAATAACCCTTAAAATTCACTTTGTATCCGCTTTTTATTAAATTTTGTGTATAACGTTGTTTTAATTGTCCCGACTGGAGTTGGGGCTGCCATTGGTGGCTATGCGGGTGATGCCTTACCGATCGCGCGAACCATGTCCCAAGTCTGCGATCGCCTCATTACCCATCCCAATGTCATGAATGGGGCCCAACTGTATTGGCCAATTGCTAATGCCCTCTATGTGGAAGGTTACGGTCTGGATCAATTTGCCCAAGGCAACTGGGGATTACAAGCTGCTCAACAAAATCGAGTCGGTTTAATTCTCGATCAGGGCATTGAATCCGATTTACGGCTGCGTCATTTACAAGTTGCCGATGCCACCCGTGCCACGTTGGGATTAGACCTAACGGATTATGTCATCACCGATGCGCCCTTAAATGTAGAGTTGCGGATCACTGAGTCGGGGACAAGTTGGGGAACCATTGGCAATCCTGGCAGTTTACTACGGGCGGCAGAGACCTTAATTCAACAGGCCCAAGCAACCGCGATCGCTGTTATTGCCCGTTTTCCCGATGATGTGGATAGTGTTGTACTGAATAGCTACCGTCAAGGCAAAGGCGTTGATCCCCTATCAGGAGCCGAAGCCGTTATTTCCCATCTCATTGTGCGTCAGTTCCATATTCCCACGGCCCACGCCCCTGCCCTCAGTCCCTTACCCCTTGATCCTTCTATTTCCCCCCGTTCTGCGGCTGAAGAAATTGGCTATACCTTTCTTCCCTGTGTTTTGGTGGGTTTAAGTCGTGCCCCACAATTTGTAGCGCAACCCACTAGGGACAGCATTTGGTCAAATCAGGTTAACGCCTTAGTGATTCCCGCCAGTGCCGCAGGAGGCAGTGCAACGCTCAATTTTAGTCAGCAAAATTGTTTAATTATTGCCGTCGAAGAAAATCACACCGTATTACAAGTTCCTCCCGAATCATTAGGAATCAAGGCAATTAAGGTAAACTCGTATTTAGAGGCCTTAGGCGTTTTAATTGCCCATCGTTCTGGGATTAATTTAGAATCCTTTCGTCCCAACCTCTCTTCTTTACGCCCTATCTCCTAAAAAGCTGTGACCCAGTCTAATAACTCTGACTTTGAACCCCTAAGCCGTACTCAAATCCTGATCGTAATGGCTGTTACGGCCATTATTTTGCTGGTGGTAGCTAAGATCTGGCAACGGCTCGGTGATGTAACCCTTTTAAGGTTAACTTTTGACCCCAATGCTTATTTAATGGGAATGGGGTTAGCAGGGGGAATTGTCATAGCCAGTAGCTTAATTTATCGGTTATGGCCTGCCTATCGTCACAGTGCAGATGGTTATCTAGAATTAGTCATTAAGCCCTTGGTATGGCCCGATTTAATTTGGTTGGGACTGTTGCCAGGATTAAGCGAGGAGCTACTCTTTCGGGGGGTTATGCTGCCTGCTTTGGGATTAGATCTCACCGCCGTTATTGTGTCGAGTTTAGTCTTTGGGGTTTTGCATTTAAGTGGGATACAACAATGGCCCTACGTGGTTTGGGCAACCATTGTAGGGTTTGCTTTAGGTTACACGGCACTCATTACAGGCAATTTGCTCATTCCCATCGTCGCCCATATTTTGACCAATTTAATTTCTAGCAGTTTGTGGAAATTTAATAATCAGTAGTTTAGAGAGCTAATTGAATTTATGGATGTTCAATTTCGAGAATTTAATCCCTTTGACCTGTGGATGTGGTTGGAATTTGAAACGGTTCCTTCGCCAATGGAGCAGCAATATGTGGAAGAGGTATTTGATTCTTGGTTTTATCTGGGTAAATTAAGTGCTTTTAATGCAGAAAACCTCCAAGTTCAAGATATGGGCATTGATATTAGTTACATGACCTATGATAGTGCCCTCGCCTCTGAATCCATGATGGCTCCGATGCACAACATGGCGGATTTTCAGTATGAAGGGAATTGGGGACGCTGTTGGTTTGATTTAGGAACTAGTGATCTGCTCGCGATCGATATCCTTATTAATGCGCTTACCCAATTAAGCCAAGAATTTGTCCCCATTAAGCAATTTATTATTGGGGGAGAAAACGAAGATTGGCCCATTGATCCAAAGCAGCGATCGACCTTTGCGGATTTTGATAATGAGTTAGACCATAACTAGAGGTTAAGGGGACTGGGGAGTGATCCAGCGATATTGATAGGATTCATTTTCTGCTCCCCAAACTTGTTTGCCTTGTGCATCAAATCCCTTATCTACAAATAACTGAGCGATTATGATAAAAAGCAGAGGGACAAATGGCATTCATTATATTCATCCAAAGAATAGCTATTAAATTATTATGACAAACTATCAGATCGAAAATCGGCAATGGTGGGTACAACGTTGGCTAGAATTATTGGATTCCTATCGGTTTAAAAAGCGATTAGAACGAGCTAGAAACTACGCCAGAGAAGGAAATATTTTAAGTATTGAATTTGAAAATGCTCAGGTGTTGGCTAAGGTTCAGGGGAGTGAAGTCGAACCCTATCAAGTCTCTTTGAAACTTGATCCGTTTACGGATGAGGATTGGCATTATGTGGTTTCTAGCCTAGCCGAAAAAGCCATTTATTCTGCCCAACTGTTAGCGGGGCAAATGCCTGAAAGTATTGAGCAAGTTTTTATTAAAAATGGTTTAAATTTATTTCCCTTTTCTCTATCGGATATTCACTCCCGTTGTAGTTGCCCTGATAAGGCGAATCCTTGTAAACATATCGGCGCGATTTATTATCAATTAGCCGATCGCTTCAGTGAAGATCCTTTTGTTATTTTTCAACTACGGGGACGCACTAAAGCCCAAATTTTAACGGAACTTCGTCAATTACGGAGCCAGGTTCTTTCGGGAACTAATCAGGACGCGATCGCTGGCAAACCCAACTTACCGAATACCGAAATTGACACGCTATCAGAATCGTTACCATCAGCGAAAAAGGGACGTAAAAAATCAGCAACAAGCAAAGCTGATATTGGGGCAGAGATTAACCAATTTTGGCATTACGATGAACCCCTTGATCCGTCTTTAATTGTTATTACTCCGCCTACAGGACAAAAAGATATTTTAGATCTGTTGGGAATGCTTCCCTTACCCTACGAAGAAGCTCAAGAAGCCAAACAATCACTTCAACAAATTTATCAAACAATAGGACAAAAAGCTTTAATACTAGCGTTAGGTCAGGATGAATAAAATATTTAAAAATAAAACTGAAACTAACTCATAAAATTGTTTCTACATTTTCAGAATTTTTAAGTAACAGGCAATAATTACTATCTTTATAAATGAATTTTCTAGTCCAGTTCATATAATGATTTAAACCATGATACAAATTTTTGAGCATTAGGGTGATTAGCATTTAAAATGCGTTGCTTAATTGAATCATGGAGTTGTCTTCCTGGTGGTTCTTGCCAAGCTAACCAAGTATAAATATTAGCCTTATCTAAATGTGAATTAGTAAATTGAGCTCCTTTATTTTTTGCCGATTGAGTAACCTCTTTTGCAAATTGCCAGAGGGTTTCATTTTCATCTGGAATCATGTAAGCCAAAAAGGTTTCTAGCATACCGTGTATTTTGTTATCAGGCATCAGCCAAATACCAAACCTAACGCCATTAGGTGCTGCATGAATTAATCCGTCTTCTGGTAAATTTTCTGGAATGTCGCGAATACTTTTCAGGCTGGCATTTCTGATACTTTGCCAACGTCCTAATGGATCTTCATCGGCATCGATCATTATTCCAAGAGCAGATAAACCAGAAGCTTGTAATTCAGTCGAAATAACATCTGGAGCTATTATATTTTCATAACCGCCATACTCACGAATTTTAACAATTGGACTTTGTTTTGTTCCCCAATCAATACCATTCGCTTCAATTAATTCTGGGATTACTCTAAGATCATCGCTTCCTTCTACCAGAAGAACTCGTGGACTAATGGGGGAAGCTTTAGCCATGTTCTACCGTACCTCAATTTCCTGCTCAGCAGCAATAACAACTTGCCGTTCATTAAAAACGACGCTACTTGTCTTTCCTTTCTCGATTCTGTGAATAGTAATTCCTTCTTCACTAGGAGTTTCTGCATTGGCAATGGTTGCTAAACTTTCCCAACAATCACGGCTATGAGTGGTAGCAAAAACTTGAACATTAAGCCGCTTTGCCGTTTCCCAAACCAATTTCCACATATCAGACATTGTACTAAAATGAAGCCCTGTATCAATTTCATCAACAAGTAAAATTCCATTTCTTGCATTAATAATTGCTAATGTCAGCCCTAATATTCTCCATATTCCATCTCCCATACTGCCAATGGGAATACGTTGATCATTGTTATAAAATTTTACAATAAATCCACTACGTGAATTAGTGTATCTACGCTTTTCCGAGCTAATAGGAGCAATTCTTTCAATGTTAGGTTCAATGGTTTGTAGTGCTTCTGTCACAAGCTTTTCTTCAGCTGTGAGAACAACCTGATCATACAAGTCAATCATGTTTTCCGTTGTTAAAGACGAAGATGTAACAAATTGTGTTCTTACCCCTGAATCTTTTAAGTCTCGCTGAATGCGTCTAGATAAATCTATACGTCTTATATAATCCGAGGAAAGCCCTTGTTGAGCAGATAATCGTAATTTTACATCTTTATTTTCTTCCCCCAGCCATTTAAAAACCAAGGCCAATTCTCGTATACTTTCAAATTCTTCCAAGCCTTCTAAATCTTCAAATAAACTCAATTGTCTTGGGCTATGTTCTATAAAGACAGATATGCCTTCTTCATTGCTTTCGCTACCCCCAATTATTGAAAATCTACTATCTACATTAATTTCATGACCGTAAAACAAGTGGCAAACATCAAGCTCACGGCTATCACTCCGCTCATCGTTTAAGATATACTCACCTCGTCCAGCCATTAATTTCCGTAATGATTCGAGATTTAATTTAGAAGAAAGTAGTTGAACAGCCTCAAGAATAGATGTTTTGCCGCTATTGTTAGTACCAACAAGTAAATTCAATCTGCCAAGCTGCTGAAGCTCAAAAGACTGGAAACAACGAAAATTTTCAATTTTTAGTGTCCTCAGCATAATTAAACACAGTCTTGCAATTTGGCACACATACTTAGGATACGCGATCCCGACACGTTTCGATGTCTTTCATCCTGTATTGCTATTAACGACTTGAGCTTGTTGACGAATTAGCATTTGGACTTTTCCTAGCGTGGGATTGACTTCGTAACCGCGTTGTTGGGGATTGGCTAAATAAAATTGTTGTTCTTGTTCAATCATTAATACATCCTGCTCAATCAATCCTTCTAATAACTTCTTAGCTGCATTAAATAATTTATCTTTAAAAAACTTGCGTACCCAAAGGGGAGATTTGTGTAAATTGGGAAACGCATTAAGGGAGGTAAAATGAACTAAATAGGCGTGGGTATGGGTTTCACTGATAGGGCAAAACAGACAATAAATTTTAAAATCTTCTCCTAAAGTTGATGCCCAATGAGGATAGCAATAACTCACGGTTAAGGGTTCAGGATGTAGTTGTCGTAGGGCAGGGAAAAAGAGTTGAGAGATTGACCAGATTTTATCAATTTTATAATAGCTTTGGGCTTCATAGTAGGCATCAACTCGGCTATCGGTAGCGGCAAGTTTATCTAATTTTGCGGAGGCCCAAGCTTGATAATTATCATGTAAATGCCCATGATACATATCCATTAAATTTTCAATTAAAAAAGAAAAATGTCCTGGACAATCAATCGTTGCTACTGAGCCAATATAGTTTAAATGCGTCCATTCAGGTAAACCCATCGGCTCAATTTTTGTTTGTTTTAGATAATTTAAATCCCCTGGAAAAACCCAAATAAAACCATCCAATTCTTTAACGGGATAAACCCGAATTTGACAGTTGGGAATTTTTTGTTTTTCGGTTAAATAGGGAATAACGCTACAGTTTCCCTCACTATTGAGCCGCCAACCATGATAGGCACATTCGATGTCATCCCCAATGACTTTTCCTTCGCTCAGTTTTACATTCCGATGCGGGCAACGATCTTCTAGAGCATGAACCGTTCCTTGGCGATCGCGATAAAGCACAATCGACTGATGCCACAACGTTACCGCAACGGGTTTATCCTTGATCTCCGTACTTAGAGCCAATACATACCAATGATTCGGGTTAATGGGACAAGTACGGATCGAATTCATTAATTGCGGGGAAGAAATAGCCGAAGACATGGAAGAAATTTTCGCCAAAAAAATTGTTTCTAGAATATCATTAATGACTATATTTTAGAATCATTTTAAAATCGAGACAGCCATGACCAACAGGGTAACTGTTACGGGAACCATTCAAAAAGGGCATCAAGTCGCTTCAGGTTTATCGCCAAATAATCCCTATCCTAAAGGAACCATTGAATTACAAACCCCTTTTTTTCAGGAATTAGGATTAGATATTAGCAAATTTTTTCTAGGGACGCTCAATATTTCTATTGCGCCCCATACTTATCAACTTAAAAGTCCTAAATATACCTTTTTACAAGTGAATTGGACAATCCACCATCCCCCTGAAAATTTTTCCTTTTCTCCTTGTTATTTAATTTACCAACAGATTCGTTATGACAGTTTAATTTATTATCCCCATCCCGAAACCAAGCGCAATCATTGGCAAGATAATTCTATTCTCGAAGTTTTAGCTCCTCATATTGCCGATATTAGTTACGGTAAGGCTATTGAGTTAGAAGTTGACACCACAGAAATTGAAATTTTATAGTTGTCTCTTGAATTGAAATGCTAATTGACGACACTCTCTAAATGATTAAGAGCAGCTTTAATGAGTTGAAAATAGTAGGGTTGGGTAACATTCACCTGTTTTTTAGTATCTTCAGAAGTCACTAACCAGCCAAAACGTTGACCCTTTTCGATCATTAAAATATTACCCTGATCGTTAATAATATGTAACTCGTTTTTTTTGTAACCAAAACGACAGGAATACAAACGCCCTTGATGCTGAAACTTGCAGTCTGGAGTTGAAGCTTGAGAAGTTTCAGGCAATCTCACCCCCACAATTTCTAATTGCAGACTGGTATTGCCATTAAAATGATTTTCTTGAAGTTTATAGGCAATATCAATAGGAGATGGTAAGGGGCAGTATTCCCCCCAACGCCAAGCGATCGCTTTAATCGGTTCACTATCCTCGGATTGGGAAAGGGTCAATTTGAGGTGATTTTTACCAATCTTTTGCTGCTCAATAATACGAACATTTGGTGTCCAGAAAATCGGAAAAGGATTACCAATACCCCAAGGTTGCAACCCATCAATTTGTTGATAAAGACTTAGATTCAACTGCTTAAATTCAGCTTGAGCATCAATATTAATAAGCGGTTTTAGCTGTTCAGGTTCTAAGCACTGATGGGCGAATTTTCGTAACCGTTGCTTAAATGCCTCTAGATTCTCACTCGGTAAACTAAAACCGCCTGCGGCCCGATGTCCTCCAAATTTTCCTAATAAATCTCGACAAAATTCCAACGCTTCAAAAATATGGAATTCTTCAATGCCTCTGGCTGAGCCTCTAATTTTATCTTCCTCTTCTTCAAAAGTACCAATAAACACAGGAACGCCATATCTTTCTAACAGGCGCGAGGCGACAATACCAATGACACCATGATGCCAATAGGGTTGCACAATGACTAACACTCGGTCTTCTTGCCAAGGGATTGGGGTCTTTTCAATCACGGCGATCGCTTCGGTTTCGATCTGTTCACAAAGTTCCTGACGTTGACGGTTAATCTGCTCACACTGCATAGCCCGTTCTAGGGCAATCCCTTCATTTTCAGTAGTGAGTAATTCGATAACTAATTGCGGATCACCAATCCTTCCAATAGCGTTAATTCTGGGGCCTAAACGAAAACCAATATCATCAGGTTTCAGTTGCTTTTGTTCCTCGCTTACCCCTGCCATTTGCATTAAGGCTTGAATACCGATGAGTTTGGATTGGGGTAATTTGCGTAAACCCCGCTTTAACCAGCGTCGATTGACTCCCGTTAAGGAAGCTAGATCGGCAATTGTCCCTAATGTATAAAGTTCCAGTAAGGGTTCGGTGAGTCCCTTGATTTTGCCTAAGGCTTGGGCGGTCGTGATGGCGAGAATATAGGCTACCCCAACACCGGCTAATCCGGCATAGGGGGAAGTAGCGGCTAATAATTTGGGGTTTAAAATCGCCTGAGCGGGTGGTAATTTTTCGGGTAAGTCGTGGTGATCGGTAATGATGACCTTTAATCCGAGTTCTACGGCTAACGCGATCGCGTCATAGGCAGAAATCCCATTATCAACCGTGAGAATTAACTTTACATCGGTATCAGCAAACTCTTGGACAATGCGCTGATTAATGCCGTAACCATCCTTCATGCGGCTAGGAATGGCATAATCAACCTTTGCGCCTAGATGCCGTAATGCCCGCAGCAATAAAGCCGTACTCGTCATGCCGTCCGCATCGTAATCTCCACAAATGGCAATCTTTTCTTGGTTGGCGATCGCGTCTTTGAGTAAGTCCACACTCTTTGCTAGATCGGGAAATTCCGCTAACGGAGTCGGTAAGGTTTGACTTTCAGGATCAAGATAAACCTGAGCTAATTCTGCATTATCAATCCCCCGATGCCACAACACCTGAGCCAAAAGAGGAGATAGCCCAGTTTGCTCGATTAAAGCCTGAACTTGGGCAGAATCCGCTTCTTTAATTTTCCACCGTTGCCGGGGTAACTTTGGGGGCATAGTCTCTTGAACAGCTTTGACTTAGTATTTTAACTAGTCTTTAAGAACCTGTTTACAAAGTTGTATTTTGCTCCCTAGCCTCCTCTTAGTAAGACAGGGGGGATAGTATGGAAATTCTAATTTGCACTTTGATCAAATGATTTGGCATCAGTTTTAATGCTGGGCTATTGTTCAACGGGAATATCGATAATCGGTTGATTTAAGGCAATTTGTAACGGTTCAGATTCAACATTTAACGAAGCCGATTGCATACTCGGACGGAAGGGATTAAACGTTGACATCACGCCATTGGAAAATACAACGATCCCCAAAGCAGCAGCAATCCCGCCACCGATCAAAATTTGTAGCCGCCGCCTTTCTTGATCAATCTGGGAAAAGACTCGTTCAGATAGCTGATTGGCAGAAATAGAAGGCATAGGGGGATTAATTTGA
This sequence comes from uncultured bacterium, assembly GCA_964482215.1. Lineage (GTDB taxonomy): Bacteria > Cyanobacteriota > Cyanobacteriia > Cyanobacteriales > Microcystaceae > Snowella. Next base: position 15,395 of record CAYZWO010000055.1, read on the forward strand.
GGAATCCCTTGCTGTAAGCGCAATAATTTCAGATAAGTTTGTTTTAATTTGGGATCGGTATCCAGCCATTCCTGAACCTGACGACGTTCTTCTACCGTAACTTCTCCGTCTAAATAAGCACTCAATAATTCAAAACGCTCAATTTTTTCGTCTGAGGATAGCAAATTTTCGTCAGACGCTTCGTAATGATGAAATTCAGAGTTCATAATAACCTCTCGGTAGAGCGAGATGACAACAGAAGTCTGGGAGAATTTCCCAAACCGAAATTAGTAACCATACTCCTCACCTGAAAATCGGTTTCCCTAATCCCTATATTAGTCTAAATATTGTTGTAAGACCGATTGAAGTTTAGCCCGCGCTCTCGCAATACGGGATTTAACAGTTCCCAAAGAAACGCCCGTCATTTCGGCAATTTCTTCGTAGGCTAATCCGTCAATTTCTCTCAAAATAATGGTCGTTCTGAAAGCTTCTGGTAAGTCGGCGATCGCGAGTCTAAGACGTTCGTAGAATTCCCGCGTGGCTAAGGTGTCGTCAGGGCTAGGGTAGTCAGAGATAATATCCCAATCGATTTCACCATCTTCAACGCGACGGGGAGCATCTAAAGAAATGGGGTGACTAACTCGCTTGCGTTTGCGTAATTCGTCATAAAACAAATTAGTAGCAATGCGACTTAACCAACCGCGAAACTTCATCGGCTCGTTGAGGCGTTTAATGTTTCGATAAACCCGAATCCAGACTTCCTGCGCTAAATCAGCCCGATCCTGCCAATCAGGAGCAAGATGATAAAGGATTTTATCAACGTGGGATTGATAGCGGCGTAATAATTCATCAAATGCTGCGCGGTCAGGATGAAGCCCTTCTTGGCAACGAAGAATTAAATCGTAACTGGAAAGTTTATCAGGGGTTAGGGAAACTTGAGGTTGAGTGACCTCGATCCGTAACCATGATGCTGAAATCGCTTGACTCATGGGGCTAACCAACTAAAATTACTCCTCACATATAAGTTTTGATTGACGCTAATATCGCATAAAAAGTTTCCAAGACGAGTCAAGTATTTTTTAATACGGATATTAAATTTTTTTATTCCGCGACTTACTGAGGCTGTTTAGAAAAAGATCGACGGACAAAAAACTACCAGGTTTGTTCTAACAATTCTGTATAAAGTGAACAAAAGCTAATTGGTATTTTCTTTGTTGAGATCTTGAAATGGCTTTAGTCGGGAGCAAAAGATTTTAATAGGCCGCTAACTTGTTCAAGAAGATCTTTGCGAACGGGTTTATCTAGAGGATTGCGATCGGGAATGCTCGGACGGTCGAGGAAACGGTTAATGCCTTCTTTGACTTGATCATGAATCAGGGTTTTTAATTCTGTTTGGGCGCGATCGCGTTGATAGGTTGCACCTTCTTCGGAGGTTGCATAAAGCGGTGGTAAACGATTGAGAGCATAGGCCGCAATATCCGACACATCGAGGTTTCGTTGTAATGATAATTGCAATTCCGCTACCTGAGCAATCACTTCCGTTACAACTAACTCTTCCATGACGTTAATAAATTGCTTGTGAGGCATAGCAACCACTTCCCCCGTTAGCAACGCCCCCATCAGTTGATCCAACGCCATATATTCTTCGAGGGACAATTCGGAAACCCCTTCACAGATGCGTCCAACCTCTGCTTCCATCGTGGGGGTAAGAAAGCCGTCGGCTAATGCTTGATGAACAATTTGTTGAATACTCATGGGGGCTAGTAAGGCAAGGGTAGTCTTGATTCGTTTTTAAAGAAGGTTTAAAGAGATTTTAGGTTTTTGATAAAGACAAAAACACGTTGATTAAATAAAAGATTAAGTTAAAAATTGAATTTTTTCATCTTTCAAGATTAATAGGAATGAAGTTAGGAATTGACAATCTCTATCGTTCTCCATCATTTTAGAATTTTCATTGATTATGCTTTAGGATTTAGGTTTTAAGAAAACAAGAGAGTGTCGCCAAATCACGATTGACTCATTAGATGGGCTAATTAAGCAAATACAATGGGGATCTTGCCATCGGATTTTACCGCTCATGAGATCATTGGTCACCAGTTTCACTTCAACATCTTTTTGATTTTTGATCATATCCTGGACTTGCCTGACACTGGGCAAACCCATATCAAATTCAGCCATACTTTTTCAAATTAATAATGTTTTGGGATGATTATCTCAGAATCTTGGTTTCATAATAACTGAATTGATACATTAAAAAAATCACGTCATCCGATAGTTTTGTCAAGTTTGCCAGACAAAGGCAGCATTCTGGGAGACAATAGGAAACAACATCTGGGAGAGGAGCAGAGTAAATGACAACTAACTTTCAGTCCGTAATTGCTCAATTACATGAGTTCTGGAGTGCAAGAGGATGCCTAATTGCCCAACCCTTTGATACGGAAAAGGGCGCAGGAACCATGAGTCCCCATACCTTTTTAAGAGCTATTGGCCCAGAACCTTGGTCAGTTGCCTACGTGGAACCCTGCCGCCGTCCAACCGATGGTCGTTATGGCGAAAATCCCAATCGAGTCCAACACTATTTTCAGTATCAGGTATTAATCAAGCCGTCTCCCGATAATATTCAAAAAATTTATTTAGATTCCCTCCGTGCTTTGGGCATTCACCCCGAAGATCACGATATTCGTTTTGTGGAAGATAACTGGGAATCCCCCACCTTAGGAGCCTGGGGCGTGGGTTGGGAAGTTTGGCTTGACGGCATGGAAGTTACCCAATTTACCTATTTTCAGCAGTGTGGCGGGATAGATTGTCGGCCTGTGTCCATTGAAATTACCTATGGATTAGAACGATTGGCCATGTATCTCCAAAATGTGGATGCAATTAATAAAATTCAATGGAATGACCAAATTCAATACGGGGATATTTTCTGGCAAGGGGAGATTGAGCAATGTACTTACAATTTTGAAGCATCTAACCCAGAGTTATTGTTCAACTTATTTAGTCTCTATGAACAAGAAGCAAAACAACTCATTGAACGGGGTTTAGTGTTACCGAGTTTGGAATATGTTCTCAAATGCTCCCATTCCTTTAATTTATTGGATGCCAGAGGCGTAATTGCCGTCACAGAACGGACTCGCTATATCGGCAGAATTCGCAATATGGCCAGGGAAGTTGCCAATTTATATTTAGAACAACGAGAATCTTTAGGCTTTCCGTTATTAGAAAAACCTTTAGTGGCTCAAACCTAATTTGATAATTAATTGCTATGGCTTACAGTGATTTTACGCTTGCCGCAATTCGTAACCAATTAGCATTAACCATTATTGAAAAAGTCGGATTATTCGCTGATATTCCTGAAGTCGCTGCGAGTTCTTATCTGAGAGAAACCTTAGCTTACAATTTGCCATTGGCCTTAGCCATTAATACGGAAAAAGCTCGCTCAGAGCTAATTATTTCGCCAATTTTAGTGGAAATCAAAAAACAGCTATCCACAGAAATTAGCCTTTTTTCAGGGGTTGAATTTAATGTGGAAAGTAATTTAGGACTGAACGGCATTTGTGATTTTCTGTTGAGTTCATCTCCTGAACAGTTGTGGGTTACGGCTCCTGTTTGTGTGATCGTAGAAGCGAAAAAGGAGAATTTAAACGGTGGCTTAGGGCAATGTGTTGCCGAAATGTTTGCGGCTAAGTTATTTAATGAGCGTCAAGATAATCCGATTTCTCCAATTTATGGCGCAGTAACAACGGGAAATTTGTGGAAATTTTTACAACTTCAGGATCAGACCGTTACTATTGATTTAACAGAGTATGCGGTTAATCAACTGAATCAGATTTTAGGGATTTTAATGACTGCTTTTCGATCGGCATAATGTATACCACACTGAAAACCTATGGCCGCTTATTGAGTATCTTCTGGCAAACCGCGATCGCGGCCGAGTTGGAATATCGCCTTAATTTTGTCATTGCCTCCCTGAGCAGTATGGCTAATTTGGCGGGAAGTATTTTTAGTCTGTTTTTGTTTTATCGCACAGGCTATAACTTTCAGGGCTGGAGTTGGACAGAGGCTTTAATTGTTTTGGGGATGTTTACCTTATTACAAGGCTTCTCCGCCACTTTCTTGATTCCCAATCTGAATCGCATTGTGGAATATGTGCAACAGGGAGCCTTAGATTTTATCTTATTGAAGCCGATTAGTAGTCAGTTTTGGTTATCGGCTCGCATTCTTTCTCCGTGGGGTCTTCCGGATTTATTTTTTGGCTTTTTACTCATTTTTTATGCAGGTAGCCAGTTAAATATTGCGCCGATCAATTATTTAGTCAGTTTTTTGGCGATCGCGTTAGGAATGATCATTCTTTATAGTATTTGGTTTATTTTGGGCGCAACGAGTATTTGGTTTGTCAAAATCCATAACGTTACCGAAGTTTTAAGAGGATTATTAGAAGCAGGACGGTATCCCATCGCGGCCTATCCCTTGGGGTATCGAATATTTTTTACCTTTGTCGTTCCTGTCGCTTTTTTAACCACCATTCCTGCCCAAGCACTCTTAGGAAGAACGGCTTTTACTTGGTTATTGAGTGCTGCTATTTTAGCGATTAGCTTATTAATTATTGCTAATTCATTTTGGCGATTTGCTTTGCGATTTTATACTAGTGCTTCTAGCTAATTGCAGCATTTGAACGCTTACTTAAGTCTTTTGTGTTATCAAAACCAAGTAGTGCTATATTTCATGAACTCTGTTCATAGGTCAAAATATTTTTGTTGCTTTTCCAATGATGTTTTCTTTAGGAATTAACCCCCAATAGTGCGAGTCATAATTAATATTGGATTTCAGTGGGATTGATATTTTTGAAAAAATCAAATAAGCGCAAATTTCCGCCTGATCCTAAAATGGGAATATGCAGCCAGTTGACTTCACGACCCTTACCGCAATCTGTCAGGATTTACGATCCCATTGGTTGCCTGCCCGTATCGAACAGGTTTATCAGCGCGATCGCTATACCATCTGTATTGCCCTACGAACCTTAAAACAACGAGGTTGGTTAACTTTATCCTGGCATCCGCAAGCCGCCAGAATTTGTATTGGGGATGCGCCGCCTCGAACCCCTGATACGTTTACCTTTAGTGATCAACTCCGTCATCAATTAAATGGTTACGCCCTAACTGCGATTGAAATTACTGAACCCTGGGAACGGGTGGTAGATCTACAAATGGCCCAACGACCCGATGAAGCCCCCCTTTGGCATCTTTATGTCGAAATTATGGGGAAATACAGTAACGTTATTCTCACCGATGCGAACCAACAAATTATTACCGTTGCTCACCAAGTTACCGCCAATCAATCTCGTGTGCGTACTGTTCAAACAGGTCAGCCTTACCAATTCCCCCCTGCCTTAACGGGCGTTTCTCCCACTCTGTCCGAATCTCGCGATCGCTGGCAAGAACGCATTACTCTAATTCCAGGGCCGATTCAAAAACAATGGCTGAAGATTTATCGGGGTCTTAGCCCCATGATTGCCCGTTCTTTACTACAAACCGCGAATATTCATCCTGACCAGTTAACAACGAGTTTAGAAGAAAAGGACTGGCAACAGTTATTTAAAGCTTGGCAAGGATGGTTAAAAGCATTAGAAACAGGCAATTTTAAAGCAGGTTACACGGCAACGGGTTATACAGTTTTGGATGTCGGCATTCAGCAACCTGTCGGTAATCTCCAAACCCTGATTAATGACTATTATCGCGATCGCCTGGGGGAAGAAAATTTTGGGCAACTGCGGCATCAACTCCTCCAAAAAGTTCGTTCCTGCTTAGGGAAACTGCAACAAAAAGCCGAGACGTTTGAAAAGCGTTTACAACAATCTGACCAAGCGGATCTGTATCGACAGCAAGCCGATCTGTTAATGGCCCATCTGCATGAATGGGAAGCAGGGATGAAGGAAATCACCCTATCGGACTTTGAAACGGGGGAACCTGTCACCATTGCTTTGCAACCTGATAAAACCATTATTCAAAATGCCCAATGGCTCTATAAACAACAGCAAAAACTGAAGCGGGCCCGTCATGCTGTCGAACCGTTATTAGCAGAAGTTACCTCAGAAATTAGCTATTTAGAACAAGTGGAAGACAGCCTCAACCTGCTAGAAAGCTATCGAACGCCTGAAGATTTAGTCGCCCTAGAAGATATTCGAGATGAACTGATTGAGCAAAATTATTTAGAAATTAAATATGCTCGCAGCCGCAATTCAGCCGACACCTTTCAACCCTATTGTTACCAAAGCCCGTCAGGTTTTGAGGTGTGGATTGGTCGCAATAATCGACAAAATGATCACTTAACGTTTCGGGTAGCAGGAGATTACGACCTATGGTTTCATAGCCAAGAAATTGCAGGCAGTCATGTTTTGCTACGGTTAACCCCAGGCGCGATCGCGGAAGATAGTGATCTACAATGTGCTGCGGATTGGGCTGCCTACTACAGTCGAGCCAGACAAAGTGAACAGGTTCCTGTTGTTTATACCAAACCGAAGCATGTTTATAAGCCTAAAGGTGCAAAGCCTGGTATGGTCGTTTATAAGCAAGAAAAAATTCTTTGGGGACAGCCTCCCAACGTAGCATTATACATAAAAAATAAAAAATAGCAAAGAAAAGTTATTTTTGTTAATAAAAAATTCGTACTCCATGTTACAATTTTTTATAAAGGAGTCAAGAAAAAGCTTTTCGTTTTGGGAACGATCAGTCTAGATTCCCTCCCGCAACAACAACAATATTTTAAACTGCCAGCATCGCGACTGATCGCTGGTGTTTTCCTTTATGAATATTCTCATTGTTGAAGACGATCTAGAAATTGCTCATTTAATCAAAGAAACTTTAGAGCGAGAATTGTTTGCCTGCGAGATCGCCAACGATGGTTTAGCCGCCTTAGATTACTTTCAACAACACGAACCCGATCTCATTATTTTGGACTTAATGTTACCCAAATTAGACGGGCTAGAAGTTTGTACTCGCATTCGCCAAAAACCCGATAAAAAAGACCCCTATATTTTAATGCTGACCGCCAAAGGGGAAGAGATTGACCGCATTATTGGTCTTTCAACAGGAGCCGATGATTACTTAATTAAACCCTTTAGCCCTAGGGAATTAGTCGCTAGAGTTCGGGCTTTATTGCGGCGTAGTTTACGGCATGGAGAAGCCAATAACCACACTATCCAGCAAACCCGCCATTTCCAACTAGACTTAGACCAACACATTGCTAAACGGCAATTGGAAAATCAAGAATTAGAAACTTTAGATTTAACGACCCTAGAATTTAATTTACTCAGTACCTTTATCAGCTATCCAGGGCGCGTTTGGAGCCGAAATCAATTAATCGACAAACTGTGGGGCGATGACTTTTTTGGAGATGATCGGGTAGTAGATACCCACATTCGACGGTTACGCAAGAAAATTGAACCTGATCCGTCTAATCCGACATTTATTAAAACTGTGATTGGTGCAGGCTATAAATTTGAAGACGATGCTTAGCTCTTTTTCGTGAAATAGGCGATCGCGCTTTTTCTTTTATCATAGTTTTATCATCAGACAAGATTGATCATGACAACTAATCCACACAAATCGCCCAATCTTGAAGAATTCATTAAAGTGTTAAGAAATGTAAAGAGCGTTAAGATAGGATGGTGATCATCAGTTAAAACTAAAACTAATGTCTAACTTTCATCCCACTGAGCAAGAACTGTTAACTACAATCCTTGAGCCGCTTTTGGAAGATTTTCGTTATTGGTTTTCCCGTGCCAGAACCCTATTAGAAACTGAAACGATTCCCTTTCTTTCTCAGGAAGAACAGACAGATTTACTAAATCGTGTGATTCAGAGCCAACAGGAAGTTTTATCCGCAGTCATGCTCTTCAAATCAATGAAGGAAAAAGTCGGGATTGATATGGCGGTTTTAATGCCTTGGCATCAACTCGTTACCGAATGTTGGCAGGTTGCGATGCGATTTCGGGCTTATAAACAACAAAACAATCTTTAAAACAATGTCTAGCATTTCTTCAATTCTTGCTAAGCTAATAATAAAAGCCGTTTAAAAATTTTTGAGTTAAAATCTTTCTTCTTGACCCCACCCTTTTGACGGAGAAACTCAGGTGTTGCATTTACTTTATATTTTGGCCTTTACGATTATTGCCTTTTTAGCGGTCAGTAATCTGATTAGAAGTTTAATTACGGTCAGTATGGGAACCCAACGCTCCTATAGTCAGCGCAATAACGCAAACTCAGGAAATCGCACCATTAATACAAAAAGCTACCATCCTGAGCTATTTGATGATGAAGGCAATCCCATTAATGAACCTTTATTAGTCATGCGATCGGTTAATGTAGACGAAGCGCGTCAACAATTGGATGCCCTCTATAATGCGTCTCCGAGCAATAATTCTCCAGAACGAGAAGCCGATAATTAATGATTAAATCTGTTTAATAAGAGAATCAATTCGGGTGTGCGGATTAAAAACAAATTGTGCGATCGCGCTCAGGAATTAGGAAAGAAAACGAGCTTAGTTAAAATACCTAATAAACCACTGACTAAAGCAACAAAACTACCAATAAACCAACTAGTTTGGCCATTAACGCGATTTTCAAGATTTTCTACTCGTTTATCTAATCCATCTAACCTAGCTTCAATTCTCGGTAAAGCTTCCAATTTTTGTTCCATTCGGTCTAAACGGGAATCTATTTTAGCAAGAATATCTTTTAAATCAGTTTCTATGGTGACAGGGTTACTCATGGGGATTTTCTGAGATGGATAGAATAGAATTACTTTCAAAAACAGAAGAGCAATAAAATTTTGATAGAAATCTTGATTGCTTGGCTTTGGGTTTACATAATTATATCAATTCTGAACTAATCGCGTGATATTAAGCAAAGCTTTTTTATAATTTAGAGTTGGGTAGACTTCTAAATTTAATAAGTTTTCCATTAAAAATAGTTATGTATATAGATTTATTTTGTCCTCATTGTCCTCAATTTCCTTCTAATCACTTTACATTTAGATTAATACCAAAAGGCGACTGTTTTCATGAAGTAAAATGTCCACAAGGACATACCTTTACGGTAAATATTTTGTATCATGAATTTCAACAGCTTTTTGAGGAAGCTATTTATGCTTTAGTTGATAATTATTATAGAGAAGCAATTAGTTCTTTTGCTGCAAGCTATGAAAGATTTATGGAATTTTTCATGAAAATAATTTTAAAAAGTAAAAAAGTAGATTCAAGCATTGTGGAGGATGGATGGAAAAAAATAAGTAAACAATCAGAACGTCAATTAGGAGCTTTTATTTTTTTATATATATCAGAGTTTGGTCAGAAACCAAATACGTTAAAAGAAAAACAAATTAATTTGCGAAATAAGGTTATTCATCAAGGATATTTTCCAGCAAAAGACGAGTGCATATTATACGGTAATGATGTTTTAAATTTTATAAGAGATGGAATCAATTTAGGGTGCATCCCACTTAGGGTAGTACAGCCGAATTACCAATAGGCTATGAGAGAA
>CAYZWO010000056.1:0-24689 GCA_964482215.1 uncultured bacterium
CCAGCTAGTGGGAAACAAGCCAAAACCATTGTAGAGAAATTGCTGCGGACAATTCCGATTGAAAACACTGAGCTTTAAAAACTGATTTAGGTTAAACAAACGCATGGTGAAATTGACGAGGCCTGTATTGACGTTTTTGCTGATTTTAGGCGTTAGCCTGTGGAGTTTAGGTATCGGTTGGGGAATTTCCCACGCTTTAGGAGAATCTCGTACAACGTCTTCAACGGAACTACTATCCCAGGCAACTTCTTCTAAGCCCACTCCTAAACCTAAAACGTCTCCCTCACCCTCTTCTAAATCAAAACCCAAAGCCAATTCATCAGTTTCTCCCAAATCCTCGCCGCAACCCGCACCTAAGTCGACCCCATCCCCATCCCCGAAGCCTAGCTCCACAACGCCTGAAACGGTTCCATCCCCCGCTCCTTCGGCTGATATTCCTAGTTTTAAACCCGTGGCCGTTGATCCCACTAAACCCCTGTTTGTCGATAGCGTTCCTACTCGCTACGAACCAGGTTTTCAGGCCTATTTAGAAACCTGTGCAAGCTGTCATATTGCCATTCCTCCAGAAGTTTTACCCGTCGAAAGTTGGCAAGAAATTTTACGCAAACCAGATAATCATTTTGGAACCTCTATTCCGAATTTTAATCGTTTTACCCAACTGCTTATTTGGGATTACGTTAGTACCTTTTCTCGTCCGTCTCCACCTGATTCCCCCCGTATTCTCTATGTAGAAAAATCTCGTTACTTTAAGGCATTACATCCCAGGGTAACAATGCCATCGGAGATGTCGGCTAAAACCTGCGTAGTTTGTCATCCCAATGTTGCTAATGCCAATTTTCGGACGCTTACTCCCGAATGGAATGATGCTCCCTAAAAAATTAATGCTCAAGTCAATAAAGTCAACTTTGCGATCTTCTAATTCCACCATTGCGATCGCTTAATAGAAAGACAATGTGACAATTTTCGTCTCACTTCTCCTCTGCAAGGGGATTAAGCCTGCTAGGATCAAAAAAGACCTGCTTAATATATTGTTACAATCATGGCGAGAGACTTACGCGGATTTATTCAACTACTCGAAGAACGGGGACAACTCAAACGGATCAAGGCTTTAGTCGATCCCGATCTAGAGATAGCGGAAATTTCTAATCGGATGCTGCAAGCAGGTGGGCCAGGTTTATTATTTGAAAATGTTAAAGGCTCTGATTTTCCGGTTGCCGTGAATTTAATGGGAACTGTAGAGCGGATTTGCTGGGCCATGAATCGGTCGCATCCCTTGGAATTGGAAGAGTTAGGGAAAAAGCTGTCCATGTTGCAACAGCCCAAACCGCCGAAGAAAATCTCTCAAGCCATTGATTTTGGAAAAGTCTTGTTTGATGTCTTAAAAGCCAAACCAGGTCGAGACTTTTTCCCGCCTTGTCAACAGGTTGTGATTGAAGGTGATGAACTCGATCTCAATCAAATCCCGATGATCCGACCCTATCCAGGGGACGCAGGTAAGATTATTACCCTTGGATTAGTGATTACCAAAGATTGCGAAACAGGAACCCCCAATGTTGGTGTGTATCGGCTCCAACTCCAATCGAAAAATACCATGACCGTTCATTGGCTCTCGGTACGGGGAGGGGCAAGACATTTACGCAAAGCAGCCGAAGCCGGTAAGAAATTAGAAATCGCGATCGCGCTTGGGGTTGATCCGTTGATCATTATGGCGGCGGCAACTCCCATTCCCGTAGATTTGTCCGAATGGTTATTCGCTGGATTATACGGTGACTCAGGCGTTAAACTCGCTAAATGTAAAACCGTCGATCTCGAAGTTCCAGCAGATTCCGAATTTGTGTTAGAGGGGACGATTACGCCTGGAGAAATGTTACCCGATGGGCCCTTTGGCGATCACATGGGTTACTACGGTGGGGTAGAAGATTCGCCCTTGATTCGTTTTCATTGCCTCACCCATCGCAACGATCCCATTTATCTAACAACCTTTAGTGGTCGACCACCTAAAGAAGAAGCCATGATGGCGATCGCGCTTAACCGCATCTATACCCCCATCCTACGACAACAAGTTTCTGAGATTACCGACTTCTTTTTACCGATGGAAGCCCTGAGTTATAAAGCCGCCATTATTTCCATCGATAAAGCCTATCCTGGTCAAGCCAAACGGGCCGCGTTGGCCTTTTGGAGTGCCTTACCCCAATTCACCTATACTAAATTCGTGATTGTTGTCGATAAGGACATTAATATCCGCGATCCCCGTCAAGTGGTTTGGGCAATTAGTTCTAAAGTTGATCCCGTGCGGGATGTGTTTATTCTGCCCGAAACCCCCTTTGATACCTTGGATTTTGCCAGCGAAAAAATCGGCTTAGGCGGACGGATGGGCATCGATGCCACCACTAAAATTCCTCCCGAAACCGACCATGAATGGGGCGCAGTCTTAGAATCCGATCCCGATGTGGCAGAGATGGTAACGCAACGTTGGCAGGAATACGGTTTAGGCGATCTCAACTTAACGGAAGTGAATGCCAATCTTTTTGGTTACGATATTCGGTCATAAATGAACGTGAATTTGGTTTCAGCAGAAGCAGTTTAACCCTCAGCGATCGCGTCTACCATAGTACAGTGGACTAGCTGTAATTTTTCAAGTTTCAGCACAATCGAACTAAAAGCGAGAGTTTCAAGCAAGTCATGCTAACGTCCAGTTGCGTAACAAATTAATAGTACCATTGACTCTGAATGTGGCGAATAAAGCCATAGTCCGGTCGACTATTTTCACTGAGAAGTCGTTCAATTTTCGTGAGGATTGCTGCTATTACTGATTACTTAATCAAGGGGTTTCAGATTTCGACGCTGCGGGCTGGGATTGACCCGTAAAATTCAGATTTAAGGCTGACCATTGGAGTTTTTCTAGGAGATTATTTTCTTGAAAACTGGTTTGCAGTTGAATTTCTTCTGCTACTCTGGGATTCGCCGCTAAACAGTTGCCCAGTTGGGCCGTTTTTCCACTCAGGGTAAAGGGTTGGGATTGCATAATGCCATTAAGTTTAATGGTTTGCGGTTTGGGCGCGATCGCGTCCGATTTGGCTAAATTCCCCGTTTCTAATCCAGATGGAACAATAGATTTAATTGGTTCTAGGGTTAACATAGCGGCGATATAGAGTCCCGACTGTTCGATAGTGAGCGTTAAGCGTTGAGATTGCAAACAATCGGGTAAATCTGAACTCGTTAATTGATAGGTTCCGCCAATGGCTTTAGGGGCTTTTAAAGAACTTTCACCATAAGCTGTCACTCCTTTAAACAAAATGAGAACAGAACCGATCATGACGCTATAGAAGGTTAAGCTTTTGAGGTTGAAATGGGACATTGGGGCTAAATTTCCTCATGCGAACGAATAGGAGTTTCCTGAAGTAAAGAAGTGAGATGGCTGACCACACGGGAATAGCGTCGGGTAATTAAGAGGGAAGAATAGCAATTTTGGGCTAATTCATCGGTATAACGTCCCAAGGTTTGGCGTTCAATTCCCCAAGTGCGACTCGTTCCGGCGATGGTTAAATCTACTTGTCTAGAGGCTTCAATAACAGCTTGGATGGGTTCGGTGTCTTCGTCGAGTTGAATGATCTCTATACGGGAATGTACGGATTTTGGCAAAATTTCTAGGAGCTTGCGAAATTCATAGCTTGATGTTTCTTGATTAGTTTGCTCGATAGGGTGAAAACGCAAGACTTGTAAGTTTCGTTGGCTATCGTTTAATAACATTCTCAACGCCAGAGAAAAACCTAAATCATCATGAATATTTTCGGCGTAGGCGACTAAAAGGGAATGGAATTGACTGCGCTGTTTATTGACGAAGACGGCAACATCAGCAGGAGAATTATTTAAAATTTTGCCCACTCTCCCCCCTAAACGGTTATCAACAAAGGCGGAACGATGCCAACCCACAATAATTAAATCGGCCTTATCGGCGATCGCGATCTGGGCGGTTTCATGGGCCACATCATTGGCGATGGTGACAATGGGATGAATATTGGGACGAATTTCGGGCGGTTCTAGGGTAGCAATTAAGTCTTCTAACGCTTCTCGTCGTTTTCTGATTAATCGATTAGCCTGATCGGGAGTGCTTTCAAATTGATAATCCTCTTGCAATTCAATCAGGTTGAGGGGATGAACAATGGCGGGGCCAGTTCCAGCGATCGCAGCAGCAACGGTTAATAACCCCTTTTGGGTGAGGGGATTAGCAACGGGAACGAGTACACGATAAAGCGGTTGAGCGTCGGCAACGGCTAATTCGGGACTTTCTTGCTCGACGATATCCATGCGAATCTTATCTTTGGGATATACCCATTCCAACAGGGGAGAAGTCATAAAGGTCGTAACCAAAGCCATGATCACTAGCATAGTAAAGAGTAAGGGCGTAATCACCCCTAAACTTAAGCCGATATTAAGGACAATCAGTTCCGTTAATCCCCGTGTGTTCATCAACCAACCCAAGGCCGACGCATCCCGATTGTTAATGCCCGATACCCTCGCCGCAACGTAGGTTCCCACGTATTTCCCCGTGATCGCGACGATTAAGACTCCTAAACACAGTAGCCACAGTTCCGGTCGATTTAAAAGGCCAATTTCCGTTCTTAAACCACTGTAAGCAAAGAAAATTGGTAATAAGAAAATTAAAACAAAATCTTCAGTTTTTTCCGCTAACTCATTCACTAACCCCGCATTTTTCGGCATAATCGCGCCCAAGAGGAACGCCCCAAAGATAAAGTGAATGCCAATGATTTCGGTAATTAACGCAGAAACCACAATTGCCATATAAATGCCAGCTAGGGTTAACTGGCTTAATCGTCCTGATCGCTTGTAATGAATGAGGAGGGTTTTTAAGGCTTTTCTACCCAATGTCACCATGAGGGTGATATAGACCGCAGACATAATGATGGTGGGAAAGGCTCCAACGATAGTTCCAGTTCGGGCAACCGCGATCGCCAAGGCCAACAAACACCAAGCCGTCACATCATCCACCGCCGCACAGGTTAACGCTAAAGTTCCTAATTTTGTCCCTTGTAGGTTATTTTCCGTAATAATTCGGGCTAGGACGGGAAAAGCCGTAATCGACATAGCCGCCCCTAAAAACAGCGCGAATGCCGTAAAAGACACATCCCCATTCGACACCAAGGGATAGAGCATCAGGGCGAGAATACTGCCCAAAGAAAAGGGGACTAAAATACTGACATGGGAGGTTAAAATAGCCGTTTCTAATTGTCCTGACAGGTATCTAGGATTGAGTTCTAGTCCAATCAAGAACATGAAAAAAATCAGCCCAATTTGCGACAAGATGTTGAGATAAGGTAATGTTGTTGCGGGAAAAAGCCAACCTTGAAAATCGGGTGCGATTAAGCCTAATAAGGAAGGGCCTAGTAAAATCCCTGCAATAATTTCGCCAATTACTAGGGGCTGTTGGATTAACCGACAGGCTGCCCCCATTAAACGAGAGAACCCAATAACAACTAAAATTTGGATTAATATCAGAACAACGGGTTCTAGGTGCATACCATCTCTCCTGACAGGATATCTAGCAAAAAGCGAATGTTGTAGTTTTTAAGTTGCTTTTTAATAATAATCTTGAATAATTTTGGGTATTATGGCTTCATCATAAGGTACAGTCATGGCCAAGCTAGGAAAAAGATTCTTAATTTCAAACTGAATATAGAAGAAGCGTTTAGAGCTAAGGTCAGTGCAGATTATTTTTCCTTTAATCGGCAAAATTTCAATGAAAACACAGAAACCTAATAACCCATTCAACGATCAGACTCAACCCATTATCCCGCCTTTAGCAAGGGACGTTGGCCAACAGTCATCCGTTGTAGCCGAACCCCAGCAATTGTTGGATACGGTAATCGAAAATATTGACCAGGCAATGGTCGTTACGGATAAAAATTTTCGGGTTATTTTATTTAATCAAAAGTTTAAGACTCTCTTTGATTTTAGTGATGAAGATCTATTCATCGGTATACCTTTTGAAGACTTATTACGGCTATGGGCAGCGCGTTTTCAGCAACCCCAACAGATGTTAGAACAAGCCATTCGAGAATTGTCTGCAACGGAATCCTTTACTTTTCAACACGTGCAATTTTCGCCGACGACTGGCCAACGTTGGATTGAACTTTTTCACAATCCCTTACCCTCTGGGGGCTTTATCCGAACCTTTACCGATATTAGCGATCGCAAACAAGCCGAAGAAAGCCTTAAGTTTAGTGCCCAGGTGGATAACCTCCTCAGCCAAATTGCCCATCATTTAATGGATCAAGATATTCAAACGGGCATTACCTTAAGCCTAAGAATGGTGGCTGAACTGTTTCAGTCAGAGCGAATTTCGTTCATTGAATACAGCTCAGATCAAAAAAGATTTCATCTTGTGGAACAATGGCACGACCCGAAAGTTTGGTCTTTTTCTACTCATGCCAGATCAGGAGAAGTGTCGGTTTCTCCTTGGTTCCATCAACAAATCCTACACAAACAAGTTATTAAAGTCACCTGCCTAGATGAACTTCCTAGTGTTGCGGATGAAGCCCGATGCTTTTGTCATCAGGAGGGAATTCGGTCTTTTATGGCAGTTCCTATGATTCATGCGGAGCAGGTTTTAGGCTTTTTAGTGGTTGATGTTATGCTAAGCCAAAAATATTGGCAAGATCAGGACGTGCATCTTTTGCAACGGGTCGCTGAATTAATGGCAATGGGGAGAGCGAAAGCCAAAGCAGAATTAGCTCTAAGAGAAGCCAAGGAAGCCGCAGAAAGTGCTAATCGGGCGAAAAGTACGTTTTTAGCCAATATGAATCATGAATTGCGTACGCCTTTAAATGCCATTTTAGGATTTGCCCAACTCCTCGAACGGGAACCTTTTCTTAATACAGAACAACGGAATTCCATTAATATCATCAATCGCAGTGGTAAACATCTCTTAAATCTGATTAATGATGTGTTAGAGATGTCTAAAATAGAGGCCGGAAAGACCCAACTTGTGGCTCAAAGCTTTAACTTAGAGCAACTGCTGCAATCGCTACAGGATATGTTCCAGTTTCGCGCTCAAGAAAAAGGCTTATCCTTGACCTTTAACTGTGCTCCTGATTTACCCCGCTATATCCGCACCGATGAAGGGAAATTACGGCAAGTTTTGATTAATTTATTAGGCAATGCCTTTAAATTTACTGAACAAGGTCAAATTACTTTACGGTGCCGAATTGTAGAAGGAAAGAAAGAGAATATTCGCCTCAAGTTTGAAGTAGAAGATACGGGATTAGGAATTGCCTCCGAAGAAATGTGGGGATTATTTGAACCCTTCGTTCAAACCCAAAGTGGTATTAAAACTAAGGAAGGAACGGGGTTAGGGTTAACCATTAGCCACCAATTTGTTCAATTGATGGGAGGAAATTTGGAAGTCCTTAGCACTTTGGGAAAAGGTTCGTTATTTTACTTCACCATTCCAGCAGAATTGCCTCAACCCTCAACCCTGGCATTAGAAAAACCTATCCCTAAGCGGGTTATCGGTCTGACGGATTCTCAAGCAAATTATCGCCTGTTAGTTGTAGATGATCATGCCGAAAGCTGTCAGCTAATGAAACAATTGTTAGAACGGGTGGGTTTTTATACTCAAGTGGCCATGAGTGGGGCGGCTGCGATTACAGTATGGCAGGAGTGGAAACCCCATTTAATTTGGATGAAGATGAAAATGCCGCCAATGGATGGCTACGAGGCAACCCGTTTGATCCGATGGCGAGAAAGTAGTCATAAATCCTCGTTTGTTACAAAAATCATTGCGTTAACAGCCAATCCTTTCGATGATGAGGCTTCGTTGATTTTGGGAGCCGGATGTGACGATATTATCTGTAAACCGTTTAGTGAAGAATTGCTGTTTCAAACTATTTCCCGTCATTTGTCGGTTTCTTATCAGTACGAAAATTTATCGGCGGTTTCAACTTCTTTTCATCAGGAATTAACAACAATTTCTCCCTATTGCTTAAAAATAATGCCCGAAAGCTGGCGATTAGCTTTATATCAATCCGCTTTAGCCGTTGATGGTGAGCAAATTTTATCCCTAATTCAGCAAATGCCTCCCGAACAAGGCGCGATCGCAGACTATTTGAAAACCTTAGTCAGTAACTTTGACTTTGATCAAATTTTGAATCTCACGGAAATGCCGTAGTTTTCAAGGAAAATAACGTTAAGCTTCCCAAATTGCCGCGTTAAAATTGTATTGAGAAAGTAGCCTAAGACTACCATGACTCGATACACTCTCTTAAAGGTGACGAGACAAAATAAAAATTATTGTTATGGCATATTACTGGTTTAAAGCGTTTCATTTAATCGGTGTAGTGGTCTGGTTTGCAGGCTTATTCTATTTAGTGCGGCTTTTTGTCTATCATGCAGAAGCCAACGAACAACCGGAACCTGCCCAATCAATTCTTAAAAAACAGTATGAATTGATGGAAAAACGTTTGTATAACATTATCACGACACCCGGAATGGCCGTAACGGTGGCAATGGCTATCGGATTAATTTCTACGGAGCCTGATATCTTAAAATCCGGTTGGTTGCATATTAAATTAACCTTTGTTGGGTTGCTGTTGATTTATCACTTTTACTGTGGCCGTATTATGAAGCAATTAGCTACAGGAGAATCGAAATGGACGGGGCAACAATTTCGAGCATTAAACGAAGCTCCGACCATTTTGTTAGTGGTGATCGTATTATTAGCGGTATTTAAAAATAATTTGCCTCTAGATGCAACTACTTGGTTAATTGTCGCTTTAGTCATTGCAATGGCAGCTTCAATTCAACTCTATGCTAAGAAACGTCGTAAAGACCAAGAAAAGTTATTAGCGAGTAATCAATAAGCTATAGCTAACGGGTTCATCAAAAAATTAACAGTCATGATTCGGCCAAAAATCATGACTTTTTTAATAATTGGATTGTGTGTGCTTTCCTTTTGTTAGCCCATGAGGATAACATTATCAATCACATGAATTACACCATTATCAGCCTCAATATCCCCAGCAACAACGGTTGCGTTTTTAACCTCAAAGTTTTCGGTGAAATCTAGACTAATGGGTGAACCTTCTACGGAGGTAACAGATTGCAATTTTTCTAAGTCCGATTTCATCAATTTACCAGGGACAACGTGATAGCAGAGGATTCGGGTTAATTGAGGAATATTTTGTAATAGCGTTGTAATGGTTCCTGGGGGAAGTTTAGCAAAGGCGGCATCGGTAGGAGCAAAGACGGTAAAAGGGCCAGGACTTTTTAAGGTATCCACTAAATTGGCCGCTTGAACTGCGGCAACCAGGGTAGAAAAGCCTTCATTACTCACAGCAATATCAACAATATCAGGCATAGTTTTTTCTCTTATTCAGTGATTTATAACAAGTTTGAAGCGTCGATCAGTCAGTCAACCTTATTTTTTATAAAATCCCCCTGCCTATCGGCTCCCCACTTACAAAAGGGGGGCTGGGGGGGATAAAGCTCAAAAAGATTTTACGCTTTATTTAGCTGCTCTACTAACGATACTCTGAATTTTGGATATCTCTGAGGCGGGCTTCAGGGCGTTTAAAGCGATCCATTTGTGCTTCAAAGAATTGACGATTTTTCAGTAAATGTCTGGGGTTGGGATCATCTAAGGGATATAGCAAAGCTGTCCGTAGGGCTTGAATTACAGCCGAGGTAACGTTATACATCGATCGCTGGAAGGTAATCCCCAATTGAATGAGCATATCATCCTCACCCCGACAGTGTTTTTGATAATACTGAATCAGGTAATCAGGTAAGAAGTGGTACATATCATCCATTAACAGCGTCGGCGGAATGCCCGCAGTCCCAACGGGGAACACATCAGCGTATAAAATCCCGTAATGAAAATCTTTTTGCTCGTCAGGAACCTGTTTGGCCTGAGCATTATAGGATTTGGTGCCTCGGAAGGGAGCAGTACGGTAAAAAACGGCTTCGACGTAGGGTAAAGCGGCTTCATACAGCCAGGTAAAGCCTTTGGATTTGGGAATAATTTCAAAGCATTCGTTACCGATATAGACGTGATGATAAATGGGACGACCCGCGATCGCGAAAATACCGTTTACCAAGAAATTCATGGCATCAGGAACGCCTTTAAACCCACCTTCATCGTAAATATCCGACATTTCAAAGAAAACAGGAGCCATCACTTCCCAAAATAGCCCCAAATTGGCGTAGTAAGATAACTGACGCACTTGTTCTAGGAACATATCAGGGAAAAGCTTATACATCCCTAACATGACGGGATTAGTTTTGAAATAGGCTTTAATGGCGCGGTCTGCGTTGGACTTATATTCATCACTATCGAGATAGGCATCAAATTTTCCTAATCCCATATCCCGACCATGCCACAACATCGCTTGCATACAGGCTTCGGCAAATTCCATATTGATGCGATCGTGCCAAAGATGGTGCAATAGTTTGGGCATCTTGCGAGTTTTGCCCTTTTCCATAAATTCCAACAACTCAGGGTGAGCCGTTGCAGGGCCACGCCAAATCCTGAGATCTGCGTCATCGCCAGCGTAGTGATTGTGTAAATCTAAATATTCCTGAGGTAAAAAATATTTAAAAAAGGGTAAGGGATTTAAAAAAACGCGCTCTGCAATATAGAGTAAATCTCGCCAATAAAAGTCCATCGGCACCGCATAGGCTTTATAAATTCCAATAATTTGCATCAAGTTTTCAGGCGTATCGGGCAGCATGGAACCACCCGCTTCAAGGCGATGAATAATCTCTGCAAATTCGTGGTTTGAAGGAGGCAGTTGGGTGCGATTGAGGGTTGTAGTCATGGCGAGAGTAATTCAAAGAAAAAATTAAAAAATTCTAAGTAGGTCAAATTAATTAAAAGAAAAATAGATTTTATCGCTAAGGACATAATATTATTATGTCTCTACAAAAATATTTCCCCCGTAGGGATTTAACACTGTTAAATCCTTTTGATGTTTTATTTGTTTGTTCTATTGACAAACGAAAAAACTAAAAATAATTAATACCAAATTTAATCAAAAACTTTGTATTTAGCGAATCCCCCCGCCTACGGCTTCCCCCCTTACTAAGGGGGCTAGGGGGGATACTTGCAGTGAATTAACCAGCTGCTGAATTAGGAAACCAGTTGTTTTTCAGGTTCGGGTTCAGCGGTTGCGTCAGGATTACCAGGTGTGTTACCAAAGGTAATTCTGAGGAAAGGCGGCGCAAGAAAGGTTGTGAGAATGACCATGATAATAATGGATACTTCTAAGGGCTTACTGAGAATGCCACTGGCAGAACCAATTCCCGCAAAGACTAACCCAACTTCGCCCCTGGGAATCATACCCACTCCGATCGCGGCCCGATTAATACCTGGTTGACCAAAAACTGTCCAACCTGTCACTAATTTTCCAGCGATCGCGACGATTACTAAAAAGACTGCAATCAGTAAGCCTGCACGATTTTCAGGAACCATCGGATTTAAAACCCGTAAATCGGCCCGCGCACCGACCGTCACAAAGAAAATAGGAACCAAAATATCAGCAATGGGTTTGATTAATTCGTCTAATTCTTGACGAGCATCAGTTTCATCTAAGACCAACCCTGCCGCAAACGCTCCTAAAATGGCTTCGAGGTGAATGGCATTCCCGATAAAGGCCATAATAAACGCGAAGATAAAAGCAGGAATAATAATATTTCCGCGAGTTTCTAGCTTTTCTACCACTGAAACAAAGGTTTTGTTAAATACTCCCCCTAAAACAATGGCTCCAATTAAAAAGGCTGTTGCCCCAACAATGAGATAGAGAACATTAAGCGCATCAATTTCTCCCGTTTTGGCCAAGCTGGCAACCACCGCAAGAACAATAATGCCTAAAACATCATCTATAACGGCAGCGCCCACAATAATTTGACCTTCTTTAGATTTGAGTTGCCCCAATTCTGACAGCACTTTGGAGGTGATCCCAATACTGGTTGCCGTTAAAGCTGCCCCCGCAAAGATCGCAGGAATAGCCGCAACGTGAAAGATAGTCATTAAGCCAAGCGTGCCTGCTGCGAAAGGAGCCGCTACCCCTACGCAAGCCACAACGACCGCTTGAACCCCCACTTCTTTAAGTTGTCGCAGGTCAGATTCTAAGCCAATTTCAAATAGGAGAATAATGACTCCAATTTCCGCTAAGACTGAAATAACTTCACTTTGAGACTCAAAGATCGCAGGCAGAGACTCGGTGGGGATGCCGTTGAGAACCTGTAAGGCACTCATGAGGAAGGAAT
Source organism: uncultured bacterium (assembly GCA_964482215.1). Classification (GTDB taxonomy): domain Bacteria; phylum Cyanobacteriota; class Cyanobacteriia; order Cyanobacteriales; family Microcystaceae; genus Snowella. The sequence continues at coordinate 12,286 of CAYZWO010000056.1, forward strand.
CCGATGCCTCTAAACCACCTTCGGGAAAAATAATCAGATGCAAGGCCGAAACCCCGACAATAACACCTGCCACCAGTTCCCCTAAAACAGGGGGAAAATCGAAGCGTTTTGCGACTTCTGCACCCAGTTTACTGGCAAGGTAAATGACAACAAGGCTTAGTAAGACACCACTGAGGATAATGGGCCCACTTTCAGCTTCAGCGGTCGCTAGTAAAGGCGGGCTAGAGAAAACAGCACTTAAGGGATTACTCAAGAAAGTCATAGTTTAGTTAGAGGTAAGGTTAGTTGAAAAACTGTTTAGACTGCGTAATCAGCCGCTTGTTTGCTGTTTACGAGCTCAACGGCATGACGTAGGGCTTCAGTGCGATCGCTCATGACGTGTTCAGCGGTAATGAGATCAAATAGGCCTAATTTGTGTAACCGTTTTTGTACCTTGTCGCTAGCACCCACAATATAGACCTGTAGACCTTTATCGTAGGCATCACGGATAGCGTTTTCAATGGCTAAGGATGCAGTTACGCCTAAATGAGGAACATCGGTGAGATCCATGACTAGGGCTTCACCCGCTTTCATCGCATTATGTTCGCGGGAAATCGCTTTCGATAAACCAAAGATCATTGGGCCACTGAGGTAGAACAGGAGAACATGACCCATGCCCTTATCTAACAGGTCTTTTTGTTCAGGCGTTAAGCGGACATCATCATCGGTATCGGTAATCAGTTTGACTTCACCCGATTGCATTTCACTTAAACGCTCGATGGTGAGAATATTGGCAATAAAGACTCCGACCCCAACCGCAACGATTAAGTCTACAAAAACGGTCAGCAACAATACGCCATACATGATGATGGAGCCTTTGATCGATACTTGATGCGATCGCTTGAGGAAACTCCAATCCAAAATATCGATCCCGACTTTGAGGGCAATCCCTGCTAATACCGCCATCGGAATGGGTTCAGTTAAGCGAGCCGCACCCAAAACAACAACGAGTAAAACAATCGCTCTGGTTAAACCCGATAAAGCCGAGGTAGCCCCTGTTTGAATATTAACAACGGTTCCCATCGTGGCTCCCGCGCCAGGTAAGCCCCCTGCTAAACCCGACACAATATTGGCAATCCCTTGACCAATTAATTCTTTATTCGAGTTATGTTCCGTCCGAGTCAAACTATCTGCAACAACAGCGGTTAACAAAGTATCAATACAACCGAGCATCCCCAACATCACCCCATCCACCAACATAGTCGTGATTTGACCTGGGCTGAAGGTAGGAAGTTGCAAAGGTGGTAAGCCAACAGGAATTTCACCAATTCGTCGAATGTCTACCCCTTGAAACAGGGTTAAGGAGATAATCGTTCCAATAATTAACGCGACCAATTGAGGCGGGACAACTTTTTTCCATTTTTTTGGCATCAGGAAAATAATCGCTAGGGTTAACGCCCCTAAAATTGTCTCTGGCCCATTAATGTTCATCAACAAATCAGGAATGGCCTTAACCGTTCCCAGCACTCCCCCTTTGGGAGCCGCCTGCCCTAAAAAGGGCGCAATCTGCAAAATAATTAGAATCACCCCAATCCCTGACATAAAGCCAGAAATTACGCTATAGGGCATTAAAGTAATATATTTACCGAGTTTAAATGCACCAAAAATAATTTGAAAAAGCCCTGCCAACATCACAACGGTAAAGGCCATCGCCAAACCATTATCAGGATTAGCCGCCGTCATCGAAGCCACGATCGCCGTCATCACGACCGTCATGGGCCCCGTTGGTTCCGAAATTAGGGTCGGCGTTCCACCAAAGAGAGCCGCAAAGAAACCCACACAAATAGCACCATAAAGACCGCCAATGGGGCCAACTCCAGAGGCAACCCCGAAGGCGAGGGCTAACGGTAGAGACACAACGGCAGCCGTTACGCCACCGAATAAATCCCCCCGTATATTATTAAAACGAATTTTGTTAGTAACTATCATTTTTTATTTAGGGTTAGAGCGTTAAAAAATTTTAGAAGACTTTACTACTTCTTTAGCCAATCAATTTATCAATGTTTGTTATTAAAACCATTAAAAATTGACATGGCTTAATTAAGGAAAAAGATTGACTGATTAACCGTTCTATTTTTGGGCAATAGATTGGATCTCAGAACTCGGAAATTGAGCAATCATCGCATTCGTTGTTGGCTCGATCCAGCGCACTAAATAATTGGGTTGAATTCCCAAAAAGAAGATGATGACGGTTAACACTATCGCGGGAATGGTTTCCGAGGCCAAAACTTTTGGATAGTAGGCGAGTTGATTGTCTAATTTGCCGAAGCAGGTACGGTTCAACAAAATAACAAAATAAACGGCAGTTAACCCCGATGCAATGATACAGAGCAGGGTCGGAATGGGGAAGGTAGCAAAACTCCCCTGAAAGACAATGAATTCAGCCGCAAAACCTACCAAGCCAGGAATCCCCGCACTAGCCATTCCTGCGGTAATCAGTAAGGCACTGGTTAAGGGTAAGCCCCGAATCGGATTCATTAAGCCATTGAGGACATCAAGATCGCGGGTGCCTGCTTTGCGCTCCACAATACCGACCAAATGGAAGAGCAAGGCGAGAATTAAGCCATGACTAATCATTTGGGCCACGGCTCCCAAAATACTGAGTTGATTTCCTGCTGCGGCTGCCACCAGAATGTAGCCCATGTGTCCGATGGAACTATAGGCAACCATGCGTTTAATGTCTTTTTGGGCGATCGCGCTTAAGGCTCCATACATGACCGTAATCGTACCAATCACCGCTAAACCTGGGGCAAAGATTGACCAGGCTTCAGGAAATAACTGCAATCCAAAACGAATTAAGCCATAGGTTCCCAATTTTGCCAAAATTCCACCCAATAAGATAGCCGTAGCAGGAGACGCTTCCGTATAGGCATCAGGTAACCAGGTGTGTAGAGGAACTAAGGGAATCTTGATGCCAAAACCCACCACAATCAGCCCTAATAAAACCAATTGGGTATTCAGTTCAAAGCCTTGGGTCGCCAGCGGATTGTAATCAAAATTAGCAGTATTGCTGAGTAAGCCGATTCCCAGAAACGCCGCTAAAACCAACAATCCAGAAATCGCCGTATAGAGCAAAAATTTAATCGAAGCATAACCCCGTCGATCGCCGCCCCAAATCGCAATCATTAAGTAAAACGGAATTAATTCCAATTCATAGAAAATAATGAAAAGAATTAAATTTTCCGCCATTAATGCCCCCGAAATTCCTGCATTGATAAATAAAATCAACGCATAATAAAGGCGCGATCGGTCTAAATTCGGGCCAATGCTATAGATAGCAACCCCTGTTAATAAACAATTGAGAATAATTAGGGGTAAAGACAGCCCATCAATTCCTAAGCTATAGCTTAAGCCGATTTGGGGAATCCAGGTGAGATATTCCTGAAATTGGAAATTGGGATCACTGAGATTAAATTGACTCAGTAACCACAGCGACCAACCCAAGGTTAAAACCGCAAAAACTTCGGTGATTTGTCTGAGCTTTTTGGCCTCCAAATTACCTGGAAAAAATCCAATAATTAAAGCTCCAATGGCTGGCAGAATCAGTAAATTGCTAAGCATTGTTTTCTAAAAGACAGTTAAAGAAAATACAAGAAAAAAATAAATTGAACATTTAAAGAAAATTAACTTAAAAGAGAAACCTTACCTGTGTCTAAATCATAATAAGCTCCCACAATTTTTAATTGGTTTTTACGAATTAACTCGCTCAAAATAGACGATTGCTTTAATGTTTGAACTTGATAAAGAACATTGATTTTTACCGCCTGTTCTAAGTTCTTGGGATCAACCTTTGCCTTCGTTGTAGCCAATCCAACTTGAATCTCCTCCACTAAACGGTCAATATCTGCTGAAAAATGCCGATTTTCAAGAGTGGCTTTAACGGCTCCACAGCCTTGATGTCCCATTACCATCAGTACTTTTGCTCCTAAAATCCAGGTGCCAAATTCTAAACTGCCGATTTCCTCCGAGGTGGCAATATTACCCGCTACACGGCAGACAAATAAATCCCCCAAGCCCTGATCGAAAATAATTTCTGCGGGAACTCTCGAATCGGCACAACACAGCAGGGCAGCAAAGGGAGCTTGTTGTCGGGCAACTGCGCTTAAGCGTTCGGGGTTTTGGTGGGGATTGATTCGTTTTTGATTAATAAAACGTTGGTTTCCTGCTAATAGGGTTTCCAGAGCTTCATCGGGGGTAACTTGATTGTTGTCTAAGGTTTGCTCAGCCGCGATCGCGGGATTACATAACCCATTGCCCAAAATCGTCGCCATTAAACTCGTACCAATGAAACCGCCACCGTACTGTAAGAGATGACGGCGATTCATCGTTGGGGTTAGCAAGCTTGTTGGCATTGATGTCTCCTGAAAATGTCTGCGAAAATCGAGTTTTGAAAGTCTGGATAAGGACTTGAGCAATTAGGGTAATCCTGCCGATAACAAGGGATAAATTAACAATCCTGCAATCAGTGCAATCCCTAAGACAATCGACAAGACATAAAATTGCGTTTGGCCAGAGACATTATATTTAAGGGTTTGTCCACCAAAAACCGTTGCCAACCCGACTAAATTCACCACACCATCCACAATAAATTTGTCTAACCAATCCACAATTTTGGAAATGATGCCCACAAAAGCAACAATGGTGACTTTATAAAATTGGGCGGTGTACATATCGTAGGCAAAGAAATCTTGCAACGCTTTCGAGGGGAGTTGAACAGGTTTGGGAATTTGGGGGTTGAGGTAAATAAACGCCGCCAGTCCTGAACCTGCTACCGTTGACCCCACTAATAAGCCTGAAATGATTAAATTGATTTCCTCCAAAGCGGGTAAAATTCCCCATTGTTGCAAGATTAAGGGGGCATGGAGCGCGAAACCGACCGTTACCACCATTGGCAGCACCAAGGGCCACAAGGCTTCAGGCGATCGCACAGTCATGGGTTTGGGCTGTCCGAGAAAAATCAGGGTAAATTCACGGGTTAAGCTAAAGGCCGTTAGACCATTCACCAGCAAGATAACACCAGTTAACAACGGATAATTAATGCTGAGTTCGGCAATCATCGTCTGAAACGACCAAAACCCACCCAGGGGAGGAACAGCCACCAAAGAAGCGGCTCCAATGAGATAACCCATACCTGAGACGGGACGACGAGACCATAAACCGCCATATTGACTTAAATCTTGGGTAACGTTATTCCACACAATGCCGCCAATCACCATCACGAGGATAGACATCCCCAAAGCATAGGTAAATAGCAGCGTTAAGGCCGTATCCCCTTGATCCGTTCCAACGGTGATAAACACTAAGCCCATGTAGGCACTGACGGAATAGGATAAAGAGCGTTTAATATCAATTTGCGCGATCGCGATTAAGGAAGCACCAATGGCAGTAACCGCCCCAATACTAATCATCACCATCGAAGCAACAGGAGAAAGGGCTAAAACAGGTTGCAGTTTAATTAACACCCAAGCTCCCGTCGAAACCACAATCGTATTCCGTAAAATCGTTGCAGGTAAAGGGCCTTCCATCGCTTCATCTAACCAAAGATGCAAAGGGAATTGAGCGCATTTCCCCAAAGGCCCCGCAATTAAGCTCAGACACAATAAGGTTGCTACTGTGGGATTCAATTCAGCCGTTTGGGCCCATTGAGCCAACTCATCGTAATTCCAAGTTCCTGCAAGGGGTAAGAGGGCAACCACCCCCATCAATAAAATTAAATCCCCAATTCGTTTGGTTAAAAAAGCATCTCTCGCCCCTGTGACCACTAAGGATTGATTAAACCAATAGCCAATGAGGAGGTAAGTTCCCAGGGTTAAAATTTCCAGGACAACATAACTAAAGAAAAGAGAATTACAAAGAACGAGCGTACAAATTCCTGCTTCAAATAACGCCAGTAATGCGTAGAACCGCGCCCAGCCCCAGTCCATTTCTAAATAGCCAACTGCATAAACCTGAGCCGCTAAGTTTAACCCTGTCACCAATACGAGGGCACCCACACTGACCGCCGAAACCACCACATCAAAGTTAATGGTTAAATTGGCCGCTTGTAGCCAAGTAAAAGATTGATAAATGGGGTCATGATGCCAAATTCCTGCCAAGGCCAATAAGCTGTGGACAAACCCGATCAAAGTCATCAAAATATTGAGGTAACCTGACGGCCTCGGCCCTGTCTGACGAATGATACTCGGTGACCAAGGCAGAGCCAATAAGCCTCCAAGTAAGACATAGCAAGGAACCAACCAGACACTCTGGCTGAAAACTTCTAACATAGCGATTCCCCGTAAACTAACGGCCAGTAGGAAAATTAGCGATAGGCGTTGACTCAATTCCCAAAAGGGCTGGATTGCTCAAAAACACTATTCCCTGAGACGGAAATAGCAAGATTGAAAACTCCTTTCTCCTTTCATAGAGTTAAGTATATCCTGTTCCAATCATCATAGACTTAAGCAAATAGGTTTGTAAATACCATTGAAGTTTTTTATGATAAGAACTTTTAATCATTGATAAAAGCTTTACTTGAAGAGTCTATACAAGCGGCGATCGCGCAGGGAAAGAAGAGAGACGCTATGTTAAATTATATTGCACTAATGTGATTTATTCGGAAATACAGCTAAAATATAAAAACTTTTCAGGTTCTTAATTGTTAAATACCTAAGACACGGTTGAACACAAGGCTTTTATGGCGGATATGACTGATTCCCTACGCTTAATAGACACCCAGACGACCGATATTGATCAACTGTTAGCGTTAATTGAAGAATTCTATCAACATTTTGGTTATCCCTATAACCCATCGGATAAAAGACGAACCTTAGAAGACCTTTTTCAACCGCCCATCGCAGGACGTATTTGGTTGATTCAACAGGGACAAAACATTGTTGGCTACGTTTTTTTATCGTTTTACTTCAGTCTGGAGTTTGGGGGACGCACTGCTTTTATCGATGAGTTATTTATTCTTTCTCGTTATCGCGGTCAAGGCTTGGGTTCCCAAGTCATTCATCTAGTAGAGCAAAAATGTCGAGACTGGAACTTTAAAGCCATTCATTTGGAATCGGAAAGATCCAATGAAGGCGCAACGAAACTTTATTTGAAATTAGGCTTTATTGATTATGATCGGCGGTTGCTCACCAAAAAGTTAATTTAAGACAAGCTGTATTGAAAACTTAATGATGAAAAACATGAGCGAAATCAGATTTCTCATTTAACGATTGATCATTAATACCGTATCCTCTGGACAAATCAATTGACGTTGAGACGCATTTAAAAGCTCCAGACTAACAGGATCGCCCGCTTCATCGTAACTAACGATAACGCCTCCTTTTTCAGAAAGTGCATTAATTGGCGGAGAATCTTTAAGGATAAACATCAATATATCTGCTTCATTGTCATATTTCACTTTCATCTTTGTTCCCCTGCCAATAACGGTCGATCTGATTAGTCCAATATAAAGTAATTATGCGACGAGTATCGCCAATATCCACAAAAACAACTCGTAGTAGCCCATTACCACGAAAAGATTGAGCAATTAAAACGCCTTCATCTTCAACAATTTATTGCGGGTTAATAACAACCGACTCAACTTCTTCTCGAGTAATTTCTAAGCGTTGATACCATTGTAATGCTCGTTCCTCCGCATGTTTTGTCCAGCTAATTTTAATCATCGTATTGCGGCAATTAATTTTGTGTTTAGCTTGTCTTAAATCTGGCTTAAATTGGCTATTATAAAGGTTTATTTAAGCTTTTTTTATTTTTTAGCGATTGACTTTACTTTCCAACATGTAACAGAGTTTGAGATAATCGAGACAATAGGAGAAATTACTTGATACTCAATTAGTCTTAGAACGATGCCAGACTCTACTCTGGAATCAGTTCTCAGCAAAAGTCGCTCATTTAATCCTCCCGCAGACTTTGTGAATCAGTCCTATGTGCGGAGTTTCCGAGATTATGAACAACTTTATAGTAAGGCGGCGGCTAATTTTGAAGGCTTTTGAGTAGAATTAGCCGAATAAGAACTTTACTAGTTTCAGAATAGTGCTTGTTGTATAGATTAGAATCAATCCTACTTAATTTATTCACATAATAAAATTATAGTTTTTCATAACTTACTAATCTAATTCATTGATTACAATAAGAGCATTAAATTAAAAATAAAAATTAATATTAATAATGAATGTTTCCAAAAGTTCAAATTTTTGGGATAATCCCGATGAAGAAAACGAGCAATTCGTTGATCAACTTTCCGCAGCCCCCTCCTATACGGTTTTATTAGTAGTTAACTCATTAGAGGAGCGAGTAACTTATAAACGCTTTTTAACTCAAAATTCTTACTATTACTATCGCATTATAGAATTCAATCAGGGAAAAGAAGCCTTGAAATGGTGTCAGGATAATCGTTCTGATGTTCTGCTTCTCGATGAGAATTTAGCCGATATGAATAGCTGGGATTTTTTAGAGCGACTGCAACAACAGACGGGTCGTGAGCAAAATTCCAGTATTATCCTGACAAATTGCCAAAATCACCAACTGAATTTAGATAATTCTCCTATTAAAGTTGGAGATATGTTAGATAAAAGCCGCATCACCCATGAAGGTTTTAATCGAGCAATTATCAATATTCTACAAAAATCAGAACTTTATCAAAAGATAGAACAAGAAAAACAGAAACGCCAAAGTATTGAAGCAATTGTCAATAAAATTTCAACTTTATTAGTTACCCAGATCGGAAAAGATTTCTTTCAGCAATTAGTTCAATCTCTGTCTCGATTATTAGAAGTCGATTGTGTTTCTATTAGTGAAATAACTGAGCCTAAATTATTAAAAGGACGAAGTTTAGCTGTTTGTTATCAGCAACAAATTATCGATAATTTTGACATTGATTACACGATTCGACCCTGCTCTGAGACGATCCAAAAGCAAGCTAATACACTGACCATTTATCGAGATAAAGCTCAACAATTCTTGCCAGAAAATTTATTTATTCAAGAAGCGAATATTCAATATTATTTAGGCATTCCGCTCGTTAATTCGGCTCAAGAGACCATTGGGGTATTGGTCATTTTCCATTCTCATCCTTTAAAAAATAGTGAGTTAGTAGAAGAAGTCATTAAAATCTTTGCGGGTCGTGCAGGGGCTGAAATAGAACGCCGACACATAGAAACCCAATTACGGCAAAGTCAAGCGGATTTATTAGAGGCGCAACGGATTGCCCATGTAGGACATTGGAAATGGTATCAAGTCACGAACGAAGTCTGGTGGTCTGAAGCACTATATCGTATTTTTGGGATTCCTTTAACGACTCAAATTACCTATTCTTTTTTTCTTGAGCGGGTTCATCCCGATGATCGAGAGGGGTTGATTCAGCAAATAGAGGCAGGGCTGAAGGGAGAAATTTATAGTAATGTGCATCGAATTTACCGAACCGATGGAACGATTCGCTTTATTCAACTTAACGGAGAAATTTTTTTAGGGGCGGATGGTCAACCGGCTGGACTCAGGGGGACAATTTTAGATGTAACGGAACTCAAGCAAGCTGAGCTTGAACTGCTGAATTTAAATATTAGTCTGGAAAAACGGGTTGAGGAACGAACGGCTGAATTAACCAGGGTTTATTTACGGCTCCAGCAAGAATTACAAGAACGCAAACAAATTCAAGCGGAAAAAGACCAAGCAGAAAAAACTTACTCTCTGTATTTAGAGCAAGAGTTGTCGAAACGTAAGCAGATCGAAAAAGCTTTGCAAGCACGAGAGGCTCAATTACGGGCGATTGGGGATAACTTGCCCAGAGGAAATCTTTATCAAATCGTTAGAGAATTAGATGGCCAATATCGTTTTACTTATCTTAGTACAGGGGTTGAAAAGGAAACGGGCTATACCATTAAAGAGATTTATCAAAACGCGAATTTATTATTTAATACGGCCGTTGAAGAAGATCGTCTTTTAGTTCGTCAAACGTATCAAGAAAGCTATGAAAATTTGTCGGTTTTCAATCTTTCGATTTGTGTGCGATCGCCGCAGGAAGAAATCCGTTGGGTACGATTAGCGGCCACTCCTCATCGCTTAGAGGATGGACGAACGCTTTGGAATGGAATCCGCTTAGATATTACTGAGGCTAAACGGACAGAAATACAGTTAAGGGAATCTCGACAATTTTTGCAAACAGTTTTAGACTCTTTTCCTCAAGCCGTTTTTTGGAAAAACCGTGAATCCATCTTTTTAGGATGTAATCAACACTTTGCCCGTCTCTTGGGTCTAGAATCTCCTTTGGATATTATTGGCAAAAAAATTACGGATTTTTCCTATAGTAAAGCCGAAATTTTAAGCTATTTGGCAGATGATCAATCCGTAATGGAATCGGGAGCCGCTCAACTCGGCATTGAAGAAACAATGACTTTACCCACAGGAGAACAGCGATGGGTGGAGACAAATAAAGTGCCATTACGAGACTCGATTGATAGGGTAATCGGGATAGTGGGAACATTTCAAGATATTAGCGATCGCAAAAGAGCAGAAGCGGAAATACAAGCCTTTAATCGGCGTTGGCGGTCAGTGCTCGATAATTTGCAAATGATGGTCATTGAACTCGATCAAAACGGAATTGTTCAATATATTAATCCTTTTTTCCAGAAAATTGCTCAATTTACGCCCGAAGAAGTTATCGGTCAACATTGGAGTAAATATTTTATTCCGCCTTCTATGATTTCGGAGCTAGAAACCGTCTGGCAGAATCTTGTCATTGAAATAGGGGGAGAATCCTATGTGAACCCGATTGTGACAAAATCAGGCGAAGAAAAAATTATTGGTTGGCGAAATACGGCCCTCAAAGATAATTTAGGCCAAGTTATGGGAGTTATTGGCATTGGAGAGGACATCACGGAACGTCACCATTTAGAACAGATGAAAGCACAGTTTATCTCTACTGTCAGCCACGAGTTACGAACTCCTTTAACCGCTATCCAAGCAGCCTTAAGTTTACTTCATGAAAAAGCGATTGATGCAAATTCCGAAGAAGGAGAACTGACGATTACTATTGCAGCCGAAGGAATTGATCGCCTTGTTCGTTTGGTAAATGATATTCTCAATCTCGAACGCTTACGTTCAGGGAAAATCCATTTAGACAAAAAACTTTGGCAGATTCAGCCAATGATTCAAGAAGCGATCGCCCAAATTCAGTCCTTAACCCAAGACGCAAACATTGAAATTCATCTTTCCTCGCCTACGTTGTCTGTGTACGCCGATAAAGATCGATTGATTCAAGTGCTAATTAATCTCCTCAGTAATGCCCTGAAGTTTTCTCCCCCTAATGCTCAAATCACCCTATCTGTTGAAAGTTTAGCTTCAGATCCCCTTCCCTTTTTACAGTTCACCGTTCGCGATCGCGGTCGAGGCATTCCCACCCAAAACCTAGAATCAATCTTTGAGCCTTTCCATCAAGTAGATACTTCTGATTCTCGCGAAAAAGGGGGAACAGGACTCGGTTTAGCCATTTGCCGCGATATTATTCAACAACATGGTGGACAAATTTGGGTAGAAAGCATTTTGGGAGAAGGTAGTACCTTTTATTTCACCATTCCTGTTGACCCCCTAAATAACGTTACAGATGAATCAAGCGATTGAAACCTTGGGTTGGCCACTTTTATCTCTAAGGGTTTAACTCAGCCCACTTTCTAAAGACAACAGAGTTTGAGACAATCGAGACAATAGGAGAAATTACTTTATACTCAATTAGTCTTAGAACAATGCCAGACTCTACGATTGAATCAGTCCTTAGTGAAGATCGGTTATTTAATCCCCCATCGGAATTTGCTAATCAGTCTTATGTGCGGAGTGTCCGAGAGTATGAACAACTTTATAGTAAATCAACGGCTAATCCTGAACGCTTTTGGGCAGAATTAGCAGAACAGGAACTCCACTGGTTTCAGAAATGGGATACGGTGCTAGATTGGCAACCTCCCAATGCGAAATGGTTTGTCGGGGGTAAGCTCAATATTTCCTACAACTGTTTAGACCGTCATCTCACCACCTGGCGACGCAATAAGGCAGCTATTATTTGGGAAGGCGAACCTGGGGATTCTCGCACGCTTACCTATGGGGAACTCCATCGGGAAGTCTGTTTGTTTGCCAATGCCATGAAACAGTTAGGGGTAACTAAAGGTGATCGCGTGGCCATTTATATGCCCATGATTCCTGAAGCGGCCATTGCCATGTTGGCCTGTGCCCGAATTGGTGCGCCCCATAGTGTGATTTTTGGGGGATTTAGTGCCGAAGCTGTCCGCGATCGCTTAGTGGATGCCCAGGCAAAATTAGTGATCACTGCCGACGGGGGATTCCGCAAAGATAAAGTCATTGCCCTCAAAGAACAAGTCGATTTA
>CAYZWO010000057.1:0-24538 GCA_964482215.1 uncultured bacterium
TCCTACCAATCTTTTACTTCCGTTTTTACCTCCCCGAAACACCTATTGAGCCATTATTAAAAGTCACTCCAACAAGGTGAGGAGGATAGTCTAAAAAACGGCTATCTGGTGAGTCAAATTGTGATGTGTGGACTAGTAAAAACCTGCCATTGACGGCATCTGAAGCTGGAGTAGCTTAAGGGAAGAAAACCTTGAGATGGGGGTGCTAAGACATCAGAAGCGATAAGTTATTGTTGCTAGCGAAAGAAGCTAGGAACTGTTTTATCTTGCAAATAATTTGTTGCTGTCTCAAATAACCTTCCAAGTCGTGTTTTTTAGAAAATGATAGCCTCAAAAGCTTATACCATAGGAACTTTAGGGTTATTGTCACCCCTTAAACTTTTCGGGACGTTATCGCAATCGCAGACGAAGATTTGGGCTACGCTTACATCTTTTAGCTGGCATCATTAATTTTGAGCGGCAACTTGTTTCTTGATTCATGCAAGATGTCTAATTAATTTTGAGTCAAAATTTCTGGCTAAACTGAGTGGGAGAATTAAACAGAAACTAGATTTTTTTCAGCGGCAACGGGAGCTGTTAATGCTTCTTCTAAATCCGCCTTACCCAATCGTTGTTCTAAAATTTTCATGACTTCACGGCCAAAATCATTGGGGTTTTGGTTCCAAGCTTGTAAGCAAACTTCCCCAAAGAACGAGCCGAGGGGTTCAGGATTCCACAACAGTTTTTTGGCATTCCAAGGCATTAAACTCATGGGATTATAGCCAGGTTTTAAAATTTCTTCTTTGAAGGCATATTCTTCTAAGTGGGTATGGGGCTGAAGTCCGATAAAGAAAATGGCGGGTTCAACTTTTTCCACCCCAAAGATATTTTCCAATTCCCGATGGTAGGCGATGGTTTGACGGATGGTGTCGTAGGTTTCATCAATAACGTTAAAGGAATAATTGACTGAAACAGTATCTTCAAACCCTGCTGCTTTTAAGTCTCGGCAATTTTGTAACACGTTTTTCAGGTTATAGCCCATTCGCATTTTACGGATTAATTCTTGGGAACCGCTGGTAATACCGATTTCAAAGTAGTTCATCCCCGTTTTCACCATTAATTCACAGAGATAGGGGGTTAAATTATCGGCTCGAATATAGGCAGCCCAGTGAATATCCGTCATGCCTGATGCTTGAATTTTTTCGAGCAGTTCAACGACATCATCAATAAATTTTTTGGCAGGGATAAATTGAGCATCGGTAAACCAGAAATTCCGAATTCCTCGATCATAGAGTTGCCGCATTTCGGCAATGACTTCATCGGCGGGATTGATGCGAACTTGTTTCCCTTCTACAACGGTATAAATGCAATAGCAGCAATTGTGGGGACAGCCGCGCTTTGTCTGTACACCGATATAAAAATCATTTTCCTGTAAGTAATAGTCAAATTCTGGCCAAATCGTGCTGATGTAGTCGTAGTTGCAAGCCGTTTTTTCTAACGGAGTCGGTTGCTCATGGATTAAGCGAGGACGGGGATCATTTTCTCCAACAACATAACAGCGTTCATCTCGAAATTCTTGCCCTTTGAGCAGTTTTTCCAGCAGGGTTTCGCCTTCTCCGACGGAAACAATCGTCCCCTGGGGTAATTGGGTTTTGAGTTGTTCATAAAAGACGCTAACGGCTCCGCCCCCAATAACAATGCGGGCATCAGGGTGATATTTTCTGGCACGATTCAAGCCCCGTTTAATTAAGCCAATATTCTGCCAAAGTTCGCTGTAATAAGCGGTAGTGACTTTTAAGCCGCCTAAGGCACCTCTGAGTTTAATGAAGGGATTTTTGGCATAGTAAAATTCAAAGGCATTTTGGAGGGGGTTGCCACCGCGTCCACCAACGGGAGCATAAATTTGAATATCACGCCAAGAAAAAACTAATAGAGTGGGTTTAAAGTCGTCAATACATTGATCTAAGGCTTTTTTAAAATCTAGCGGTGGCACAGTGCCTAAATCAAAAATTTTTTGCTCAATATCGGGAAATTGTTTATGGACATGATCAGACAAATAAACAACGCCAATGGGGAAAATAGGGTTACAGGGAAGACGGACGTAGAGAATTCGCTGAGTCATAGGGGAGTGCAATAAGGAGATCGATATTGGGTTATCGCTAACTGGGATTTGAAAAATAGATAGGGACAGGCTGAGCGCGATCGCCGAATAAGCTCAATAACAGGCTTCTGATCAATAAAGAAGTCGTTAATAATTTTAATATAACTTAATGTTTGCTGGAAACTAGATTTTAGGTAGTTGAGTTATCTTGACTCTTCTCAAAATTCTGAACCTAAACAGGAAAAGAGGTGAAAAAAGCCTATCAATTAGCAACAGACGAGAAGAAGCGTTTTTGTGAGCAAAATAACAAAGCAATGATAATTAATCCTGTACTTAAGGGAAGCAAAGAAATTGATTGTAATTATCTTTACAGCAAATGGGGATCAACGAGTGCTAGTTTAGAGGGAACATGACAAACTGATTTAATATTCCTGAAATACTATGGCTCAGATCCTTGATCCTATCCCAGACGGACATCAGAGCATTTTACTCTGCTGCTATGTAAACGCCACGAATCATATTCAAATTGCTCGGATTACAAATATCGCAAATTGGTATTTTGAAAGGGTTGTCTTTCCTGGTCAGCGTCTTGTTTTTGAAGCTTTACCCCAAGCCCATTTAGAAATTCATACAGGAATGATGGCAAGTTCCATTTTATCAGATACGATCCCCTGTGAGCGACTCTGCATTAGTGATGTGATGGATGATGATTTTGATGATGATGATTTTGAACCAAGCTCTACTGTTCCTGCAATAGAACCGCATATCGTTGCCCATGCAGCTGAAGCTCTTCCTGTCGCGGTTAACGAAGGCTGTTCAATAGCTTTAACGCCGATTTTTGCTTAATTTAGATTTTCTATTATTTAACTATCAATTGACGCGATCGCGGGTTGTCTGGGAAGGGCAACCTTTTTGTTTTTTAGATAAATGGAGCTTAAATTCCTCGACCTTGCTGATTAAATTCCTCGACGGTTTGGTTCGACAAGTCATGGCTCGTCATACTGCTCAAAATATCTAAGGGAACGGTTAAATGGTGAGCACCTGCAATCAGGGCATGGGCGGCTTCTTCTGGAGTTTTCAAGCTGGCGGCTAGGATCTCGGTTGAACTGCCCTCTAACACTTGGGCCATTTCTCGGACTAATTTCAATCCATCCCCTAATAGACGAGTTGCCCGATTCACGTAGGCGATCGCGTATTTGGCTCCTGCTTCTTTGGCGATCGCGGCCTGGGCAGGACTATAGATGGCCGTCACAGAACAGGAAATTTTATCCGATAAATAGGCAACCACTTGAAAACCGATATCGGTCGCAGGAATTTTGAGCACCGTTTTCTCTCCGATGAGGGCATAGGCTTTGCGGGCTTCCTTGACCATGCCTGCGTAATCCCTTGACATCAATTGATAATAAAGCTCGCCTGGACTCAGTTGGGCCAATTGCTGGAGGGTCTCTTCGGGCGATAACGAACTTTTGGCCAGTAAGCTCGGATTAGTCGTAATTCCTTTGACCCAACCCCAGTTTTGGGCAACTTTGGCATCTTCAATTAAGGCAGAATCGAGATAAATCATGCACACTCCACCGCATTTCGTCTGTTTTAGTGTATCAGTACCTAGATAAATCCGTTACAATTTCAGTTGATCTGTACTGACGCTGAGACTATGGCTGACCCCATTCTGGATGTTCGTAATTTGCAAGTGGAATTTGTCAGAGAAGGAAGAGGTGTTCCGACGGTTGCGGTGGATCGGATTGATTTTGACCTGCAACGGGGACAAATTTTAGGCATTGTGGGGGAGTCAGGATCAGGAAAGTCGGTTACATCCTTAGCCATTATGGGCTTAATTCCCTCATCAGGTCGGCTCGCTAGGGACAGTGAAATTAATTTTTATGATGAATCCGGCGATCGCGTTAACCTAGCAACTTTAAACGAAGACGCGAAACGGCACTATCGCGGCGGGAAAATTGCCATGATTTTCCAAGAACCCATGAGTTCCCTTAATCCCGTTTATACCATCGGGTTTCAAATTACCGAAGCCATTCAACTCCATCAAAAAGTTACACCTGAGCAGGCAAACCAGCAAGCGATCGCGCTTTTACAAGAAGTCCGAGTTTTACCCACCGATGAAACCCTGGAAGCCACCTTTTTAAGCCAACATTCCGCCGAAGCCCTCCGACAACAAGGCTCGGTGACGGATCAAATTAATGCGTATATCAAACAGCGCAAACAGGAATTTTTAAAACGCTATCCCCACGAACTCTCAGGCGGTCAACTGCAACGGGTGATGATTGCCATGGCCATTTCCTGTAATCCCAGTTTATTAATTGCCGATGAACCCACAACCGCATTAGATGTCACCGTACAAGCCGAAATTCTGCGGCTATTGCGAGATCTGTGCAAAATTCAGCGCAATATGTCCATGATCTTTATTTCCCACGATCTTGGTGTCATTAATGAAATTGCCGATAAAGTGGCGGTGATGTACCAAGGAAAAATCGTGGAACAGGGGTCAAAAGAGCAAGTGTTATACAGCCCCCAGCATCCCTACACCAAAGGGTTACTCGCCTGCCGTCCCCGTTTATCTCCCCAATTAGCCCAACTCCCCACGGTGGCGGATTTCCTCGAATCGGATCAGGCAACCAAAAGCTATGCCGTGATTACCCCCGAAGCAGAACAGGAACGATTGAGGCATTTATCCCAACAGCAGCCCCTCCTATCTGTGAGCAATTTAACGGTTGAATTCGTCAAATCAGGATTTTTGGGGAAACGGGATGCCTTTAAAGCGGTTGATGATATTAATTTTCAGGTGTTTCCAGGAGAAACCTTGGGTTTAGTGGGCGAATCAGGCTGCGGTAAATCCACCTTAGCCCGAACCTTGTTGCGGCTCATTCCTGCTCAAAAAGGGGAAATCATTTTTGGGGAAACGGTGATTTCTAAGCTCAAAGCAGGGGATAAAAGATTAAGAAATCTGCGCCGTGAAATGCAAATTATTTTCCAAAATCCTTACAATTCCCTCAATCCCCGCATTAGCATTGGCAAAGCCATTTTAGAGCCGATGGTGATTCATCAAACGGGGGGCAATGACCGCAAGCGCAAAGAACGGGTTACCTATTTGCTAGATCGAGTTGGACTCAATCCCAATTGGTTCAATCGCTATCCCCACGAACTCTCAGGCGGACAACGGCAACGAGTTTGTGTAGCCAGAGCCTTGGCCCTGAATCCCCGCTTTATTATCTGTGATGAATCGGTATCTGCTTTAGACGTATCGGTACAAGCTCAGGTGTTAAACCTCCTCAAAGATTTACAGCAGGAATTTCAATTAACCTATATTTTCATTTCCCATGATCTCAGTGTGGTGCGTTTCATGAGCGATCGCATTATGGTGATGAACAAAGGCAAATTAGCTGAAGCGATCGATTCTGCTCAAGCCATTATCAGCAAACCCAAAAGCGACTATACTCACAAGCTTATTAATTCCATTCCCCAATTTCCTGAAGATATGCAATGGTTAAAGGAACATAATTCAGAAATTGCTTCTTAAAACCAAGAGCGTCGTTAACGCCATAAGTCCAGCCATCAGAACATGAGCAAGACTAATCTGGCAAATAACCTAAATAAATAGCAGAGGGAAAACAGGGCTGCCCCGCTTTCTCCTATAATATAAAGTTGCTTTTCATTACGTCCTGTTCTTAGAGCCTGCTGGAGAAATCACTATGCCCCAAGCCGTTGGTGTTATTCAAACTTTGGGATTTCCTGCTGTCCTCGCGGCGGCTGATGCAATGGTTAAAGGCGGACGAGTAACCTTGGTTTACTACGATTTAGCAGAACGGGGAGAATTTTTAGTCGCGGTACGGGGGCCTATTTCAGAAGTTAAATTAGCTGTTGATATGGGACTCAAAGCAGTTGAAAGTACCGCAGGGGGCGAATTGGTGAGTTACTATATTGTCCCCAATCCACCTGAGAATGTTCTTGCCGTGTTGCCGCTGGAATATACGGAAAAAGTGGCCCGTTTTCGGAGTTGAGCGTTCTGGTAGTTTGTCCCCCGATCATCCTATAGTGACACTGGGACAAAGATTGACGCTTCTTTTTCCCTCAGATCTTCGTCTTAAACTTAATTTTTATTTTAGTTATTCATAATTGTTAGGAGAATTCACCATGCCATCTCAATCCGCTGTCGGTTCTATCGAAACTAAAGGCTTTCCGGGTATTTTAGCGGCGGCTGATGCAATGGTTAAAGCAGGCAGAATTACCATTGTCAGTTACCTTCGAGCAGGAAGCGCTCGCTTTACGTTGAATATTCGTGGCGATGTTCAGGAAGTTAAAACGGCGATGGCAGCAGGCATTGAGGCCGTCAATCGGACGGAAGGCGCGGTGGTAGAAACCTGGGTTATTATTCCTCGCCCCCATGAAAATGTAGGTACCGTATTACCCATTGATTACAATGATGAGGTGGAGATCTTCCGTGCGGCGGCAGAAGGATTAGTTCCTAATCGCTCATAGGGCAATAAAAAAGCCCACTCCTTTGAAGTAGGCTATTCTCACTGAATTCACCGTCTTTCCCTAGATTTGATTATTAGCGTGCTGTCAAAACATCCCAGGCAGCCCTAGCGGCCGCATTAACGCGATCGCTGAAGTGATTAAACTCATAAACCACATTACTCCAATCCTTATCGACTTCCCATTGCAGGTGTCGCATGGCATCTTCAATGCGGTTGCGGTCAACTAAATTCAGTCTTTCGACTTCTACCCTAGCGCGACGAACAAATTCCAGGTAACTATCACGGGCAAAGTCTCCTGCTTTTTGGGCTTCAGAAAAAGCTTTGGTTTGAATGGCTTCAATTAGGGCTTGAGTTTCTGCCCTTACGAGATCGGTTTCTGAGGAAGTTTCTGTCGGGGCCAGTGTTGGATTGTCGGTCATCACTTCGACTTGAGGATTGTCTTCAACGATCATTTACTTATCTCTCCTGGCTAAGGGTAATTGCATCCTAACAATGGCAAACTCAGATGGGGACTATCTCAGGTGTAGTTTTTTCGGTAAGTTAGTCCCTAAATATTGCGTTAGTTTTGACCCATGACACAAGCTTGGTTACAACAACTCCAGACCCATCGCGCGATCGCCGTTTTACGGACTCAGGATTTAGCGATTGGCCGTGCCTTGGCCCATGCGGTCGTGGCGGGCGGGATGAAATTAATCGAAATCACCTGGAATAGTGTTAAGCCTGATCAGTTAATTGCGGAATTACGAGAAGGCTTTCCTGATTGTCTGATTGGGACAGGAACTGTATTAACCGTAGCGGATTTAAAAGCGGCGATCGCCTGTGGTTGTCAATTTTGTTTTACTCCTCACATCAATCCCCCTTTAATCGAAACGGCTGTTAAAGCAGGTATTCCCATTATTCCAGGGGCCTTAACCCCCACCGAAATCGTTACCGCCTGGCAAGCAGGAGCCAGTGCGGTTAAAGTCTTTCCTGTCCAATCCGTCGGGGGGGTGGACTATATCAAAGCGTTGCAAGGGCCATTAGGCAGTATACCTTTAATTCCAACGGGGGGCGTAACCTTAGACAATGCAACCGACTTTATCCAAGCAGGCGCGATCGCGGTGGGACTATCAGGTCAACTTTTTCCTTCTCAGTTGGTACAAACCGCTAATTGGTCAGCGATTCAACAACGAGTCGCCGCTTTACAGCAACGTTTACACCCTCAGTAATTATTCAGGAAACATCAAATGATAATCCAATGCTTGAGCCAGATCATAATTTTCATCTAAGCTGTCATCGCCCAAACAAAAAGCCTGTAAATTGCCTTCAATCGAGATGGTGGATTCACTAAAAAAGAGTGTTTGCTCTTTTGCTTGTGCTTTTTTATGGTGGGATGTCGGTAGAATTAATTCCTTTTGAGGACGTTGAGAGGTTGTATTTTTGGTTTGTTTAACCGTATTCTGGGCTGTATTTCCTGACGAAGTGGTTGTATCAGTAATCTGTTTAGGTTGAAAATCAGAGAAATCTTTGGCTTGAGGCACTAAGTTTTCTAAAAAATAATCGACGGTTTGCTGTTTGACCCAACCTTTTAAGACGGCCAATGCCCCAAAACGAACTCCTAATTGCTTTTGTTCTAGCAGAATTTGTTGAATTTGTTCCTCGTTCAACAGGGCTGCTGATCGAAGATAATGGCCGAGCGGCTGAATATAGGAAGCGATAACAATCGTAGGCCAATCTTCTGCAAAAAAATCGGCCGTTTCCTGTTGAATCCAGCCATGTAATGCTAAGATTTCCCCTAATGGCAAGCGATAATATTGTTGATCCTGTAAAGCAACTTCAATTTGGGCAGGAGTAACAAGACCGGCTTCCCACAAAATGGAACCAAGAGGTTTAGGAGAAAATCGTTTGGGCATAGATCGATAATGAAAAAGTTACGATAGCGTTGGTAATTCAGGAATGAAATTTGATCAATCCTTAATCGATTCTTAAATACCGCCTAAACCTGAACAGACACTTAACAGGTTCAATAAGCTGAAGGTTGAATACCCGCAAAATTAATAAATAATTGCTATTGCGTTTTTAATATCTGAATATAATACCTTAACTTTTCTAGATTTTTTCATTGCCTTTGAAATTCTTTTTAAAGATCAGACTTTTTTCTGACTTTCATTAAACAATCCAATCGTTAGTTAGCTGGGTGTAGGGTGAATTGTAACCAATAGCTGACGCGATCGCTCATTTGGATAATAGGCAACTTTCAAGCCCAGCAACATCAGCGATAGCAAAAATAGTCTTGAATTTTGAGACTGTAAAGATTTATGATCAGACCCAGTAACAATCTTGTCAAAAATGAGGAATTATGGTCTTAGCAATCGGAACCGAAGCACCGAACTTTACAACTGTTAATGATGAGGGTAAAACCGTCTCATTATCTGATTTTGCAGGCAAAACTGTGGTTTTATATTTTTATCCTAAAGATGATACGCCAGGTTGCACCGTCGAAGCGCAAGGATTTCGAGACAATCATGCAGAATATCAAGGCAAAGATATTGTCGTCTTAGGGGTTAGCAGAGATGATCAAGCATCCCATAAACTTTTTAAAGAAAAATATGGTTTACCCTTCCAATTATTGGTTGACACCGATGGAGCCATTACCAATGCCTATGATGTCGCCAAAGGAGATTATTCCAGACGAGTAACCTATATTATCGATAGCACCGGCAAAATTAGCTACGTTGATGAGCAAGTTAACACGGCAACCCATGCTCAAGATATTTTAGCGGTTGTTAGCTAAAGCTCTGAGTTAAATTTCAGGAATTATTAAATAGAGGAGACGGTTTAAGTCTCCTTTTTTGTTGCCATTATTCTTCTTTTTTCGCGGCGGGAGGTGCTGGAAGAGAAGAATTAGGACTGGCGGTGCTGGAGGTCGATTGCGAAGAACTACGGCGACGAGAGGCTCGACGGGAAGAACGGCTAGAAGAAGAAGTCTCGCGTTGGGCGGTTTCTTCATTGGAGCGTCTTAAGCGTCTGCGTCGAGAACGGCGGTTTTCTCTTGTTTGCTCTCTATTACTGTCAGTTCGTTGATTATTGTCCGTATTGGTATTATCGACCAAACGACGGCGACGGCGACGACGAGGTTGAGTGGTTCCATCATTGGGCGAGTTGATAAAGGAATTACCTCCTTGAACCGCAGCAGGCGCGATCGCTAAAACCTTCAGACCTTTTGAACGCAAGGGTTCGGCTTTAATCGAGGGTTTGTGTTGTTTGGGTAAAGCAGGAAAGTATTGAACCGGCATTCCTTTGACTGCATCCACCATAAATTGTTGCCACATTATCGCGGCAGTGGTGCTTGCTCCTTTGGTCGGCATATTATTATCATTTCCTAACCAGACTCCTGTAACCAGTTGGGGAATATAGCCAATAAACCAAAGATCCCGTGCTTTATCAGAGGTTCCGGTTTTGCCCGCCACTTGGCGATCGCCTAATTGAGCCGGACGGCCTGTTCCCGATGTGACAACACCACGCATCATGGAGGTCATAATCGCATTACTGCCAGAATCGAGAGCACGGTTAGTTTTAACGGCTGCTTTATAGAGCACTTTTCCTTGGCGGTCTAGGATTTGGGTAATAGCGTAGGGTTTGACATGAACTCCATTATTGGCAAATGTTCCGTAGGCACTGGTCATTTCCAATGGGGTCATTTCCCACGCCCCTAACGCCAGAGAATAGGTCGGCTCTAGTTTAGATTCAATCCCCATTTGCCGAGCGAGTTTGATTACCGGATTCCAGCCCACATCGAGCAACAACCTTACTGCTACTACGTTGACGGAGCTAGCCAATGCCTGACGTAACGACATTAAGCCGCCGCTATATTGATCCCCGTAGTTTTCGGGGGTATAACCATTAATGGTAAATGGTGTGTTGGGATAGGCTTTATCAGGAGAAATTCCAGACGCGATCGCTGCTGCGTAGAGTATGGGCTTAAAGGTAGAACCAGGTTGCCGTTTGGCTTGGGTTACACGATTAAACTGTGCTTTTTTATAATCCTTACCACCGACCATCGCAAAAATAGCACCCGTTTTAGGATCAATGGTCACTAAAGCGGCTTCACTAAAGCGTTGCCATTGACCATACTTCGCGATCGCCTGACTAACCACTTCCTCCGCATGTTTCTGCCAATTCGCATTCAGCGTCGTTTCAACTGTTAACCCCCCACCCTTAATCTGAGCCTCAGAAACATATTTGGGTAATTCTTTGAGAATATAATCCGTAAAATAAGGAGCTTCCCGATTAAATCGCTTCAGGGGGCTAGGTTTGAGGTTTAACGGTTCTAAGATAGCGGTCTGAGCTTGGGCTGGGGTAATAAAGCCCGCATCCGCCATTTTATTTAACACTTCATTGCGGTGTTTGGTGGCTAATTCCTTATTTTCTAGAGGGGAATAACGACTCGGTGCAGGAACAATTCCCGCTAAGGTGGCCGCTTCTGTCAGGGTTAATTTTTCTGGGGGTTTACTAAAATAAGCATGGGCCGCATCGGCTACCCCGTAAGCTCCTGATCCCAAATAAATTAAATTTAAATATTGCTGTAAAATTTCGTTTTTGGTATATTTATCTTCAATTTTCTGCGCTAAACGAATTTCGCGAATTTTACGCCCAAAGTTACGGTCTTGATTGAGAAAAACTAGACGGGCTAACTGTTGGGTAATGGTGCTTCCCCCTTCAACCACATCTCCCGCTTGGATATTGGAAAATAAGGCCCGCATAATTCCTTGGAGATCCACACCTCGATGTTCCCTAAAGCGTCGGTCTTCGCTGGCAATAAAGGCTTGGCTCACTAGCGGCGGAATGGCATTGGCTTTTAATTTATCGTGACTCACGGGGCCAATTTCCTGAAGAACTGTCCCATTTTTAGATTTAATAGTCAGTGTTCCTTCGGGGGCATAGGTTAAGACATCTTCAACGGCAACTTGGGTGTTCTGTTCTAGTTGATAAATTCCCCAACCTAACGCGATCGCGGAACTACTCACACCAACTCCCATCCCAAAAAACAACCAAAATCGAGGATGCTGAGGAATTTGTTTAAGCTTAGAAAGCTTAGAAGGCTGAGAGTCCTTTGAAACCTCATTGGTAGATAATTTTGGCAATTTTAGGGTTCTGCGACGTTCCCGTCTTCTATTTTTCTTAGTGGGAGAAGAAGATACACTATTGCTGCTCGTTGCTTCGGAATTCTGGGAGCCTGCGGTTACAGCTGTTGCCAATTCAGGCAAGGTTGCAGAATTAACAGTAGATTCTGGTTGATTTAAGGTTTTTAAACTGCTTTCATCCTGGAAATGTGATTCCACAGAAGAAGTTGCTGTAGCAGAAGAATCAGTGGAAGCATTAGCCGACTTAACAGGTTGAAGATCCTCTCGTTCTAAGG
Organism: uncultured bacterium; assembly: GCA_964482215.1. GTDB lineage: Bacteria > Cyanobacteriota > Cyanobacteriia > Cyanobacteriales > Microcystaceae > Snowella. Next base: position 11,969 of record CAYZWO010000057.1, read on the forward strand.
CTTCAGCAACCGAATGAAGAACTTGGCTTGTTTTTTTCTTCAGGGTGTGAGTGAGTTGTTTAAACACGTTCGTTTTTATGAAAACTAAAAAATATAAAAAGATAAAATAGGGGGATTTCTAATATGCTACAAGTGAATTCCAAATTTGTCGCAGCGCAATCTGGATGGGCAATGACCCACTCAATGTCTGGGATGAAGCGTTGATAAAATGTCCGAAATGCAGCGATCGCGGTTTCTTCATAATTCTGAGTACGGGTCAGCGTGTAAGGGAGATTGAATAGGCTCACCGACTGTACCAAGACCAAAATAGTTTCAACTATGGCTAGAATCTATGATTTAGACTGGTTACTGAATTTCTAAATGTTAAACCGTGATTGCTTTCAAATAAATCACGAGTCCAACTTAATCCCAAACCATAACCAATGATCTGATTAAATACCTATTCTTAAACCCAAGCGATCGCCCAATCTTTACGCGCTTAGGATACCGTTGCCCCGATAACCCACTTAATTTATTCAATTGATTTAATGCGATCACTGATTTAGGAAAAATACTCAGGGATAACTTTTTGGCATTCACTCCTTTTTCTTTTCACTGGAATAGGTTTAGTGTCGCTATAAATGATAAATGAGCCAATATTGAAGATTTTATATGGTTGCCTTAAAAGAACATTTTCCGAAGTTTACTCCAGAAGAATACTTTGCGTGGGAGGAACAACAATTAGAACGCCATGAATATATTGATGGTGAAGTTTATGCAATGAGTGGTGGCACGATCAATCATGGGGAGATTGCAGGAAACTTTCTTGCTCTACTTAAAGCTCATCTGCGAGGAAGTGATTGTAAAACCCTTAATTCTGATTGTCGAGTAAGTATTGTAGGTGCGACGAAGTACGTTTATCCTGATATCAGTGTGACCTGTGATGATCGGGATAAAATTACAACCCAATATGTTACCTATCCTTGTCTAATCGTTGAGGTTTTATTGCCCAATACAGAAGCCTATGACCGCGGCAAAAAATTCAAAATGTACCGCCGTAATCCCAGTTTGCAAGAATATGTTTTAGTCAGTGCGGACGCGATCGACATAGAACTATTCCGTAAAACTGAAACGGGTGACTGGCGGATTATTAATTATCAAGCTGGGGATATGGTCGAACTAAAAAGCATTAATTTCACCTGCCAGATTAAACAGATTTATGAAGAGATAATATTTCCTGAATAGATTCAGTGATTACCTTGATGTTCAGAAAAAATACTGAGGGATAACTTTTTGACGATTGGTTCTCACTTGATTTGATTATACAGCATATTGATTGAAAGGCAAAGCGCGATCGCGTTGTGTTGAATACAAGCTTTGCTAGATAAGAGCTACGAAAATTTTACTAACGGATAAGTTGAACCGTTTAGAAAAGATGTGACTTTTATGACCTCAATTTGTGACTTTCTTTTATTGAAAAAGCTTAACAATTATGCTAATTATTCTCTTGTTTTCCGTTACTTAGGAGAAATTTATATATAGTTTTGTAAAGCAATGGGCAATACCTGAGTTTGCTTGTTATCATTTTTGTGTATTACATTTCACAGATATGTTGTATGGCAAGCCGAGCCGTCAATATTCGAGTGCCAGAGTCTTTATACAATCGGTTGCAGTCCCATGTCTCAGAAACAGGCAGTACACAGACTGAAGCGGTATTAGCTGCTATAGCTTCTTACTTTGGGGCTGATAATATGATTCCTTTGGTCGAAAGGGTGAGCCAGCTTGAGCAACAGCTGTCTGCTTTAGAACAGAGTTAGCGATCACGATTATATAATTTTAAAAATTGTTATTAAAAATTTGACTATTAACCATTTTAAGGCAAATAAATTTTATTAATTCATTAAATTACTTGTTCAGAAACCAGTTTTTTAATATTATTTATTTATCTTAATTATGCCAAATAAAATAAATTTATTGATTTAGTTTGACTGTGTTTATTATATTCATAATATGGTTGATTTTCCTTTCTATCGTATTGTTTTTTGCCAAAAAGCTTATGCAAAATTTTTGTCACTTGATCTAAAATCCCGACAACGTTTTCTTAAAGCATTAAATAATAATCAAGCTATTCAGCATTCTTCTCTCGTTGGTTTGCCTCACGGATTTATTCGTATTCGCTTTAATTTATTTTTACGTATTATCGTTCGTTTAGTAAAGTTAGAGAAAAATTTAGCTATGATTGTGCTAGATTTTGTCAATCATGATCAAATGGATCGTGGCTTGTTTAATATCCATATAAATGGTAATTTGATTGATATAAACGATATTCCTGAAAGTGATATACAGGATGATTCAATCTCAGTAACTTCATTGATTCAAATTAATGAAATTTGGCTAAATCAAAATTTAAAGAATGATATTATTGCTGATGAAATAAATGAAAAACCTCTATTCTTTAGCATTAGAGATAAAAATAACTTTTTTGAAACAGGAGTAATGTTCTCCGAAGAGCAATATCATTTAATACAAGGTGGGCTGGTTAATCATATGAGTCCATCTATTCTTCTTGAGGGAGGTGCAGGTAGTGGTAAGACTTCAGTCGCTATTTGCCAAGCTTTACAACATCCTAATTACCATAAAATTGCTTATATTACTTATAATCAATATTTAGTGGATTATACAAAGAAAATTGCTAAAGAGTTATGCCAGCAAAAAATTCCATCTAATTTATACATATCTAGTTTTATCAACTTACTTCAAAAAATCCTAGGTGATAGCGAAAAAAAACAATTTTCTCCTGGACTTCGCATAACCAAAGCTCGCTTTTTGAATGAATGGAAAGGTTCTCGTCGCTTAGCATCTATAGTTTGGCGAGAAATCCAACAACATATTAAAGGCTCTTTAAAGGCTATTGATAAACCGAATAAACTTATAAGCCTTGAAGACTATATGCAATGTGGTGAAGAAATTGAACCTGATATTAATCGAGAAGATATTTATAGAGAAGCAGAACGATATCAACTTAATAATGAAGCTAAAAATTATTGGGATGATCTTGATTTAAGTATTGCAATTCTCCGAATATTTAATCAAAATAAGATTTTGCATTTATGGGATATTTTGTATTGTGATGAAGCGCAAGATTTTACTGAAATTCAACTATACTTACTTTTACGATTTACAAAACCTCGCCATAATGAACCTCCAGCCTTTTTTATTACTGGTGATCCTTCTCAAATTCTTAATCCCAGCGGCTTTTCTTGGAAAAGAATTAAGACAATTTTGTGGCACTTGAGAGAAGAATATAAAGAAAATTGGTCTCTAGATGCCTATAATGAACCAAAGCAGTTTAGCTTGAATTTTCGCTCACAAGCTGATATTGTCAACTTAAGTAACCAAGTTAATCGTCTACGAAATTTATCTGCCAAACCACTATTTCCTTTTAAAATTGAGTTAGGAAAACCACTAGTTATTTATTCATCTATTAAAGAAGTTTTAAGAGACAGAGATGTTTTTGGCCCTTGGAATGCAATTATTGTAGCTAATCCTCAAGAAGAAAATATTGTCATCAATCAATTTAGTACAAACGAAATTAAATCTCAACGTGTTTTTGGTATTACTGATGTTAAAGGATTAGAATTTCAACAAGTATTAGTCTTAGATTTTTTCACTACTTTTCATCAATGGCAAAACCAAAATAAATTGCAAGCGCAAGGACTTCTTGATTATATTGAGAACTGTCTTTATGTTTGCATAACTAGAGCCGAGCAACAGCTCATTTTTATTGAATCAAAAGAGTGTATTTATTGGAATAAACAAGAAATTAAAAATTATATACAGTCTGGTAACTTAAGGGATTTTACAAAGCAAATCGAACAATTTTTTTCAACCGAATCTAAAGAAGATTGGATTAATTCTGCTAAAGAATATGAAGAGAAAGGTCAATATGCAATTGCTCAGGAAAACTACTCACGAGGAGGAGATAGCATCAATGCACTTCGTATGAAAGCTCTCTTATACGAAGAGGAAGCGCAATGGCAATTAGCTGGTAATATTTGGCAAGAATTAAGACAGTGGGATAAAGCTTTAGAAAATTACTCTAAAATCGAGCTACAATCTGAGGCTGTAATTAATTGTCAAGCTGAAATTTATGAAATTTTAGGAGAAAAAGAACAAAATATAGATCACTACTGTCAAGCTGCTAAACTTTGGCAAACGATCTTTCAATGGCAAAAAGCGACCATTGCTTGGGATAATATTGGAGAGTATGGTAAAGCAGCTCAGTGTCAAGAAAAATTAGAAAATTATTGGGAAGCTGCCCAATATTATTTACGTTTACATCAATATGAAAAAGCAGCTCAAGTCTTGGAAAAAGGAAATTATTATCAAGAATCTGCTGAATGTTACAGAAAATTTAATCAATTTAATAAAGCAGAAAATCTTTTAAATAAGAATAAAAAAATAGAATTTGAAAAGTCTAAAATAGAAATAATAGAAAAGCGAATTAATACTAACCAAAATCACATTAAATCTTCTATTATGAAATATAATAATCTTAATCAATTACTTAAAAATGCAAAATCTCTAGATTCTTTATCTGAAAATTTAGAAATACCCAAAAAATTTATTGAAAGTTTAATACATCCAACATTTTGCTTTAAATATTATGATATTTTTTATGTTCCGAGAAAACAAGGTAAACCAAGACAAATAGAAGCACCACTTTCTCCATTAATTGATACTCAATGGAAACTAAAAAATTTAATTGAATCTCAATTTAATTTAAGTCCATATGCTTATGGATATGTAAAAAATAGAAGTTGCATAGATAATGCTAGGTATCATTTAGGTTGTAATAGCCTTCTTAATCTAGATATTAGTGATTTTTTCAGAAGTATTCGAGACTATATGATATTTGAGCTTTTTAAAAAATCTGCATTAACCATAAGTGACGATTTAGCATTATGGTTAACAGTTATTGTGAGTATTCCTTCACAATTACAACTAAAATTTGATAGAAATATATTTAATTTTTCATCTTATGAAGATTCTATAAGTGACATAATTCATGCTTTCCATAACCATGAAACATTTATTGATGCTAGATTTCCAGTTTATAGATATTTACCTCATGGTTCACCTTGCTCACCAATTTTATCAAATTTAATTTTTAAAAATTTTGATGATGTATTTGCTGATATTTGTCATTCTTATGGATGTAAATATAGTCGTTATGTAGATGATATAACCATATCTTCTACTAATAATTCGATACCGAGTGAAATTCTCGATTCTGTACTTATAACAGGAAAAAGAAAATTTAAAAAATTTAAAATTAACCAAGATATATTTAATTTGTTAACAGAAAATGGTTTTCAAATTAACTGGAAAAAGTTTCAATATTCAGAGAAAAATGACCGTAAAATTGTTAATGGAATTATTTTAGGACGAACTTTAAAGCTATCTTCTAATTTTATTAGAGAGTTATCTGCTATTTTGATTGGATGTCAAAAATATGGCTTAACAGCTGTTGCAAGACAATTAAATGAAAAAAATAGTCTTTTTATTTCAAAAAAATACCACACTAATGTTCAACAAGCAAAAAAACGCTTACCTAATGATTATTTAATTTTTGAGGATTATCCAATTTATGGTCTTCTTTCTGAGCGATGGACTGAATTAGAAATATCATTAGATAATACTATTCGGGGAAAACTCTCCTACGTAAAATCTGTATATGGTGAACGAAGTAAAATTTACAAGTATCTTTCTGAAATGTATAAAAAAATTAGTAAATAATCCAGATTTATGTAGTAATCTAAATTATTTGTAAAATTCACAAGATGAAGCTTTTCTCTAGCTTCTTAAACCTAAGCTACTAGTTACTCACCGAAAATGTATTGGCGCCATACACAATTATTAAATTATTGTATTTTTTTATACAATTTTTGCTCGATTTGAAGCCGAGTTGAAGGCATTTTTTTAATAACTAGCAACTTGGGTTTCTTAAGTATATATGTTTCTCATAATTGACTTCTGATCGTCAGAATCTTAACGCCGATATAAAGACTGTAGCGATCAGAAATAGAGAAAAGTAAACAAATTGAAAGATTCAAAAAATTTTAGAAGATATAAAACTATTCTTAAAATCTCTTTTTCTGCTATTAAAAAAATAAATAATTTATATTAAGTCCCAACTTCTAAAATTCTAAATTTTTATTTATTAAAATTAATTAAAGTAAATTTTTATAGAGGAAGTTATTAAAAAATGACTCCCTCTGTATTAGATACCTAACTTTATTACATGTCGGCGCATAGCCGACGGTTATATTTTTAGACTATTTTTAGACTTGCAACGAAGTATGCTGAAGTCTTGCAGCTTTTTGTTCGTTACTGGTACCACTAATTTGTAGTGGATATTTCTATCTAACACTATTAAAAGATATCAATAAAATGTGAAAATTTCAAGAAGAATATTTAAAGTTTTATATAAATTTTTTAGGTTCTCCTCGGTTCAGGGTGATTAGCTAAGCTTATATTAGCTGTGGCTATGGCGTTCAGTGATCGCCTTCTATTATTTATGTATTACGGTATATGGTTTGTACCACTAAGTCGGAAGAAACATTTTTTATTAAATCCAATTTTAATAAGTTTGAGATCAAAATATTTATTATTTGAACATAATTACTAAAATCACAACTAAAGCGATAAGCAAGGTTTAACACAGCGCTTACCCAAACCTAACTTATTGTATCCTTAAGCTTTTCACAATACTTCTTGCCATGAATTCACTTTGGTTTGGTAGAGTAGCAAAAAATATGGAATAAGATGCTCTTAAAAATTGCTAAAAACTCAGCCACCACATCAGAGGTTTTGGTCATACACTCCTGAGCAGTAAACCGAACTGTTGCAATATTTTCCCTTAGTAAAACCCGATCGCGGGCATAACCCCTTTCCCGTTGCTGTTGATGCTGCGAACCATCAATTTTGAGGACGAGACAACGGCCTTGGTAGAACACAAGGAAATCCAACTCAACCCGACCATTCAGCAAATCCTTAGAGACAGGATGGCTAGAAAATGGTCAAAAGAAAAAAGGGTGAACCAATTGCCCACCCCAAAAATTAAATTTTTGATTTAAAAAAGCTTAAAAACTAGAATTAAGCATCATTTAAAGCCGCAATACCAGGTAAAACTTTACCTTCGAGTAATTCTAAGCTGGCTCCACCACCCGTAGAAATATGGCTCATTTTTTCAGCCACACCGACTTTTTCCACCGCAGCAACGGAGTCACCACCACCGATAATGGTCGTCGTGCCTGTTCCCGTTAATCCCGCTAATGTGTGCGCGATCGCTTCGGTTCCTGCTGCAAATTTATCAAACTCAAATACCCCCATTGGGCCATTCCAAATGACGGTTTTGACATCCGCCAAAGCCTCTTGGAAAACTTTGATAGAATCAGGGCCAATGTCTAAGCCCATCCAGCCATCGGGAATATTTTCGATACTAACCGTTTGAGAATTGGCATCAGGGGCGAATTTATCAGCAACGACCACATCGGTCGGTAGCAGCAGTTGAACGCCTTTTTCTTTGGCTTTTGCTTCCAAAGTTTTGGCTAATTCCAACTTATCTTCTTCCACTAAAGAGGAACCAACGCTTAAGCCACGCGCTTTATAAAACGTGAAGATCATGCCGCCACCGATGATCAACTTGTCACATTTTTCTAAAAGGGTTTCAATAACACCGATTTTGCTAGAAACTTTTGATCCCCCAATAATGGCAGCCAAAGGACGTTTGGGTTCTTCGATCGCGCTTTGGAGATATTGCAGTTCTTTTTCAATTAAGAAACCTGCTACCGAGGGGCTGAGATATTTGGTTACACCTTCAGTGGAAGCATGGGCACGGTGAGCCGTTCCAAAAGCATCATTAACGTATAAATCCGCTAAAGCCGCCAACTTTTGCGTAAATTCGGAATCATTCTTTTCTTCACCTGGATGGAAACGCACGTTTTCGAGTAACAAAACATCCCCATTATTGAGAGCTGCAACCGCCGTTTCGACTTCAGCCCCAATACAATCATTAGGTTTAGCAACAGGCTTACCTAATAACTGAGATAAACGAGCCGCAACGGGGGTTAAACGTAATTTATCTTTGACGCGATCAGCAAAGCTTTCTCCTTTGGGACGGCCAAAGTGACTCGCTAAAATAACTTTTGCACCTTTAGATGTTAAATCTTGAATGGTTGGCAATGCCGCACGAATCCGAGTATCGTCAGTAATGGCTCCCGCATCATCTAAGGGAACATTAAAATCAACTCGTACAAACACACGTTTTCCAGCAACATCGGCTTCTGACAGATTTGCTACACTTTTCTTGGGCACGGCCAATTCCTCCTACTGCATTTATAGTCCTACCCAAAATTAAATCAGCCTATGCACCTTCAGACAATGACCAAGGAAGAGGGAAACTAAAAATTTTTATGTCATTTCGTTGTCATTCCGCTACTAATCACAGTATGTGTAGAAGAAGATAGAGGTTAATTTTATGTTTAAAACCATTTTATTTCCCATTGATCAAAGCCGAGAAGCCCGTGAAGCGGCCCAAATGGTAGCAAACTTAGTCAAAACCTACAATAGTCGCCTCTTTTTACTCTCTGTTGTTGAAAAAACACCGACTGATTCTGCCACAACACCCGAACATCCCGCTTCTCCTGTCATGACTTCTCCTGAAGAGGTGGAAAAACTCTTACAAGCAGCCCAAGCCCTTTTTGCCGAACAGGGCATCAATGCCGATATGGTTGAACGGGAAGGAATGCCCTCTTTTACCATCTGTGATGTGGCAGATGAAATTGGGGCCGACTTAATTGTCATGGGTTGCCGAGGGTTGGGATTAACGGCGGAAGGCGTAAATGAAAGCGTCACAACTCGCGTGATTAACCTTTCGCCCTGTCCTGTTTTAATTGTGCCTTAGAGAATAAAAAAAGCTCCCGATCGCGTATCGAGAGCTTATTGGGTTGGCAAACTTAAAAATTTACTAAAATTCCGCTTTAGAAGAACTCTGGAACTGCCTCTTCTTTCGTGTTGGTATTACGAGAAGGCGTTTCACGGGTAAACTTCATGTGGATATTGCGGGTTTGTTCCCCGTCTACTGCCACTGCCATGATGGGATAGTCAATTAAGCCATCTTGGAAGGACATCTGGAAGCGGAAAGTTCCATCGGGATTGAGCTTGATCGGACGACCGCCAATGGTTACCGTTGCATCAGGTTCGGTTGCACCGTAGACAATCAACTCAGCATCGGCTACTAACCAGAATTGACGTTGACGAACGAGGGATTCGGACGCACCCATGCCAATTCCCGAAGCCGTTAAACCAATACCTGACATGGTTAAGCCTGAAACATTGGGAACTGCCCACATTCCCACACCAGAGGGGAAGACGTAGGAACTGATCGCTTGTTCGGGGCCAACGGAGCTTGGAACTTGCTGCATAGAACCGTAGAGAGAACCTGCAACCCGCTGAGCTTCAACGCCTTGGGCCATCCCAAAGATTTGGTCATAAATGGCATTGGGCGCACCGATGGGACGCTTGCTGGGGGGAATGAGTTCGTAAACGGTACGGCCTGCTAAATCTTCATCCCAGTTAACGGTGACAAAGATATCTTCGACCCAATCAGAGGGATAAACAGGCGGAATGCGGATAGCAGCAGAACGGGCGAGGACTAACCAACGACCATCAAAGGTACGATAACCAATATCAACGGCATAGTCGCGATCGCTGACGGGAATGGGTAAATACCACTCACGGGCTAACTCATCACAGAGATATTCTTGAACGCTGTGGGGGCTTTGGAATTCTGATAAATCGGTAACATCATAGAGCCGCAATGCTAATTGCTGACCCCCTTGACGGCGCAGTTCTTCTTTGTGCTCATTAGGCAGATCCCAGTACGCATAGGCCCATTGGGGATCACGGGGTAATAAAACGATGCGGCTTTCCCCATAACCGCCAGGTAAATCACCTAATGCTTCATCCACCGATGTGATTGGGCCGCCAATTTTATCATCTTGACCGAGTTCAAACTTGGATGCTTCCACTAATTGCTCCTCCTGGGGACTGGTTAAAAAAGGATTATTAACTTGAGTTTCAATAGCTTGTTGAATAGATGCTAATAATTGGGTTTTTCGCATCCGACTATAGCGGGAGATGTTGTATTCGCTTGCAACCCTTCGCAGTTGTCGCAGCGTCATCTCATCTAATGGGGGACGTTCTTGGGGCATGAGATAAACTCTCCAATCGTTTAGAACTACTCCTAGTCGAGCCGAAGATCAGTTGAATGGGTAGATACCTCAACGGTAAATTAAACTGTCTTTTAACTTTCCTTATGTTTATGTAAGGTGCTAGGCGATCGCCGAAGATGGGGATCATTTGCTTAACTTTATGTAACCTAATCCATCCCTGATCCGTCAAGGCTTTCTGCGATCAATCTCATCTGTTACAACGGTTTAATCAGCTTTTCGGGATCATAATGTCATGGATTTATGACATAAAGACCTCGGTTTTTCAAAGATTAATAATCTCGCCTGTTAGGTAGACTCAAAAAGTCACAAATTCTTGACAATAGCGATTGTTGTAAGAATGGGGCCAAATTTTGTGGTTATGTCTAACGCTGACGTTCAATTTACGGTATACTCACAATTGTGTGTGAGGAGTAATAAAAACTCTTGGAGTCGAAACACGGAAAGACGCCCAGGAGTTTTTTTTGTGACATAGGTTGCACTTTATGAAGCCCTGTTAACACCAATAGGAGAGGTTAAGGGATCTGCGATATGCTGAGAAACGATGCCCCATTGGAATTTAAATAACCTAAATTAATCTAGGTGTTATCTGTTCTTGACCATCGTTATATTTTAAAAACCCGTTTAGATGCGACGAGTTACACCGATGCTTGCGATCGCATTGAACAGTGGGTAAACCAAAACCAGTCCTGTTATATCGTTGCGGCCAATGTGCATTTAGTGATGAGCGCTTATTGGAACAACGCCTATCAAAAAATTATTAACGCGGCCGCTTTAGTGACCCCTGATGGTATGCCCTTGGTTTGGGGGTTACGGTGGTTAGGTATCTCCAAACAAACGAGGGTATATGGGCCTGATTTGATGTTAGCTTGCTGTCAACGAGCAGCCGAAAAGCAAATTCCTGTCTTTTTCTATGGTGGCACTGAATCCATGTTGTCACAGTTAACCCAAGCTTTACTCCAGCAGTTTCCAACTTTAGCGATCGCGGGAAGTTATGCCCCTCCGTTTCGACTATTAAATAGTGAAGAAGAAGCCGTTATTCGAGACACGATCCATCACAGTGGTGCTCGGTTAGTATTCGTCGGTTTGGGATGCCCTAAACAAGAAACTTGGATGGCCCGACAACAGGGAAAATTACAAGCCGTCATGATGGGCGTTGGCGCAGCCTTTAGTTTTCATAGTGGGGAAGTTTCCCAAGCACCTCAATGGATGATGGCAATGGGGCTGGAATGGCTCTATCGCTTAATGATGGAACCTGGGCGGCTATGGAAAAGATATTTTTTCACCAATCCTGCTTTTGTCATTTTATTTAGTTGGCAGTTACTCAAAACTCGGTTAAAACGATAGCGGCTAACTTCTTCTATCTGCTGCTGACGCTGTTTATTGGCCCGCCATGAAGCAATCTGATCCCCCAACCTATCAATTTTCAGGAGACATTCGCGCTCCCCAATCCTTTGATTGGCTCAATCTGAGTAATCGGCAATGGTTTCGTATCGGCATTTTGGTATTGAGTGATTTATTGGCTTTAGTGTTGGCGTGGAAACTGGCCCGTTATCTGAATCATTTTTATTCGCCACCGCCGCCCCAGTTAGTTTGGTGGGTTTGGTTTGGTTTACCGAGTTTATTTTGGTGTTTTGCTGGCGTTACCATGCTCTTCTTTGCCTATGGGGGTTTATACAGTCCGTCGGCTAGGGGAGAAAACTATATTCGGTTGGGCCAGTTAGTTAGCTTTGTCTATTTATTTTCCCTAGTCATTAGCTATTTTTATGATCCGACTCTTGATGTGCCGCGATCGCTGTTTTTTACGGCTTGGTTCAGTAGCGTATTAACAGTTGTGGTCGGACGGTTAATCACCAGTTTAATCATGGGACAATTCAAGCGTTTACAACCCTCAACACCCGTTTTTGTGATTGCGTCCTCTGTTCGTTTAAAACATCTGACCCAAACCTTAAAAGACCGCTCTAATTATCAAGTAGTTGGGGCGGCCCTTGCTTCTATGGCCCATAATCCACACACCTTCAAAACAATTTTGCAATCGGGAGCCGTCGAAGTCTTAGCAGAAGGATTACCGAAAACAGATTTAGCGTCTTCTCTTTATTGGAATCTCCGCCGCGCAGGAATTATTCTTCGTTTACTGCCTTCTAGTCGAGAAATTTTGTATCGTCGTGGAATGCCCGAAATTTTTGCAGGATTACCCACCTTAAGGGTAGAAATGCCGCTTTTAATTGGATTGGATTATCGAATTAAACGTTGGTTGGATTTTATCGGTGCCTCGATTGGCTTAATTTTGTTATCG
>CAYZWO010000058.1:0-15120 GCA_964482215.1 uncultured bacterium
TTCTAACTTGACCTTACCTCTTTTCCAAAATTAGTTTTCGATCTACTGAGACTATCTCATTAAAATTCATTACTGGATAAGTAGGGAATATAGATTTGAAATCTTGCGCCTTCTCCAGGTTCTCCTATTTCGCGGATATAACCACCCATTTTTTGCAGGGTTTTACGGACAATAAATAGCCCTAAGCCACTTCCTTTATCTTCAGGAGAAGTCGTGTTAAGGGGTTGAAAAATCCATTCTTTTTTATCTTCGGGAATCCCCTGTCCATTGTCAATGACTTGAATATACAAATATTGGCGATCACCTGGAATGGTTGGCATAGCAACGTCTGTTGGATTTAATACGTTACGAGAAATGATCCGAATTAAAAGATCAGACTGTTTTGCGTTATGCTTGAATGAATTTTCAATCAATTCATTGAGAATACTTTTAATTTTTTCTTCGTCGCCATCAAATTCTGAGTCAGGATTTTCAATTTTGAGTAAAATTCTAGCCCGATGAATACGCGGAGTATTTGACCAATTTTCAGGTTGCCATTTTTCAAAAAGTTTACTCACAGGAAATCGGTGACGACGGATCGCAATACCTTCATTAATAGATTTGAGATCGTTAAGGGCTGCCTGAGTAAGTTCGAGTTGTAATAATAATTTGGCAAATTGTTCTTGGAGGGGATCATCTGAATTCAATTTACGGAGGACACGACGAGTTTTCGATTCTATTGCGGCTAAAATATTATTAACTTCATCGGATATATTATGGGCGGTTTGTGAAACAATTTCAATTAATTGGGAATAATTTTGCGAAGTCAGAGCCGCAATTTTAGCTTTAGCCGAGCTTCTTTGGCGTGTTACTGCTTCTTGTAGATCGTCTAAATCTTTAACAATTTCTTTGACTATGGGATGTTCCCCTTCAATTTTTCGCAGTAAACGTTGAGCAATACTTTTTAAAATAGCAACTTCATTACCGATTTTGTGGTAGATGGAGCGATAGAGCATTTCCGTATCTTTGAAGATTTCGTCTTGACCGCCAAAGAGTTCATAGGCAGTTTCAGGGTCAGCGTTAAGGGCGATCGCTTTCATGGCATCTTCATATTTGAGAGAGGTTTCTTCAATTTGTTTGAGGAGATCAATAGCTTCTTCGCTGTGAGGGTTAAGAGCGATTAAACTTCTAGCGGCATAAAGAATGGACGAGTCTTTGTCTGCTTCACTAGAGTTGGCGATCGCTTCCTCAAAATACTGTTTACCTAAATCTGGTTGATGAAGACGATAATAGAGACGGCCAATATGAAGCCGAATAATATTAGCGTGATAATTTTTTTGAGAATCGAGATCGATAGCTACAAGTTGCGATAAAGCGTCTTGATATTGGCCTTTAGCTTCTAATTGTTTAGAATATTGGAGACGAGCATAAGAGTGATCTGGCTTAAGAGAGATAATTTTTTCATACTCTCCAATTTGGATTAATGCTTGAATATAATTATTGACAGTACGATCATCATTTTTATCTAATTGATATGCAGACTCATATAATTTAATGGCTTGATCAATTTGCCCATTAACTATTGAGGCATGAGCATAACTATTAAGAGTAATAACATTATTGGGATTTAAATTGAATGCTTGCTTTAGTAACTGAAGAGCTTCTTTTATTTTTCCCTGATGTAACAAAACTTTAGCACAGCTATTCAAATATTTAATATTATTTGTTGAATCTATTTTTAATAATTTTTCAAATAATTCAAGAGCTTTTTTGAATTTTCCTTGCTTTAACAAAACATTAGCATACTTATTCAATAAAACAATATTTCTACTATCCAATTGTAAAGATTTCTCAAATAATTGACAAGCTTTATCTATTTCTCCTTGTTTTAATAAACCATTTGCATAGCTATTTATTAATATAATATTTTGAGAGTCTAGATCTAATAATTTCTCAAATAATTGACAAGCCTTGTCTATTTCACCTTGATGTAGTAAACCATTTGCGTAGCGATTGAGAGTAATAATCTGCTTATTATTTAATTGAAATAAGCCATTTTGAAAAAGCTTTTCTATTTTTCCCTTTTCTAGTAAAGTATTAGCATAACGATTTAGAGTGATAACTTGATTGTTATCTAAAATTAATGATTGCTCAAGTAATTGAGAAGCTTTATCTATTTCTCCTTTTTTTAATAATGTATTAGCATAACGATTTAGAGTGATAATATTATGATTATCCAGCTTCAAAGATCGCTCAAATACTTGACAAGATTTGTCTATTTTTCCCTGCTTTAATAAAGCGTCAGCATAGCGATTCGTAGTAGTAACCTGTTTACTATCAAATTTTAAAGACTGCTCAAAAAATTGGCAAGCTTTCTCTATTTTTCCCTTTTTTAATAATGCATTTGCATAACCATTTATTATAATAATATCATTAGGATTTAAGTTTAATTTTAAAATTTTTTCAAGCAACTCATCGGACATTTTGTATCTTTTGTTTTTTGCTAAATAATCGGCGTAAGTTAATAATAGATTGATATTATTAGGTTCTAACTCTAATGCTTTATCAAAATACCCAAATGCTTCATCATATTTTTTCTGAAAAATTAGACATCGTGCATAACTAAACAAAATAGATACACAATTAGGTTCTTTTTCTAATGCTTTACGAAACCAAAACTCCGCTTGCTCAAATTTCTTAATATCCCGTAACGCTTTTGCATACTCGGCTAATAAAAAAGCATTATCAGGTTCCCTTAATATGATCTTCTCAAAAAAAGCAATAGCTTCTGGGATTTTTTTCTCTTTAATTAAAAGCCTTCCCTGTTCTGTTAACTTTTCAGCTTGTTCCTCTTGAGATAGCTCTGATAAATCTTGCTCATCTTTTGAAAAATTGATGATTATATCAGTTTTCGTTGCATCGGAAGGATTCATAACCTTAAACTATTTTGCTTTTTTAAGCTTAAATATTCTCTTTTAATTAACTTTGATTATAGTCAAAATTTCATAAAATCACCCTAAAGAACCAGAGACAAACTCACCAACTCGCTAATAGAGCTAAAACCAAAAGAAATAGTTAAAATGAGTTTTAAAACTAACCAAATAATAAAATCTTTATAAAATTAATTTATGTAGTATCGGGAAAAATTTAGATTATACAGAGTTTAGAAACGGGAAAATATCAATACTTGTATTTATTCACCACATCAGATTGAAAAATTTTAATTTTCAATTAAAGCGTATCTCGATATTCTTCCAGTAAAGCTAAAATATCGGTTAATTGTTGTCGGTGGAAGTTGCTGGGGTCGAGTTGGAATCGGGCGATCGCAATACGATATCGAGCTTCAATTCGAGTTCGGCGAGTTTCGCGTTCTGCTGCTTCAAGGCTGCGGTTTCTTTCCTCAAGGATTCGATTTCTTTCTTCAAGTCGGACAACCCCCCGTAGGATCTGATCCACTGCCACAAAACAGAAAGTAATCCCGGCGAGGAGGATTCCTGACCATTGGGGGATAGGGAACTGGTAACTTCTAAATTCGATGGTGTCATAGCTTAAAAAGACTCCCGTTATAAAAACCAATAAAGCGGTCAGGATAGCGATAAAAGTCTGAAAATCGAGCATTGATTTTATTTTGAAGTAAGCCGATCTTAGCAAATTTCTGTTAATCAAGAAAGAGATTTTGCAGAATTGGGAGATAAATTACTAAACAATTAGGTACGCCTTGAATTCAAACTTGAGATAATGAAATAATAAACAGATTGAGTGTTTTAACATTTAAAGCTAGTTGCTCTTAGTGTTTCGTTATTTACCACAAAATCTTTGTAATGCTTACAGAAAAATCGGCTAATTCATCCCTAAACTCGACTCAGTGGAAAATTAAGTTGCTGTATGACGGGCAATGTCCGCTATGTGTTCGAGAAGTTAATTTTTTACAGAAACAGGATCGCGATCGCGGTTTAGTGGCCTTTGTCGATATTGCCGATGATAACTACAATTCCGCAGAAAATGGGGGCGTTGATTTTGCAACAGCAATGGGTCGGATCCATGCGGTTTTACCTGATGGGTCTGTGATTAAAAACGTAGAGGTATTTCGTCAGGTTTATAACATTTTAGGGATAGGTTGGATTTATGCCGCTACAGGTTGGCCAATTATTGGGCCGTTCGTTGATTTACTGTACGGTATTTGGGCGGATTGGCGATTGAAATTAACGGGTAGACCCAATATTGAAACGTTAATTGCTGAACGGGAAAAACGATTACAAGAGAAACAGGAAACAAGATGCCGTTTAGAACGTTAATCAAGTTTTCTAGATTTTGCCAATAATTTCTATTTTTAAAAAATATTAAATCCTATATAAAATAATTTTTTTGAATTTAATTCATAAAAAGATAAAGAAGAAAAATCAACTTAAAACTTTATTTTAAGAAACTTGTTTAAATGCTAGTTTTAGTCCATTGTCGTGACACTAAAAATATCAATTAATTAGCCAAAGATGTTAAACTATTAATACTTCGATTGTTATTTTGCTGAGTGCTAAACAAAAGCCGATTTCAATTGCTTTGTAACGCCTCAAATTCCAATTTAAACGTTAGCTTGGAGCTTTTCGATGACTTCTTCCCTTGAGCGGATTATTCCCACCGACCTCAGAAACGAAATGTCACGTTCTTACCTAGAGTATGCCATGAGCGTGATCGTCGGACGGGCACTCCCTGATGCGAGGGATGGATTGAAGCCTGTTCATCGCCGCATCCTCTTTGCTATGTATGAGTTAGGGCTGACCTCTGATCGGCCATTCCGTAAGTGTGCCAGAGTTGTCGGGGAAGTGTTGGGTAAATACCATCCTCACGGTGATACGGCGGTTTATGATGCCTTGGTGCGGATGGCTCAGGATTTTTCCATGCGCGATCGCCTCATTGACGGTCATGGAAACTTTGGGTCGATTGATAACGATCCGCCCGCTGCGATGCGTTATACGGAGTGTCGCCTCAGACCCTTGACGACTAATGCGATTTTACAGGATATTGAATCAGAAACCGTTGATTTTATTGATAACTTCGATGGTTCCCAGCAAGAACCCGTCGTTTTACCCGCCAGAATTCCCCAGTTATTATTAAACGGTTCATCAGGAATTGCGGTGGGGATGGCAACCAATATTCCGCCCCACAACTTGGGTGAATTAATTGATGCAACCATTGCGCTGATTCATAATCCTGAGTTAACCGATGTTCAACTAATGCAGTATGTGCCTGGCCCCGATTTCCCCACAGGCGCACAGATTTTGGGACGGGCTGGAATCAAAGATGCCTACACCACAGGACGCGGTTCGATTACTATGCGGGGAGTTGCTCAGGTAGAAACCATTGAACAACGGGGTAGACAGGATCGTGAAGCAATCATTATTACCGAATTGCCCTATCAAACCAATAAGGCCGCGTTGATTGAACGTATTGCGGAATTGGTGAATGAGAAGAAATTAGACGGGATTTCCGACATTCGGGATGAAAGCGATCGCGACGGGATGCGGGTTGTGATCGAGCTAAAACGCGATGCCTATCCCCGTGTTGTCTTGAATAACCTGTATAAGCAAACGCCTCTCCAATCGAACTTTGGAGCCAATATGTTGGCCTTGGTTGATGGAGAACCGCGTCTGTTGACCTTAAAGGATTTTTTACAAGTTTTCCTAGAATTCCGTGTTACTACCATTACCCGTCGTACCCAATACGAACTTCGCAAAGCCGAAGAACGGGATCATTTACTACAGGGTTTACTGATCGCGCTAGAAAATCTGGATGCGGTTATTCGACTGATTCGGGCTGCTGCTGATACCGCTACCGCAAAAGGGGAATTAGTCCAAGATTTCGGCTTATCAGAAGTTCAAGCAGATGCCATTTTACAGATGCAATTACGGCGTTTAACGGCCCTAGAAGCAGAAAAAATCCACGCAGAACACGACGATCTACAGATCAAGATCGCTGATTTACATGATATTCTGGCGCGTAAAGAACGGATTGACAGCATTATTGAAGAAGAGTTAACTCAAGTTAAAAATCTCCATGCTACACCCCGCCGTACTCAAATTATCCTAGACGAAGGGGAAATTGTTGATCGGGATTTAATTGCCAATGAGCAAGCGATCATCCTATTAACCGAACAAGGTTATATCAAACGGATGCCGGCCAATACCTTCGGAACCCAAAGCCGAGGAACCAGAGGAAAAGGGGCGGCCAAGATCAAAGAAGATGACGGGGTTGAACATTTTCTCGGTTGCTGTGACCATGACCAGATCCTCTTTTTCAGCGATCGCGGTGTTGTTTATGGGATTAATGCCTATCAAATTCCAGTAGCTTCTCGCACAGCACGGGGCATTCCCATCGTCCAGATGTTACCCATTCCCAAGGATGAAAAAATCACTTCAATAATTGCAGTCTCGGAGTTGAGCGAAGATACTTATTTGATCATGCTCACCAAACAAGGCTGTATTAAGAAAACTGCCCTAGCTGCCTTTAGTAATATTCGTTCCAATGGATTGATTGCTATCTCCCTCGGTGGCGGAGATCAACTGCGTTGGGTACGCTTAGCCAAAGAAGAGGATAGCGTCATTATTGGTTCCCGTAAGGGCATGGCCATTCATTTCCGTGCCGATAGTGAACAATTGCGCCCCTTGGGACGGGCAACGAAAGGCGTAAAGGCAATGAAAATGCGGAGTGGTGACGAGATCATCAGCATGGACATTTTGCCTGGCCAAGTCGTGGCTAATATTGCCAGTGCAGAAGACGAACCAGAGGAAGAAAATCTGGATTTAACGGCTGAAACGGAAGAGTTAGTGGAAGAAACGCCCCAAGGCCCCTGGGTTTTAGCCATCACAACGGGAGGGTTTGGAAAACGGGTTCCTGTAACGCAATTCCGCTTACAACGTCGAGCAGGGATGGGGGTAAAAGCCATTCGCTTTAAATCCACTACGGATCAACTCGCGGCCATTCATGTGGTTAACGCAGAAGATGAATTAATGCTAGTCACCAATCGGGGCATTATTATTCGTCAAACCGTGATTGCCATTTCTACCCAATCTCGTACTGCTACTGGGGTTCGGGTTCAACGTTTGGATGAAGATGACGCGATCGCCGCCGTTGCCCTAGTCCCCCCCTTAGCCGAAGGAGAAGGAGACAGCGAAGAGGGATAAACCCAATTTTTTCTGTTAGATTGTTGCCAAGATCTCATGCTTTTTCTAGCGCATTTATGGTTAGAAAGAAAAATATGAAAAATCTTGGTAACTTTTTTTTAGGATATCTTTCTGGCGTTTTTTTGATTGGCGTTGGTATCTTACTGCCCAAATATTTTGTCACAGGAATTGTCTTAACCTGTGAATCTGCGTCGTTAAAGGTGATTAATTGTGTTAAGACAGAATCCTTTATGCGGGGAAAAATGATTGAAAAGTCCTCTCTTAAAGGGATTCAAGCGGCCAAAGTCGTTACCATTCGTGCGCCCCTGACTCAAGAAAACGGAGCTAAAACCATCGTTCCTTTTTATCGAGTCATGGTTATGATGCCAACACCCCAATCAAGTCAAGCATTTGGTTTTGATCAGACAAACTTAAGCAGTGCCGAAGCGATCGCCGAACAGATCAATCAACTGATTCAGAATCCTAAAGAAGGGTCTATGACTATCGATCAAACCTTTACTCAAAATATTACCTGGGTAGTAAGTTGGCTTGCGACCTATTCAGGAGGGTTAATTGTTTTGATCACCACTTGGAAAGTGTTTACAAAAATAGTTTTTAAAAAAGTAAGTGACGCGAAAATCACCGATGGTCAACTTTAATACTCTGATCGCCGAAAGCGAGTTAATCAGTAGCCTCCTACTTCCGCTTGAATATTGCTTGCGCAACACCAGTCATCGTCTTGCCGTGTTGAAAATTCCTGAACTTTTTTAATAAATATCGAGTTAACGATAAAATAAAAAGCAACCCTTGGGGCTGGTGTCTGTCAATCAGATAATTAAATGGTGTAATTTGCCAAGATTAGCCTTCGTAAGCAACAGCCAACAACGCTCAAGGAGCCTATTCATTACCGCCAGAACAAACCTTATGTCCCAAGCTAGACTGATTGACTTGCCTTCTGAACAGTCTGTTAAGTATTCTCAGAACTCTCCTAATTTAGCGATCGCGACAGATTCCAGAGAGACGAGGACAGTAGAACTCTATCAAGAAGACCATCAGTTTGCTGATCTTGACCTCAGTTTAGTTAATGAGCAACTTAAAAATGCCAATGCTGAAGCCATTATTGAGTGGGGGGTGCAAACCTTCGGCGATCGCTTAGTGATGAGTACGAGTTTTGGTATCCAAGCGGCAGTGATGTTGCATTTAGTGACCCGCATTGTGCCCGATATTCCGGTTATTTGGATTGATACAGGATATCTACCAACAGAAACCTATATTTTTGCGGAAGAACTGACCCAACGTTTAAATTTAAATCTCAAAGTTTATCAATCTCCCCTTAGCCCTGCCCGTATGGAAGCCCTCTATGGCAAGCTATGGCAACAAAAGGATCTAGAGGCCCTCAACCGTTACGACCAAATCCGTAAAGTTGAACCCATGCAACGCGCGCTACGGGAACTGAACGCGATCGCTTGGTTAGCGGGATTACGCAGAAATCAAACCAGTCACCGTCAAAATTTACAACCCATTGTCAAACAGGGAAATCAATATAAGGTTTTACCTATCCTGGATTGGAATTCCAGAGATATTTATCAATATTTAACCGCTTACAACCTGCCTTACCATCCCTATTTCGATCAAGGTTACGTTTCCGTTGGCGATTGGCATTCTAGCCGCCCTCTCACGGCCGACGACGAAAATGAGCGGGATACTCGTTTTCATGGCATTAAGCAGGAATGTGGTCTCCATTTACCTCTCAGTCCCGAAGCCGCCCAAAGTCTCGACTCTAGTACGCTGTAAACTAATAAGCTATCAAACACAACGTTGGAACGAGCATAAACAGAGTCAAGCCTGAAAGACAAAATGCAATCAAGTGCAGTTTTAACATTAATCATTACTCAAGTTATTGCAACCGTCTTTTCAGTAGCAGTGGGATTTTTGAGTGTCTACAATGAATTGCGAAAGTTCCGTTCTCAAAAACGTTTTGAGCATAAGATTGCTCGCCTAGAAAAACAACTCTCTGAGTTTTATGGCCCCCTGTATATGTTGACGAAAACAACAGAACAGATTGCCAAAAATGCATGGGGAACAGATATTTGGCAAAAAACATTCAAAGAAGTGTTGCTGCCAACGCAATGCAAAATTGAAGAAATTTTATTGACCAAAATTCACCTGCTGGAAGAAGATGAGATTCCTGTATCTTATTTAAATTTTCTGAGGTATGTGAATTTATCTAAACCCTATGCGGAAACGGGGTTAAATGTTAGTTTTTATGAAAAAAAATCTTCTTATCCTTTAGAATTTCCTCAAGATGTGCAACAAATGTATTTTCGTAAACGGTCAGAGTACATCGAAATTTTAGAAGAACGCAACAGGCTCAAAAGCAAAGATACCTACAATTTACGTTAAGGTAGTTTAAAAAATTTCAGTTGTTGCTCATCCAGAATTTATCCAAATGCGTAATAGTAGAAGAGACCTCATTCAGCATTTAGATAATTAAACGCACTATGGCACTTTTTGGATTTGGTAAAAAAGCCACCCTTCCTAGCCCCAGCGAAGCACTCCCAGGGCGTTCAACCCCAATGAAAGTCCCTGCTTCTCATTTTGTAAACGGGAATCCGCTTAAAGCCCCTTTTCCCGATGGCTATGAAACCGCTATGTTTGGCTTAGGATGTTTTTGGGGAGCAGAGCGCAAATTCTGGCAGTTATCTGGTGTTTATACAACTGCTGTGGGCTATGCCGCTGGTTACACCCCTAACCCGACTTATCATGAAGTTTGTACAGGATTGACGGGGCATAATGAGGTTGTATTCGTCGTCTTTGATCCCAAGGTCATCAGCTATGCAGAATTGTTGAAAGTCTTTTGGGAAAGTCACAATCCGACCCAAGGAATGCGACAAGGCAATGATGTCGGCACTCAATATCGTTCAGGAATCTACACCTATTCAGAGGCTCAAAAACAAACGGCTGAGCAATCCCGCCAAATGTATCAAGAGGCATTAAATAAAGCGGGCTATTCGACGATTACGACTGAAATTTTAGATGCTCCTGAATTTTATTACGCCGAAGATTATCATCAGCAATATTTAGCGAAAAATCCCAATGGATATTGTGGATTAGGGGGAACCAATGTTTCTTGTCCGCTACCGTTGGGCGTAAGTGCATAAATAGAAATTGTATTATTTTTTAAATTCTGAGGGTGAGTTTATCTCATCCTTTTTTTGTTTGCCATGTTTGAGTTTTGAAACACTTCTCCAGTTAGATGGAATGCGCATAACAATCCGTTGCTGTAGATAGAGAAATGCCTTAAAAAAAATCATTATTGTGTAGATACCTTTTTGCCAAGGCAATTAAATTTTTGAGGATTGCAGAGATGGTTTTACAACAGACAAAACCCAAGAAAAATGACCTGAAGTATTACAACATCAATGCGAATAAATGGTGGCAAGAAGGGGAAGTTTTAAATTTATCAAACCATCTCAATCAATCACGTTTTCAATTTTTTGCTAACTTTGTTCCCGATTGGCGAGGACTTCAGGTATTAGATATGGGTTGTGGTGGAGGGTTAGCCTGTGAATTTTTGGCAAAGCAGGGCGCGATCGCGACAGGAATTGATGTTTCTCCAGAGTCGATTCAGGTCGCTCAGGATCATGCCCATCAGCAAGGATTGTCTATTCCTTATCATTGTGGGGTCGCGGAAGAATTACCATTTCCAGAAAATTGTTTTGATGTGGTGGTGTGTTGTGATGTTCTAGAGCACGTTAATAATTATCAAAAGGTGATTGCAGAAACGTACCGAGTGTTAAAACCGAAAGGCTTATTTTTATTTGATACTCTCAATCGAACCGTTAAGTCTAAAGTTATTATGATTTGGCTGATGGAAGATATTTTAAAACGTTTACCTAAAGGCTTACATGATTGGCACAAATTTATTAAACCTAAAGCGTTAATTACGACCTTACAACAATCGGATTTTCAAGAGATTTTAATTAAGGGGTTCGACCTGACGGGTGGCATGAGTCTTGAGACATTAAAAAATGTTTTTTTGAAAGGATTAACGCAGACTAATTCCGAGCAAAATTCAGCTTTATTTAGCATCAAAATTAATGACGATACTTCAGTTTGGTATATCGGAAAAGCTATGAAATTTTAAGATAATACCAAAGCATTGAAACCCTAGATAGATAGCATTAATCAGTCAAATCGTTAAGATTAGATTGTTTAAATATTAACTTTATTTAAAAAATGTTTTTTGAAAATCTTATCAATTCTCAACAATTCATCATAAAATCTCTTTTCGTTTGAAGATATGTTTATATAGACTCATTTTTTGCTGAAGATTAATATTCTGTTTTTTACGATTACCAATTTAAAAATATTAATAAAATAAATTTATCAAAAAGGAATTTTCCATGATACAGCTTCATTCTGAACCGCTACAGTCAGATACACAAGCATTGATTTTAGAGACAAACACAATTACTAATCAAGGAATAATTATTGCTGTTATTATTGTGGCCTTATGGGCAATTAGTCTAATTAGTCTTTTACGTTTAAATCTTGATCAAATCCCTGCTCCTGCAATTGCTTTAGCCATGCTCTGGCAGACTTTTTTATATACAGGATTATTTATCACAGGTCACGATGCAATGCATGGTCTGGTTTATCCTGCTAATCTCAAATTAAATCATGGGATCGGGAAAGTGACGGTGTTTATCTTTGGCTTATTTTTATATCAAACCCTACTGAAAAAGCATCAATTACATCATCGTTATCCTGGAACAAAAAAAGACCCAGACTACTATGACTATCCTGAGCAAAATGTTTTGATTTGGTATGGAAATTTTATGAAATCCTACTGGACATGGCAGCAATTGCTAGGCTTTTTTTTGATTTTCAATCTTTTAAAATATGGATGTCAGATTACTGCGCTAAACTTGTTTTTGTTTTGGGTTCTTCCTCCCTTATTGAGTTCCTTTCAATTATTTTATTTTGGAACTTTTTTACCCCATAGAAAACTTGAAGAAGAACATACCAATCAACACAATGCCCGCACGATTGCATTTCCGCTTTTTTGGTCATTTTTGAGTTGCTACCATTTTGGCTATCACCACGAGCATCATGAGTTTCCCAATGTTCCTTGGTGGCAGTTACCGTTAGTCTACCAAAGTAATAAAAATTATTCGTAGATTAGCTAAAAATTATTATTTTTTAGACTTATTGGATTGCATTTGTTGTAACTGTTTCTTTTGAGCAGGTGTTAAGACAGATTCGATCTGCGATCGCGTATCTTTATAAATTGCTTGAATCTGTTCTTTTTGCTTATTGCTTAAATTTAAGTTGGGTTGTTGATTTTTCTCGCGGGCGGCTTTAATTTGAGCGATTTGTTCAGCAGTAAAAACCTTAGCCATTCTTTGATTACTGGATTCGTAAATTTTTTGCAATTTCTGTTGTTGATCATTCGTCAAATTGAGCTTAGGCATTTCTGCCCCCGGATTTTTCTGAGCGATCGCGGGCGAATTGAACAGGGGAATAGCGGGTGAAATCGTCACGGTAACGGCCAATAAACCCGATAACAAAGAGATAATTTTCATTTTTGTGATTGTCACTTTTAGGCTAGAAGCTCTAACTTATTTATCTCTACTAGGTTAACCCATTTGTCACCAAAAGTATGAGCGTCTTTTGCATAAGTTAAAATTTCAAATTCTAACTTGCTTTACTAAATAATCGGAAATACCAAGAAACGAAAAATTCTTTAATGGGAAAAGCAATATAGGTTATCGGATTAATCGTCACGATAATATTACGGCTATCGCGTTTTGCGGCTTTAATCACCTGTTTTGCTGTCCAATCTGCTGACATAATCCCAATGGGGTTTAAATTACTTTTAAAGGGCCCCAGAATAACTTTACGAATGACACAAGGAGCATCCAAGCGGCGTAAGGTAATGAGATCGCCAATGGCACGTTTGCTGAGTTCGTATAAAGGGCTAAAGGCAGGATTAACTTCAGCTTCTGAAGTATTGACCCACACTTCTTTTTTGGCAATTTGTTCATTCGTGCGGACAGTTTTTAAGAATAATTCCATTAAACGGAACGCGGAGAAAGTATTAACTTCATAGGCTTTGATAATGGCCGATTCTGAGCGTTGATGATTAACGTTAACACCGTGATTAATCACTAAAATATCGATGTTTTCAAATAAATCTGCTAAGGCTTCTTCGTTACCAATTTTCCAAGTAATCGTTTTAATCAGAATGATTTTACCGTTAATTTCTAAATTAACAGGATTAGTTTGAGAGGTTAGAGCAATTGGCTTAGCTTCATTGAGATATAAATACTTTAATAATGCTTGACCGAAGGTTCCTGATGCTCCCGTGACGGCAACGGTTTTTCCTTTTAATGAAAGGGCTGTTCCTAATACTTTATCCACTAGCGTTAAGGTTCCACAATAATAGGCTTTTTGATTATCAAAATGATGCCGCCAATGGTAAGTCCGATTGACTCGCCAAGACGTGGGGACTTCGGTAAACGGGCCTGGACGATGGGTTAAATCCGTTAATTCATCCATGTTAGGCACACCTGCCCCCCTCGCGATCGCCGTTGTTAAAAAACTAGCAGTATAAATCGAACCTGCTAAACTAACCCAAGCCTCAGGGAAACCCCAAATTAATAAAATCACCCCAGGTAAAAAGCTAAAGGTTAACATTACCAAGGCTTCGGGCACATCATTATACCAGTGGGCTTTACGGTAAATTTCCTCGCTCATCACCGACAGATCGGGACGAAACACCCGATGATGCCACACATGAAGCCGATATAACGGTTGCCAAACGTGGGCCAAGGCATGATAGCAATCTCGAATAAGTTCGACCCAGACAATAGAGGCAAGCGCGATCGCAGACAACAGGAGCAAATGGCTAATCATATCGAGGATTTATAACCGTTAATTTAAATTAAGCAACTCAACGAGAGAATGACGTTTATAGATTGTCCAAAAATTTCGCAGAGATAGCAAGTCAGGGGGATCACAGGAGTTTAACACGGTCAGCAACCTCAGCAATTTAAACGCCCATTATTAAAAAACGTTAACACTTTAGCTAGAATAAGTCCTATAGTTAATAATCCCTAACAATTTTCTTACTCATTCACCGCTCAATTTTTCATTAATTTATAAATCAACTGACCTATGCCCCAAGAGTTTTGGAAAGACGAGGAGACAGAATCAACCTTAGATCCCATCAGTTCCCTGCTTTCAGAGTGGACTGATCCCGAAGCGGAGGAAGAAGCATTCAGAAGTGATTTTTTTATTGGCGGTGAAGGCCGAAGAAAGAAAGCAGCCTTTGTCTTAATGCTCATTTGGGCGGTGGTCATTGCTCTCCATTCCGTCAGTTGGGGCATTTGGGCTATTGTTGGCTTTGCGGTTTTATTGGCCATCCAGACGATCCGTTTAATTAGTGCTAAGCCTGAATCTGAAACCGCAGCCCTAACCGATGACGCTCTCAATACAGCCCAATCGGTTTCTTTGTTAGTAGCAGCAAAAAACGAAGAAGCCGTTATCGAAAAATTAGTGCTGCAACTTTGTAACTTGGATTATCCGAAAGAAAAGCTCGATATTTGGGTGATTGATGACCACAGCACCGATAAAACCCCTGAAATTTTAGACCAGTTGGCTCTTCAATATCCCCAATTAAACGTGATTCATCGTCAAATGGGCGCAGGTGGGGGCAAGTCGGGAGCATTAAATGAAGTATTACCCCTCGCTAAAGGTGATATTCTTGGGGTTTTTGATGCCGACGCTCTCGTTCCTTCCGATTTATTGCGTCGAGTGGTTCCCCTATTCCAACAAGAACGGATGGGAGCAGTTCAGGTTCGTAAAGCGATCGCGAACCCTGACGAAAACTTCTGGACAAAAGGTCAAACGGTAGAAATGGCCCTAGATGCTTATTTTCAACAACAACGCATTGTTACAGGAGGCTTGGGAGAACTGC
>CAYZWO010000058.1:15130-24387 GCA_964482215.1 uncultured bacterium
GGGGCAATGGTCAATTTGTCGCTCGTAGAGCCTTGGATAGTTGTGGTGGTTGGAATGAGCAAACCATTACCGATGATTTGGATTTAACCATTCGTTTGCATCTCGATAATTGGAAAATCGGGATTTTAATGAATCCTGCGGTGGGAGAAGAAGGGGTAACGACCGCGATCACGCTTTGGCATCAGCGTAACCGTTGGGCAGAAGGCGGCTATCAACGTTATCTGGACTATTGGCGGTTTATTGTTTCCGAACCCTTGGGCGTTAAAAAACGAGTGGATCTCGTTGCCTTTTTATTAATGCAGTATATCCTCCCGACCGCTGCGGTTCCTGATTTTGTCATGGCGATCGCTCGCCACCATCTGCCCATGTTAACTCCCTTAACAGGCGTTGCTCTGTCTCTATCAGGTTTTGGGATGTATAAAGGATTGCGTCGTCTGCACGGTTCATCCGAATTTACGTTACCGCAATTTTTCAACTATTTAGGCCAATCCCTCTTAGGAACGCTCTATATGGTTCATTGGCTAGTAATTATGCCCTGTGTCACTACTCGTATGGCAATCCGTCCTAAACGCCTGAAGTGGGTTAAAACAGTTCATGCAGGCACAGCAGAAGAAACTCTAGAATTTAAAGAAAGTTAAGCTTTTTAGCCTAGCATTCAATCAGTTTTAAAATCCTCTTGATGAGCTTATTTCAGGAGGATTGATTGTTTTTTGGAGCTTGCTAATGGGTATAAATGGCTAACAAAAGAATGGGAACGAAATAATATTGGAACTTTAACGCAACTCATGAGCATCAATAACAATGACCCCCAGTTGATGTTTAATTTATTCTCAAAAAACTATGCTTAAATCTGTTTTTGCGGGCCTTGCAGGATTACTTGCTCTAGCCCCTCTTCCTGCGATCGCGATCGCGCCAGGCGTAGAACAGGCAAGGTATTGTGCCAACTACACAATGGATCGATTTCGATTAACCAACGATGAAGTGGAGATTACAGAATTTCGACAAAGTGGGCCAAACTATCGGGTAAAGTGGCGAATTCCTAATTATCGTGGTCAGGGGTATTGCGTTGTCAGTAAATCGAATCGCATGGTGGAATATCGCGTTGAACGTCAGCCCAACTTTAACTTAGGTGGTGGTAATCTAGGGCCCAACGAAAAACGTTTCTATAATTTGCCTGGTTACGGTGATGTCATTGTTAATCGTGGTCAAGGCGCAGTCGGAGAAAGACAATATTTTCTCTTGCGTCCCGTCAATTCAAATCGTGATTACAAATGGTATGCTCGCTGTGCCAACAATAGTGATCAGGTTTACGATCATCGGGGTAAATACGTCGGCTATAACAAGAGCTTGACGGTGATGTTTCCCTATGTCTGTGAAGTCAGTCCCCTTTCTCCCAATAAACCCATGAGACCCGAACCTCGCTAAGGTGTTACTTAACCCGTTAGTAAATCATTAAAAAATATACGACTCCTCACACATCTTGACTGGCTTTAGCGCAAAATCGAGATAGTGTTCTTTTTTCTTTGTCCATGACCACATCGCTTAAGTACGCTTATTTCCCTGGGTGCGTTGCCCAAGGAGCTTGCCGTGAATTGTCCCAATCAACCGCCGCCTTAGCCCAAGCGTTAGGGATTGAATTAATTGAACTCAAAAAAGCTTCCTGTTGCGGTTCAGGGACGTTTAAAGAAGATTCTCAGCTATTGGAAGATACGGTCAATGCTCGCAATATTGCTTTGGCTGAATCGTTGAATTTACCCCTATTAACTCACTGTAGTACCTGCCAAGGGGTCATTGGCCATGTGGATGAACGACTCAAAGAGGCGAAGGCTAATGATCCCGATTATTTAAATCAGGTTAATGGGTACTTACAAAAGGAAAACTGTTCACCCTATCAAGGCTCAACGGAAGTTAAACATATCCTTTGGGCATTAGTCGGCGATTACGGGTTAGAAGCCTTACAAAAACGGGTGACGCGATCGCTGTCGGGTTTAAATTGCGCTGCTTTTTACGGTTGTTACTTACTCAGGGCCCAAACCAGCATTCCCTTTGACGATCCCTTTGCGCCTGAGTCGATGGAGAATGTTTTTCGGACAATTGGAGCTAATCCGATTTATTACAACGGACGAACCCAGTGTTGTGGTTGGCCCGTTTCCAGTTATGCCACAACCGAATCCTTTCGCTTAGCTGGTAAACATATCCAAGACGCGATCGCCGCAGGAGCTGATTGTATTGTCACCCCTTGCCCCCTGTGCCACTTACAATTGGATTCTCGACAACCTGAAATCGCCAAGGTCTTAGATAAACCCTTAGCCCTACCCGTTTTACATTTACCCCAATTAGTCGCCTTAGCCTTGGGCGTAGAACCCAAAAAACTAGGCTTGGATCGTCATATTGTTTCCACTCGAACAGTATTAGAAAAATTAGGATTTTAAGTTATTGGTTTTCTGTACTCCCCACCATTTTTTCAAGGGAAAAATTACGCGGCCGGATAGGCTCTGGAAGAAAATACCGCCGACGGTAATCAAGAAAATCCCGTAACCTAACGCTTGAGCCACATAAAGCCGTTGAGGATAACCAAAGAGGGCATTTAAGACCACGCCTGGAAATTTATCTTCCGGTAAGACCTTACTAAAATTCCAAACCATCGGCCCTAAGATACAATCGCGGTCTAGGGGTTTGGCAAAGGGTTCATAGTAAAAACATAAGGCTTCGGATTGGCGATCCAGTTGGGCTAGGGCATGAATGGCTGTATCGAGATTTCCCAATGCTTTAACGATTAATCCGCCGACAATCAGCAGCAATAAAATCCCCATGACCTTAAAAAAGAGGCGAATATTGAGTTTTAATCCCCATTTAAACAGCAAAATGCCAATCCCAGCCGCCACACCAATCCCTGCGATCGCGCCCAAGGCAGGAAAAAAGCCCTGTTGAAATTTAGCGGCAATAAATAAAACCGTCTCAAATCCTTCCCGCACAACGGCCAAAAAAATAAGCGTAAAAATAGCCCAACCGCCGCCCATTCCCTGTTTTAACGCTAACCTTAAGTTTCCCTCTACTTGTTCACGCATTTGTCGAGCTTGTTTAGTCATCCAGACCAGCATCCAACTGAGCATAGCCGCAGCCATCAAGCTAAAACTGGCTTCTAATAAGGGTTCGATGACAGGAGCATATTTTTGATTGACCGT
This sequence comes from uncultured bacterium, assembly GCA_964482215.1. Classification (GTDB taxonomy): domain Bacteria; phylum Cyanobacteriota; class Cyanobacteriia; order Cyanobacteriales; family Microcystaceae; genus Snowella. Next base: position 18,316 of record CAYZWO010000058.1, read on the forward strand.
TGATAAATCCTGAATTAGCCAACTAAAAAAGACCCCGATCATGGCACTGGCAATAAGACCAATGGTAATACCGCCGTAAACCCATTTATTTAGACGACTTTGACCCGCTTTTTTGAGATAGGCAACCACAATTCCCACCACCAGAGCGGCTTCGACTCCTTCGCGTAGGGTAATGATAAAGGTCGGTAGGGCAACACTATAGTCCATATTATTTCTTGGCGATTACTTGAGTGGTTCCTTCGATTTCTTTAATGAGTTTTGCAACCTGTTCTGGCGTTTTAACAGGAGTAGCAGGGGGATTAACCGATGGCCAAACTGTTTTCAAAATAACGAAATTAGCTTGAATCGATTTATCAGCCTTGGGATCGGCTTTTTGTAGTTGGGGAGCAATGCCTTTATAAAGTTGTTCGGCATAGATGACAAATCCCCGCGAATCCTGATACTCAATGGGAGCAGACACCTTTCCATTGATGACTGCTGCGCCATATTCAGAGTTAGCGGTATCTAATAAGCCATTAATGACGGGCAATACAAACGCGGGTGACTTTAATTCTGTTGCGGGTAAAGCAGCGATCGCGGTATCAATCGCTTTAACGGAATCCGTAAAGGCCGCGTCGACTTTGGCTTTATCCTTTCCACCTGCTTTTACTAAATCTTGAAGCGTGATCAAAGTCGTTTTGAACTCAGGGACTTTGCGTTCCGATAATTGCTCTTCGACATCGGCATAAATTTCTTCAACGGGATGGCCAATATGGGGTTCAGCTTGATCGGGCTTTCCTTGAGCTAACAGTTCTTGTGCGACGATCAAATGCCCCTTCATTAAACCGAGTTTGATCAGATAGTCAATATCTTTCGCTTCTCCTTCTAAGACAATATCTTCAACGGTGACGAGATCTTGTATTTTGGAAAACTGGTCTTGAGTAATAACATTTTTAGATACCAATTCTTCGACAGACCCATAGGGGCGACTTGCTTGAATTTTATTGGATAAGGCTGGTACACCCAGTTTGGCTTCCAATTTATCTAATTCTGACAGAATGGCATTGTTAATGTTGATTTTTTTTCCCATCGTGTGGCCATGGGACATCGTATCAGAGAGTGCCGAAGCGTTAGTAGAGCTACTGGCCATTGTTGAGGAGTTAGCCGCGCTATTGGCCATTGTTGTAGAGTTAGAACCTTGATTGCTATTACAAGCACTGAGAAGAGAAATTGTAGCAATTAATGCCAAAAAGATGTTACGTTTAGATTTTTTCATAGTTTAGTGAGGATTCGCTTGATAAGAAGATTAGATATAACGCTTCTCTTCAATCATTAGCTTCGATATTATTGCAAATAATTTTTAATACCCAGTAATAGGTTACATCCTTATTGGGAATAAATTACATTAAAATTTGTGTAAACAATTTTGACCTCTTCACCAAGTTATTCCCCATTCTGAAATTGCTTGACAACAGGGATCTTAAAGAGAATAAAAAAAGGAAATTTTAAGTTATTTTGGCGAAATGTGATATTTGTGTCCATTTAAGCGTTTTCTACGACCTTAAACATGCCCATACAGCCTGATTCCGCGATCCAATCTTGATGAGGATGAAACATATACATCCCAGGCTCACGGTAACTGAACTCTAAAATGTGTCTTTCTGCCGTCCCCATCGTAATCACATCGGTACTTTGAGAAGGGGTTTGAGTCATCCCTGTTGGATAAACTTGAAAGAAGTTTGCATGAATATGGAAAGTGACTGTAGGGTCATATTCGATCATATTGAGCAAATACAGGCGAATTAACTGATTTTGCTTGATAGCAATGGGATTGTCATTGTAGTAATTCGGTAGACCATTAAAAGCAAATAGCTCATTTCTGCGGTCTTCGTTAACGTCATAGCCCCCCATAATCATCACTATTTCATCGGCTAGGGGACGGGGTTGGGGCGGATCGATAATGAACATACCGTATAGCCCCTTACTGATATGACGAGTCACGGGGGAAACATGGCAATGGTAAAGATGAACGCCATAGGGTTCTGCGTCAAATTCGTAGATAAAAACTTGATTATTACGAACGGGTTTAACCCCATCCATGCCAGCCGGATGTACCCCATGAAAATGGAGGGAATGGGAATGGCCGGCTCGATTGGAAAAAATAACACGGATGCGATCACCTTCAGTCGCTCGAAAGGTTGGCCCAGGCACTTGACCATTGAGATTCCAAGTCATCATGGACACAGCCTTATTCAGTTGCAGAGGAGAAGTACGAGCTTCTACCCGAAATTCCCGAATGGTACGCCCATTTTCTTGCTTTAAAGTTCCGTAATCAAAATTACGCAGAAAAACGAGGGGATTTTGTAAGTCTTTTGAATCTTTTAATAAATTATCTTGAACCTCGTCAGGTAAAACGGATTGAGAAGAACGCGATCGCTCTAAAACATTCCAAGCCGTGAATCCTGCCCCCAGACCCGCGCCTACTCCTAGCCCCCATCGAAGAAATTGGCGACGATTGGGCAACCGTAAATTCTTAGGTTCGATAGACATGGGAGAATGATAACAAATGACCTTTCTTTATCAGTTTAGAGGAAAGGCAACACTTAGTTTTAAGAATAATTCTCAATTATTAAGATAAAGTTTTTAACTGGCCATGACATGTTATTGCCATCTCCTAGAGACATGCGATCGCCGAATTCAATAGTAAGCCAAATAATCTTAGTACAGACTTCGTTGGCCGCAAACAGCAAAATATTCAGGAAAAATTGTATTTTTACGCAATCTTTCCTGCTATTAGCTAAATTTAAAAATTTTAACAATTGAATATCTTTTTGAATTAACGAGTAGCTTGATTAACGAGGGCTAAGACATCGCTACGGCTGAGTTTTTCTTTACCTAAGGCCATTACCTCTAAGGTTCCATAGGCAAGCGTTAGGGGAATTTTGCAGAAATTTAAGGCAGGCCCAGCAGATAGGGATTTAGTGTATTGGTCAGCCAATTTTAAATTGCGGCGGGCGTATTGGTGCATATCATTCACCGTCCATCCTTCGGGAAAGAAACTAACTCCGCGTTTTAAATCTTCCCGATAATTGCGAATGATATTGACGGATTGCAGACCACGACCAAAACCAATGGCATGACTCCGATTGGTTTGAGTACCATCATACCAAGCCCAGAGGTCAGACAACAGTAAACCGACGGCTCCTGCGACGCTAAAGGTGTATTGGTCTAAATCAGCTTCGGTTTCAATTTTCCAATTGCTCTCTGACCAATAGGCCATGCGATCAGACATTGCGGCGGTGGCATCCCAAATACGGGGTGCGATCGAGGCAGGAGACAACATGGCCCATTCTCCAATTCGTAAGGTTACATCGGGCAAGACATTACGATACAGGGATAATTCATGAGAAAAATCTTCAATTGTCGAATTCTCGGTTGCGGCTTGTAAATTCAAACTAATTCGACGTAGAATTTTGGCTTTTGTGACGCTATCTAATTCGGGATGATCTTCGACCTCATCAATGGCTCGCATGCACAGATAAGCCGAAGCCACTGCCTCCAGTAATCCCGACGGGAGAATACTGATGGGGATGTAAAATGTCCGACTGGTTTCTTTTAGAACCTCAAGGGCATTATGACGCAAATTCATTCATCAACTCCTCACACCAAACTTATGCAATAGCATACACTTAACTTACAGAGAGATCCTAATTACTGAACAGGAAGTTCCTTAACAGGGCAAAAAATATACAAAAATGTATCCAATTCAACAATTGTTAAGAAAATCTAAAATAGTTCGTTTATTGTATTACGTTTGGGTTCGTTTTCCGCATTAAGTCTTCTAATTTGCTTTGTTATATTTGATTTGAATCGATAATTGTCTTGAGTAGCTGTCATCTTAGCCGTACTGAATTTTGATCAAAAAAGGAAACCTTATATCAATCTATTTCTGAAAAAAAGTATCCTGTCTTGAGCAGGAAAGATAACTATTTATAAATACTTGACCGTAAAAACTGTCACTGCAAGCATTCTATCGTTTTGAAACTTTAAATTTATTTGTTACGAATATTCCATTGCCCGATAAGATAGAGAATCGATTGATACTTCTTTAACTTAATACCTTAATTCTCGTGGAACTATTCATCTACCATACTCCTGAGCTAACCCCACCGAATGCGCTTCCTGACTGTGCAGTGGTTATTGATGTTTTGCGAGCAACCAGTACGATCGCGACGGCTTTAAAAGTTGGTGCGGAGGCCGTCCAAACCTTTAGTTCGTTAGATGAATTAATGCAGGTGAGTGACCAATGGCCGAATGAAAAACGGCTAAGAGCAGGAGAACGGGGCGGGGCCAAAGTAGAAGGGTGTGATCTAGGGAATTCACCGTTGGACTGTACTCCTGAACTAATGGCCAATAAGCGATTATTTTTAACGACGACCAACGGCACGAGAGCCTTACAACGAGTTGCTTTGGCTAAATCAGTGATCACAGCAGCCATGATTAATCGCCGTTCAGCCGTTCAGTATCTCTTAGATCAACAACCTGAAACGGTATGGCTACTTGGCTCAGGTTGGGAAGGCGGCTATTCCCTAGAAGATACAGTCTGTGCAGGCGCGATCGCGGATCTTCTATTACAAAGCGGCAAAGTGACTATTGGAAATGATGAAGTGATTGCCGCGATCGCACTCTATCAACAATGGCAAGATAATTTATTAGATCTTTTCCACAAAGCTAGTCATGGTCAACGCTTATTACGCTTGAATTGTGACGAAGACTTACGCTACTGCGCAACCTTAGATCTCCTAGATATTTTGCCTATTCAAATAGTACCTAGCGTTTTAGTGAAATTTCAACAGATTTAGTGCCACCGAGCAAGTAACATCGAGCTGCTGAGAAGAAAATTGGTGAGGCTAGCTGTATTGAGCAATTCAACAACACTTGAAGGCAATGAGTTCCTCGACTAGTCCGACAAACCTTGTTTTTTTCAATTGACTAGAAAACCATATTGGTGCTATTCGGAATTATTAAGTATCGCTGATCTATCAGAGAGGGAGAGATAGAATAGAGAAAAAAGGCTGAAAGCCAGAGGTGGTATATGGTGAAGCCACGACAAGCCGAAGCGACGGTGAAATTTATCGATGAATATTGCGAATTTTATAGAGACTTATTTCCAGAAGTCAGAAGTTATGAGTATCTAAAATATCTACATCTAGGATTAATATCAGGGTAATCGCATGAAATTAAAATCTTAAAAAAAGGAAGAATGTTGAAGAAGGGAAAGAAGAAAATCGTTATTGAGAGCAGCCTTGTAACGTTTCATTTTCAGGCTATCTTTGGATGGATACTGACGAAGAAAGTTAAGGGCAAGTCGGCGTAAAACGCTGAGGTTGTGAGGGGAATGCCCGTTGCGGATGCGAGAAGCATCTTCGGCAAAAACCACATCCAAGCACCAGTGTAAAGAATTTTCGATTTGCCAATGGGCACGAATACAAGCGGGAAAGTCAGTAAAATCAGGAGGGAGTGAAGAAAGAAAAAAGCGTAACCCTTGAGTCTGCTGGTTCCAAAGCTGACGATGACTTTGCTCAATCACCAAAGTCTGAAGACCAGCCCATTGCTTCAAAAGAGGCACGGGAAAAACCAAGGCAGCAGGAACTTGCCAAAATTGTCGTTTCTCGGTGCGGTGATGCCCCGCCTCAACTTGTATCGGAGTAACAATCACTTCGTGGCTATTAAGGTTTCCTGATTGATAGGAATCAAACCAATCTTTTGCCACTTGAGCCAAAGAAGGATGATTGGCTTTGAGGGAGAGAATATAATCTGCGTCTTGCTTAATTATCTGTTGAGCAATGCTTTTTTGAGTTCCCATAGCATCAATCGTGATAATTGACTCTTTCAAATCTAATTGCTCCAATAAAACAGGAATTGCCGTAATTTCATTCGATTTTTTATCGACAGTACATTTTCCTAACACTAGCCCTTGCTCCACTGACCATGCACTCACCATCTGTAAGGCTTGGATACCCTTGTTTCGGTCGTAGGAACCTAACTTTTCCCGTTAAGTCCAAAATACAGCAGTGTAAAGAAAATCTTAAA
>CAYZWO010000059.1:0-16681 GCA_964482215.1 uncultured bacterium
CACCTGGATTCGCTTCATTAAAATTAAACAATGTCCCGCTATGGCAACAATCTAACCAAATAATTTGCTGTTTAATTGGGCTTCTTTCTAATAATTTCCGTAACCAATCCATCGATAAACCATAAATTGCCTCATCAGGCTGACAATTACTCGTTGCTAAATAACCGTCCTGACCTTCTCGCAAACCATGACCTGAAAAATAAAATAGTGCCGTATCGGGAATGCTACGTCCTTCTGGTTCAAACAGTTTTATCAATGCTTCCTTTAACTGTTTTAAGGAAACGTTGCTTTTTTCCCCCACATAGGGAGTCTTCGTCTTCGGCTCAATCGCTTCAGGTAATCGCTTTACCCTAAAGTCCCCATACTGTTCCAACAAAGCCGCGATCGCTTCTGCATCTATGGCGGGAGCCGTCAGATTGGGTAAACTTTGACATTGATAGCAATTGATCCCCACTACTAACGCATCTCTAGCCATAGACAACTCTAAGCAATCAATTTTATAATTTTATTGAAATTTACAGCTTTTACTAAAAATTTACAAGCTCATGGCGAAATTAGCCCCTGTTGAATTAGAAGACGGAACAGTTCTTTATGTGGAAGTCAATGAAAATATTGAACTAGAAGCGAATCCTACTCCTGCCAAGGAAGTAACCAGAGAATTAACGAGAGGAGATTTAGGCAAAGTTGATAAAGGATTAAAAGATATTTTAAATCAAGAGATTTCTTTGTCTCCTCAACAACGTTTCAAAACGATTGAAAACACTATCAAAGCCTATACCAGTAATACCCTGAATGCGTTCCAAGACATTGCTAATGCCAATATCAGTAAAGTTACCCTAGAATTTGGCATTAAAATTGGTGGCAAAGCAGGTATTCCCTATGTCACCGAAGGAACAGCCGAAAGTAACCTAAAAATTACCGTTGAATGTTCTTTTCCACCTAAATAAAAGCCATTAACCAGAAATCAATATTTGAAAATTGGTGAGTAATTTCAGCGAAAACTAATTTTAGCGATCGCCGATAGCAGCAAAGGCTTTCGTCCCAAAAATCGCTTCGTAATGACGATAAAACTTGAACTCTAAATAGTTAAAAAAGGGATCTTCCAGAAAAAAGGTTCCATGTTCTGTGAGTTCTCCCACAAAACGCCACTTGGGAGGAATAAGAAAAGGTATCTTGTGAGATTCAACTCGTTCTGCTAGTTTTTGCCAATGGTCTTCTTCCAGAAAAATTAAGCCAAAATGACGGGGATAAATGCCTTTTTGTTTAGTTAACGGTTCATCGGTAATATGGGCAACGACTTGATGACCATAAAAGTTGAGAATCAAAGCCTTATCCGTTTCGCGTCCTGCCTCACACCCCAAGCGATCGCAGTAAAAAATCTTAGCTTGATGAATATCACCGATGGGAATCGCTAAATGAAAAATGGTTGGCTGACTCATCACTTTTATCCCTGCTGCAACGATTTAGTTATGAACCCGACCATCAGGCATGGTAGCTCCTCGGAAATTAACCCCAGCCATATTGGCACTCATCACATCAGCACGACTCAAATTGGCATTGGTAAAGTTAGCCCCCATTAAGTTAGCCCTGGCTAAGAAGGCTTCAATCAATTCGGCATCCGTTAAATTTGCCCCCGATAAATTGGCTCGACTCAGATCCGCATGATTCATTCGAGTAGCGGTTAAGGTTGCCTGGGTTAAATTGGCTTGGTTTAAATTCACATGGGTCATAATTGCCCCCTGAAAATTTGCGCCCATCATTTCCACCTGAGGGCATTGGGTTCTGACCAAATTGGCATTGGTTAAATTGGCTCCGACTAAGCGCGCCCCTGTTAAATTAGCATCGGTTAATAAGGCTCCTTGCAGATTGGCGTTGGTGAGATCGACTTTTCTGAGATCGGCATCCCGTAGATTGGCTTCTTTAAGATTGGCCCCACTTAAATTAGCACGGCTCAGATCAACACCCTTCATATTGGCTCCCTGGAGGTCTGCCCGCACAAAGTCAGCCGCTTGCAGGTTGGTGTAGTAACTCTTTTTCTCCTGACGCATATTGGCTCCCCGCAGACAGGCTCCGGTCAGGGTTGCACCGCTTAAATCCGATCCTCGTAAATCCGCCCCAATTAAATTGGCATCTAACAACATGGCCAGCGTAATATCGCTATCTTTTAACACCGCCCCTTGCAGTAAGGCTCCGTGTAAGTTCGCTCCTCGTAGATCGGCCCCACTTAAATCCGCCTGATTTAAACTAGCTCCGCCTAAATTGGCTCCGACTAAATTGGCCTGACATAAATTTGCCCGATTTAAATAGGTAAATAGTAAGTTGGCATTATGCAAATCCGCTTCGGTCAAGACAATTCCTATCAAATCTGCCCCGGCTAAATTAATTTCAGGTAGCTTTAGACCAATAAATAGTTTTTCCCCAGCACTATAGCGTTGAATTAATTCTTTTGCGTTCATAAAAAAAAGGGCGTTAAAAGGCAGATTTAAGGGCTTGTACAACCGTACCCGCCGTTTGTAAGTAGGATTCGGTATCGGAGAAGGTTTTGGCTTGGGTGTAGAGTTGGCTTTCGATCTCGGTCATGGTTTTGCCACTTAAGATTACCTGCTCAATTAAATCTCCTAAGCCGTAGCCCCTGAGCATATCCCAATCCTTTCCCTGTTTATCCCAACTATGGAACAGAATTGAAAATAACAAGATCTTAGCCCGTAGTGGGTTGGTGTATTGCATCATCTCTAAGCGCAGTTCAAAGAGATTATAGGTTTTGACTGTTACCCCAGGCGCAGGTGCCGGTGTATTGAGATTGGGGGCAGATTTTAAAACAGTCGCAACGGGTTCGGCATTAACGTCAATAATAGAGGTTTGGATATCTCGCTGACGATTGGCATTGACCAGGGCCAACGGCCTATCAGTTTGTAAGATTTGCGTTTTGAGAATTTGGCTCTTTTGATCATCATCTTCTAGGGGTTCTTCGGCATCAAAGGCATCGTATAAACAATCCATTTGCGACAGGATCAAGTTCGCGATCGCGAGATAAAGGGTTTGTTTATTAATATTGGCCACTAATTGATTAAAAACCGATTGAATCTCGCCTCGTGTGGGGTACATATTACGGAGTTCGACAATTAAATTTTTAACCCCATATTTAGTAATCACTGTCGAATCATTTTCCCAGGAATCCTTACAGGCCGCGTAAAGTAGCTTGATCATGCGGGCGGATTCTGAATGATTGGTCAGTTTGTGGGCAATTTGTTCCGCTAGAAAATCTTGATCAACAATTTGGGTTTCTTTTTTACTGAAAGATTTTCCTAAAACCGTTACCTCTTCTTCGCTGTCCTGCTTTTTCGGATTATCTTTTGATAACTGCTGATAAACCGGCCCTAATTGATCCAAAATCAACTTGGCAACTGCCGCATAAACCTTGGGTCGATTCAAGGTCTTGACCAGTTTGTACATGGAAAAGGTTAATTGCTCAATGGTGGGTTTAGCCTGCACCAATTCAAACAATAACTGCTCTAGGGAAATACTGTTGATAACATTGGGGTCATTTTCCCAGTATTTTTTACAGAGACAAAACGTCAGTTTTTGAATTCTCTGGGCTTCTGCATGTTCTTCTAAATAGCGGGCTACTGGGGTAAATAACTCAGGTGATAATGCCATGATTTTCTCTAAGGACTCCCAAACCAATGGATTAAATACCGATAGGCGCGGTGGTATTTTCCTCTGCCTAGAACAGGAGCAAAAACTCTACATTCATTATGATACCCAAAGGGTAAGGTTCATTCCGCTATCAGAATTAACCGATGAATAGTTTGATTTTAAAAGGAGTGATTTGGGTTTATTGTGATCGCGATCGCAATAAAAGTGTGGATCACTCGGCTCATGATATCGAGAATGGATAACAAACGGAAAGGAATGAAGCCCATAAAGTATAAACTTAGGATACCCAACTCGCCTAATTTTTCCATCAACAGCTATCTTAAGAGTTCTTAACGCAATCTGGGGTTATTGTATTGAGTTTCTTTGCAATGTCTGTTAGTTTTGTTTTTTTTCAGGGCAAACTATAACTGTAGCCTCTGAGTTTTGTCGCGTGACTAGAATTACCGCTTAAATGATGACTGCTCAATTTCCTTCGTCTCATTCTATTCCCATCCATGAATTCACCGCTTCTCGACAGACCAGCTTTTTCGAGGGACTCAAACAACCTCGCTTTAGTGGGCAACTGTTGTTAACCAGTCCAACGGGAGAACAATGGGTTTTCTACCTCTATTTAGGGCGGATTATGTACGCCACAGGGGGAGTTCATGCTGTTAGGCGTTGGAGACGGCAAATTGCGCTGTACTTACCTCAGATTGCCGCTAATCTTTCCTGCATTCAATTGGATTTAGCGAGCCTAGATCCCCACGATCTCCAACTGTGTTGGGAATATCAATTGTTGTGTCTTTGGGTGGAACAACAAAAGGTCACCAGAGAACAAGCAGCCCGTTTGATTCGCGCAACCATTACGGAAGTGCTGTTTGATATTACCCAAAGTATGGAAGTTTCCTGTGATTTGCGGCAGGATAATTTGTTGTCTACTCGCCTCGTCCTGATTGATGCGGATCAGGTCATTGCAGAATCCCAACAACTTTGGCAAAATTGGCAAGCGGCCAAAATAGCGGATCGCTCCCCCAATACGGCTCCTGTTATTCGACAACACGATCAATTGCAACAGAGAACCTCTCCCCAGGTCTTTCAAACGTTGAAACAGTTATTAGACGGCCATCAAACCTTGCGGGATTTGGGGGTTCGCATGAAACGGGATGTATTAAGTGTGACCACTTCCCTGTTGCCCTACTTACAATTGGGGTTAGTGGAATTGATCCGCATTCCCGATTTGGCTCCCCCGATTACGCCTCCCGCAGCAGGGGTGGTGGCGGCTCCCAATGTGCCCACAGGGCCGTTAATTGCCTGTATTGATGACAGTCCACTCATGTGCCAGACGTTGGAGAAAATTTTGACGGCGGCGAATTATCAATTTATTGGCATTAATGATCCCCTGCGCGCGATCGCGATTTTATTGGCCCGTAAGCCTGAACTGATCTTTTTAGATTTAGTCATGCCCAATGCCAACGGGTACGAAATTTGTGGTCAACTGCGACGACTCACAATTTTTCGGCATACTCCCATCGTTATCTTGACGGGCAATGATGGCATCGTGGATCGGGTTAGGGCCAAAATGGTCGGTTCAACGGACTTTTTAGGGAAACCCGTTAACCCCGAACAGGTACTCAGCACCATCCGCAAATATATCGGACAAAATGAGCCTGTTTAGGAATCGAGAGATTTCCTGTGCATCGAGTAATTAACCTTAATGATTTTTTAAATTTATTGACCTGGAGAGGTAGGTATATTTATGGGGACTGTCCTTTTAATTGAAGACTCCATTACAGAACGAACCATTATTAGCGATTTTTGCCAAAAATTAGGGATCGCCGTTACCGTTGCGACCAGTGGGGAAGAAGGATTAGAAAAGCTGACTCAGCAAACGCCTGATCTTGTCATTCTTGATGTCGTCCTACCTGGAAGAAGTGGCTTTGAAATCTGTCGAGAAATTAAAGGAACGGAAAAAACCAAAGCTATCCCCGTCATTATTTGTTCAACCAAGGACACCGATATGGATAGGTTTTGGGGCAAACGCCAAGGAGCCGATGCCTATATTACCAAGCCGATTGATCAAGAAATTTTTAATACTACTGTTAAACAATTTTTAAAAAATTAGCAAATTGGGAACTTATTCTATAGATATCGCCATCAAGCGATTAAGGAATTAATGTTTCTTCCATTATCGAAGTTTTCCCCTGCTTCAAAGTCGTCCGTTAGGAGTTGCCACTGTGGTTTCTGAGTTTCTATCTGCTTCCGATTCCCTATCAACCCGTAAACCTGATCGTCGCTCTCAACAGCAGTTCCTACGGTTTCACCTAGAACCGGATACCGCCGCGATGTTACCTGTTGCCCAACTCTCGGAGGTGTTAACCATCGGCTTGGGACAAATTATACCCATTCCCCATTTGCCCCCTTGGGTTCTAGGCGTGTACAACTGGCGGGGGGAAATTTTGTGGATGGTCGATCTCGGTTATTTGGTCGGCCTCACTCCTTGGCATCAGCAGTCCGTTGCGCGATCACATTATCGGGCCATTATTCTCAATGGGGATATTAGCTTTGAGCAAAATCAACGAAAACGGGGAATTATGAATCAAGACCGCAACCAAATGCTGGGTTTGGTAGTCAGTCGAGTAGAGGACATTGAATGGTGTAATCCCGATGAACTCCATTCGCCACCAACGGCCAGCATCAGTGCTAAATTAATTTCCTTTTTACGGGGAATTTGGGTCAAACCCAATAATGATGTCGTTTTGGCCCTTGATGGTCAATCGATTATCGCCAAGCTTAGAAATCAATAATCAATACGTTTAAAAGCGTATTTATCAACCATTTTTGGTAAAAAACTTTTTTATAGTCTTAACTTCCTCAATTTACCTAATCCAGACTGGACTTCATTGCGAGGTTATCTTTCATGACTCAGACTTCTGCGAAATCGGATATGCCCGATCCTAACCAAAACCCTCCTTTAGATTGGGATGAAAAACCCATACCTCCTGAAGCCTTTGGCGAATTTATAGACCTGCCATCTTTTTCCCTCGACGATCTGAGTTCAACGGAAAACGGGGCTGATGCGACTGATTCTAAACCTGCTTCTCTGTTTGATACAGACAGCAACGAGGATAGTCAAGAAGCCTTGTTTGGAGATGCCCTCTTTTTCTCAGAGCCATCGCCCGTAGAAGACAAACCAGAGAACCTTTCTATTTCCGATCTCGCCTCAGAAATCCTCCAGACTCAAGATTCTACCTTAGAAAGCCTTCCTGAATTAGCCGTCCCGTCTTTTGTTCCTGAAGCCCAACCTCAAGCAGAAGAAACGATGACTGCTGTGATGGCAACCCCCGCTGAGCCGGAAGCGATCGCGGTTGTTGAAGAAGTAATTAAAGCCGAACCGCCTCAACCCGAACCCTTACAACTTCCCACCTTTACCCCGCCATCAATCGAGGCTGTCACTGAACCGCCCAGTCCGCCTGAATTATCGATCCCGACCTTTTCCCCCGCGATCGCGACTCCCAAACCGGCTGCGCCTAAACCCATTGCTTATAATCCCCCATCTTCCCTATCAATAGATGCACCAGCAACGAGAGGCGGTGGCTTCGGTATTCGTCCCAAGGCGGTTTTATTAGCCCTCTTAGCCAGCGTTATCCCCGTTGCGGTACTAGGAGGCATTAACTACAGTCAGATTGCGTCTACCCTCGATCAGACCGCTTCAGAGAAAGTCACGGAGATTTCAACCAAGGTTAAAGGCCAATTACAACAGAACCTATGGTTAGGGATTATTGCTACTGCTGGGATTGTGGGAGCCATTGCCTACGTGATCGCGGGTCAATCGAGTGGAAATTTACGTCGTCTTGGCCAACAGATCAACGCGGTCAGCCAAGAAAATTTAGACTTGCCTCTGCCCTATGAAGGTAATGATGAAGTCGCCAGGGCCGAAGCCGCGATCGCTGCCTTGAGTCAACAAGTGCAAGTCCTCCGCCAAGAAAAAGCCCTGTCGTTGCAACAATCCCAACTATTAACAGAAATTGCCAGCGGTAATATTCCTGAACAAACGGCTCTATCTGGTATTATTCAGCGAGCCCTAGAGCAAGCTAAAAATCTTTTAGGTCTAGACCGATTAGTGTTTTATCACCGTGCTTCCCATCAGGGAAATATCATTGTTCATGAAGCGTTAAGTACGGGCTATCCTAGTATTCTTACTGATAATCAGCCCCATCCGTTGTTTAATCGCGATGCTTCCCAGCAAATTAGTGTCATTAATGATGTTTCCAGCGCGAATTTAGGATCGGTTCATTATCAATGGCTGTTCCACTATCAAGTCAGAGCCAGTCTCAGTGTTCCTCTTCTGCGTCAAAACGAACTGATCGGGCTACTAACTGCCCACCATTGTGATCAAAGCCATCGCTGGCAAGATCAAGAACGGCAATTTTTACAACAATTAGCTGAACAACTCCAGACTTTATTAGAGCGAGTTAGCTTGTTGCAGGAACGTCGAGATGCCGCTAAATTAGCTCAAATTCTCAAGGAAATTACCCTTAAAATTTCGGCTGAATTGAACACAGAAGGGGTTTTTGATGTGGCCGTTAACGAAATCCGTCGCGGTTTAAAAGCAGATCGGGTGCTAGTCTATCGGTTTGATGAAAACTGGGCAGGAACCATTATTGCTGAATCCGTTGCCGAAGGTTTCCCCATTGCGTTAGGGGCACAAATTAATGATCCCTGTTTTGCCCAAAACTATGTGGATAAATACCGTCAAGGTCGCATTCAAGCCACGTCTAATATTGAAGAAGCCGGATTAACTCCCTGCCATTTAGGGCAGTTAAAGCCCTTTGCTGTCAAGGCTAACCTCGTCGCTCCCATTATCCGAAATGACGAATTATTGGGATTATTAATTGCTCACCAATGTTCTGCTCCCCGTGATTGGGAACAGGGTGAAATCGACTTTTTCGGACAATTGGCTACCCAAGTTGGCTTAGCGTTAGAACGGGCAGCGTTGATTGAACAACAACGGTTAGGAGAAATTGAGCAACGGCAAGAAAAAGAAAAACTGCAAAAACGGGCATTTGAACTGCTGATGGAGGTAGACCCCGTAAGCCGAGGTGACTTAACCATTCGCGCCCATGTAACTGAGGACGAAATTGGCACGATCGCCGACTCCTACAATGCCACGATTGAAAACCTCCGACGAATCGTAACCGAGGTACAAAAAGCGACAACTCAATTTGCCTCTACCACCAATATCAACGAAACTGCCGTTCGTACCCTATCCCAGGAAGCCGAACGTCAAGCGGATGACATTGCCCAAGCTCTAGAACGACTGCAATCCATGACCCAATCCATTCAGGCAGTAGCCGCTAACGCAGAGTTGGCAGAAACGGCGGTACAACAGGCAACCCAAACCGTAGACATGGGGGAAGATGCCATGAACCGCACGGTAGATGGGATTCTGGCCATTCGGGAAACGGTAGCGGCAACGGCGAAAAAGGTAAAACGCTTAGGGGAATCGTCCCAAAAGATTTCTAAGGTGGTGAACCTGATCGGAAGTTTCGCTGACCAAACCAATCTACTGGCGTTAAATGCCGCGATTGAGGCTGCCCACGCAGGGGAAGAAGGTCGAGGCTTTGCGGTGGTTGCGGATGAGGTTCGTTCCTTGGCGCGTCAGTCTGCCGAAGCAACGGCGGAAATTGCCGATCTGGTTGCCAGTATCCAAGCGGAAACCAACGAGGTAGTCGCAGCGATGGAAGCAGGGACGGAGCAGGTTGTCACCGGGACGAAACTCGTGGATGAAACCCGTAAGAGTTTGAACCAGATTACGGCGGCCAGTGCCCAAATTAGTGAACTGGTTGGCGCGATCGCGGCGGCGGCGGTAGAACAATCCCAAACTAGCCAATCCGTTACCCAAACCATGGCCCAGGTTGCAACCATTTCCGATAAAACCTCTTCCGAAGCGGTGCAGGTGTCCAATGCGTTTAAGGAATTGCTGGCTGTTGCCCAATCCTTGCAAGATAGTGTCCGTCAGTTCAAAGTCGAATAACGTTATCCACTGTTCTTTCGTTTAACTTGTATGAATCTTCCCCTGAGTTCCCCCTCTGCTTCCCTCTCTAATTTATCCAGTCTCAATATTCTGTTGACGCAAAACGAACGTCTCAATAATCAGGCCGCGATCGCGGTTTCCATTGCCGAGACCACTCAACAGGCACTCGCTGAAAGTGAAAAAAACCTAACTGAGCAATTAGATGGCATGAAAGCCATTCGGGAAACGGTCAATGCCACCACAGGTCAAATTGAACGGCTGGATAACTCCACCAAACAAATTGCCCAAGTAGTAACCTTGATCCGTCAGTTTGCGGCTCAAACCCACCTCTTGGCGTTAAAAGCCTCCATTGAAGCGGCACGGGCAGGAGAAGGGGGGAGAGGTTTCGCCGTCATTGCTGAAGAAGTCCGTGCTCTAGCAGCCCAATCCGCCGAAGCAACCGCGTCTATTGAGGCTTTAGTGGTTAGTATTCAGGCAGAAGCCCGTGATGTGGCAGAAACCTTGACGAAAGGGAAACAACAACTCAACCAAGAAAGCCAAATCTTAGAAAAATCCCGTGAGCGTTGGCAAGAGGCCGTTCAAGCCAGTCTGCAATTGCCGCCCGTTGTGCAAAAAATCGCTGAAACCGCCAACCAACAAAGCCAATTGGCCCAAGTCCTCCAGCAAGAACTAAATCGTTTTTGATCCATCGTGAACCTCTCCCCCTACCGTTATGATGAATCCCGATATCCGCGATCACGCCTATCAATTCTTTATTGAAGAAGCCCCTGAATTACTTCAGATTATTGAAAACGGGCTGCTCACATTGCGAGCCGATCGCACTTCGGCCAAAGTTCACGAAATCATGCGGGCTGCTCATTCCATTAAAGGGGGAGCCGCAAGCGTTGAACTGCCGACGATTAAGGATTTAGCCCATCGGCTAGAGGATATTTTCAAAGCTTTTTATAACGAAGCCGTGCCTCTGGATGAGGATATGGAAAGTCTGCTTTTGCAGGCCTATGATTGCCTCAAAGATTCCTTGATGACGCAGATTACAGAGGGGCAGTTTGATGAGGAAGCGGCTTTGAGTCGGGCCCAGCCCATCCTAGAAGCCATTGAATTTTTGTTAGGCGATCGCTTAGCCGAAGGAGATCAATATATTCCCAGTTCGGCGGATTTAGGGGTAGATATTGTCGCTTCAATCTTTGAAGTGGATATTACTCAAGGGGTAGAACAGCTAGCGGCGGCCTTGGATTCGGGAGATTCGGGGTTAATTACCGATACACTACAGGCTCAAACCGAAGTTTTTGCAGGATTAGCCGAATTATTAAACTTACCAGGCTTTAAAACCATCACCGACACGGTTCAACAGGCCCTCCAACACCACCCCGAACAGGCGGTATCGATTGCCCAACTTGCCCTACAGGATTGGCGGGGTAGTTGTGAACAGGTACTCCAAAATGGCGATCGCGCTCAAGGGGGGAATCCTTCGGAAGCTTTATTAGCCTTAGTTCAAGGCTCAGCCGTAACCAATGGCAATTTAGGCGATCCTTTCCCCAGTTTGGAACCGTTAGAAACGAATGCCTTTGAAGATTTCAGTTTCGGTGAACCGCTACCGACTTTGGAAAATGATGTTTTCGGTGGTTTGGATGCTTTCCCCCCCTTAGAGCAAACCAATTTAGATTGGGCTGAAGCCATCTCTGCGGCGAATGCAACCCCAACCCCATCGGCAGAAATCGAAAGTGAACCTGATGAAGCGGTTGATCCCAGTGATCCCAGTTATCAATTCTTTATTGAAGAGGCCCCCGAATTACTGCAAATTATTGAATCGGGCCTATTAACCCTGAGAACAGAGCGCAGTTCTGCCAAAGTCCATGAAATTATGCGGGCGGCCCATTCCCTTAAAGGGGGTTCGGCCAGTGTGGGCTTAATGACGATTAAAACCCTCTCCCATCGTTTAGAGGATATTTTCAAAGCGTTTTACAATGAATCCGTCGCTATTACGGAAGATATCGAAAGTTTATTACTCCAAGGCTACGATTGCTTAAAAGAAGCGTTATTACAGCAACTTTCCGAAGGCTATTTTGACGGGAAAACGATTTTAGCTAAAGCCCAACCCGTTTTGGAATTACTCGAAAGTCTGTTAGGGGAACATATTGCCGAAGGGGATCAATATTTACCTAGTTCGGCCGATTTAGGAGTCGATATCGTTTCTTCCATCTTTGAAGTGGATATCACCCAAGGGCTGCAACAACTGGCCGCCGCGATCGCCAGCAATAACCCGATCCAAATTCAAGAAACCCTCGCAGCCCAAACAGAAGTATTTTTGGGTTTATCGGAACTGCTTAATCTATCAGGCTTTAAAGCCATTACCACCACGGCTCAACGTGCCCTAGAACTCAATCCCGATCAAGCTTCCTTAATTGCCCAATTAGCCTTGAGTGATTGGCAAAATGGCTGTGATCAAGTCCTGAGAAACGGCGATCGCGTCCAAGGCGGAACCCCTTCAGAATCCTTGATTGCGCTGACAGTAGAGGAAGAAAAAATTGCCATTGAAGTCGATGAGCAGCCGAAATTCTCCTTGAGCGATCTGTTTGGTGGAGATGAGGACGAGGAAGAAATTGCCCCTGAAGTGGAATCCGTAACCCCTGAGTTAACTATTACGGAAAGTGCAGAACCCATTGCCGCTTCTTTGGATGATGTCTTTGGCGCAGGTTTAGAATTAACCGATTTTGCTTTCCCCGAATTAACCGAATTGCCCAGTGTGGCTGAAACTGAAATTGCCGCAGAAGTCCCAGAAACCCTTGAAGAAACTCCCGTTAGCCCCTCCCTAGACCAAGTTTTTGGCGGTTTAATTCCCGATTCTGCCGTCCTTGATGATAACGTTTTAGCAGAGATTGAAGCCGTACCTAGTATTGATGAAGCGGCCCTAGCGGATATGGTGCAATCCGTTGAACAGGCCTTTGCCCAATTACCGACTGTTGAGGCTCAGCCGATTTCTAATGGGGGAACACCCGCGATCGCCAACGGTCAACAAACCCTTACCCCGCCCGTCACAGAAACAGTTGAAAATCTGCCCAAACCCGAAAAACTCGAAAAAGTAGAACCGATTGCCCCCGCCGCCAAAGCCACCAGTGGGGTTCCTGCAAACCTCTCCATTCGGGTTGATTTCTACCGTTTAGAACGGATGAATAACTGGGTTAGTGAATTAGCCATCAATCGTAATAGCTTATCGCTACAAAATGAGCAATTACAAGGGTCTGTTCGTTCCCTACTCTCTCGTTTTAGCCGTTTCCAAGGTATGACCAGTAAACTGCGAGAACTGGCCGATCAACTGGTGATCATGCCCGAACGTCGAGAACAGGCCGCTTGGATTTCTAATGCCTTTGATGCGCTGGAAATGGATTCCTACGGAGCCTTATCCAGTCAGTTGCAGGACATCCTCGAAGAAATGATGCAGTTAGAAGAAGCAGTGGATGATATTGTGCTGTTTGCCAGAGCCACCGACCAGGGCTTAGAAGAACAACGCCAAATGCTGTTTTCCTTAAGGGATGAATTGATGTGGGCAAGAATGTTGCCGCTAGGAGAAGTTTTAAACCGATTCCCCCGTGTGTTACGAGATCTATCCACCAAATACCATAAACCTGTTCAACTGAAGTTACAGGGAACGGCGGTGTTAGTTGATAAATTAGCCCTCGAAAAACTCTACGATCCCCTACTTCATTTACTGCGGAATGCTTTTGATCATGGTATCGAGTCACGAGAAACCCGCCTGAGTCAAGGGAAACCCGAAACCGGAACGATTGAAATTCATGCTTACCACCAAGGAAACCAAACCATTATTGAAATTCAAGACGATGGCGGCGGCTTAAAGTTAGAAAAAATCAGTCATCAAGCAGTTCAATCGGGATTAATTACCCAAGAACAGGCTCAACGGATGGTTCCTGAGCAAATTTATAATTTGATTTTTGAACCTGGTTTTTCAACAGCTGATAAGGTCAGTGAACTCTCAGGTCGTGGCGTGGGCTTGGATGTGGTACGGCAACAAATTCAATCACTCAAAGGGAATGTTTCTGTTGCTTCTCGCCCAGGTAAGGGAACCACGTTTATTCTCCGTTTACCCTTAACCTTAACGATCGCGAAACTGTTAGTTTGTCTGGTAAGCCAGGATAGTCAACGGACAAATACCGTTATTGCCCTACCCTCTGATAGTGTGGCGGAATTATTAGTCCCAACAGCCGAACAGGTGAAAACCTCTGGGGGTCAACGATTCTTGATCTGGCAACAACAGATGGTTCCCATTTATCCGCTTAATCAACTGTTGCCCTATAACATGACGCTCACAGAACGGGTTAATAGTAAGGCGTTAACCACTGTGCCCCATCCTGAAGATTGGAGTTTACCCCTGATTTTGTTACGGCGTGGAAATCACTACTATGCTCTAGAAGTTACACGGTTAGTCACAGAACAAGAGCTAGTTATTAAACCCTTTGGAGCCGCGATCGCGTTCCCCGATTATTTGTATGGTTGTACGATTCTCGGCGATGGAACCCTGATTCCTGTGATCAATGGTGGAATGTTGCTGGAATGGTATTGGGAAAAAGGCGAAGCTCTCATGGCAGGGCTGGCAATGGGCCAAGGAGAAGAAGCCGATACGGGCTATCTGGATACCCTGCAACCGCCGACTATTCTGGTGGTGGACGATTCAGCCGCCTTACGGCGTACGTTAGCGTTGAGCCTCGAAAAAAATGGATATCGCGTTCTGCAAGCCAAAGACGGACAAGACGCACTCGAAACCCTCAATCAAGCCACGGGCATTCAACTTGTTATTTGTGACGTAGAAATGCCTAACCTCAATGGGTTTGAATTCTTAGGTCAACGTCGTCGCAATCCCGACATGATGAAAATTCCCGTGGCCATGCTCACGTCACGGGGTAGTGAGAAACATCGTCAATTAGCGATGCACCTGGGCGCGAGTGCTTACTTTACCAAGCCCTATATCGAACAACAGTTCCTGATGGATATCAAGAAATTACTCAGTCCCGAACCTGCTCAAGTTTAGTAACTTCCTATGAATCAACCTGCCCCTTTTTCTGTTCTTGATCCCAATAATCTTGGTAGTCTGCCTGAGCAAGCCAATCTCAATCAGACTGAGAAATTTTTAGTATTTTCTGTCGGTAAGCTCAATCTAGCTCTAGCTGTCCCTATTGTGGAAAGAATTTTAAGCTACACCCCGATTCATGGCAGTGGTACGACGGCATCAGGCATTATCCATCTTCAAGATCGTTCCGTAACCGTAGTTGATCTCTATCAACAGTTATTTAAGGTCAAACAACCCCAGGTTTCCCAATCCAAACAATTTCTCATTTTGGCGAAAAATAGCGCAAATGAATCCTTTGGCATTTTAGTCAATGAAACACCGAGTTTATTTGATGTTCCTTTATCCCAGGTGCGGGTGTTGCCCGATTCCTACCGACAGAGCGATACCCTCCATATCGCCAGTCACGTCATGATTATTACCAATAAGGATCAATCTTTTACCGTCTTTTTGTTAGACAGCGATCGCCTGATTAGCCCCAGGTAATTTTGGATAATGAAAAATTAAGACCATTCTTAACGTTAAATTATTCCAAGTTTATTTCAGCTTTGGCTAATTGCAATGCTTGCTGTACTTGCTCGAAGCCTGTGCCGCCGTAACTATTGCGGGCTGCGACAACTTGTTTGGGCGCGATCGCGTCGTAGATATCGGCTTCAAAAGCAGGATGGAGGGCTTTCCATTCTTCTAAGGTTAAATCCTTGAGTAATTTACCGATGGCTAAACTACTTTTCACCACTTTACCGACTAGATTATAGGCTTCTCGGAAGGGAACGCCTTTAGCGGCCAGGTAATCTGCCACATCTGTCGCGTTAGAGAAATCTTCGGAAACGGCCTCAGCTAGGCGTTCTTGACGGAAAACAATGCCTTCTTCTAACAAAATGGTCATGGCTTCTAAGGAGACTTTGACAGTTTTAACCGCATCAAAGAGAGCTTCTTTATCTTCCTGGAGATCCTTGTTATAGGCTAGAGGTAAACCTTTCATTAACACCAACATTCCCTGAAGATGCCCGATTACGCGCCCTGCTTTGCCACGAATCAATTCGGGAACATCGGGATTTTTCTTTTGGGGCATGATACTTGACCCCGTTGCACAGCTATCGGTAAGGGAAATAAAGCTAAATTCCTGGGAAGCCCATAAAATCATTTCTTCGCTTAAACGGCTGAGGTGTACCATAATCAAGCTGGCCGCATTTAGGAATTCAATGGCAAAGTCGCGATCGCTAACCCCATCTAGACTGTTAGCATAAACCCCTTCAAAACCGAGTAATTCAGCACTGTAATGGCGATCAATGGGAAAGGTGGTTCCCGCCAAAGCCCCTGAACCCAGAGGCGAAATATTGGTACGGGCACGAATTTCCCCTAATCGCTGCCAATCTCGCTGGGCCATTTGGAAATAGGCTAATAGGTGATGGGCAAGGCTAACGGGTTGGGCTCGTTGCAGGTGGGTATAGCCAGGAATAAGGGTTTCGACGTTACTTTCGGCTAAGGTGACTAAAACCCGTTGAAAATCCCGCAGTTGGCTACGAATGTTATCAATTTCTTCCCGTAGGTATAAACGGACATCAGTTCCCACTTGGTCGTTGCGAGAGCGGGCCGTGTGGAGTTTTTTACCAACATCTCCCACCAATTCCGTTAATCGTCTTTCAACGGCAAAGTGGACATCTTCTTGATCTACGCCAGGGGTAAATTTGCCTTCTCGATATTCTTGGCGGATTTGTTCTAAACCTGTGACTAACTGTTGAGCTTCTTCTTCCGTAATAATCCCTGTATGGGCTAACATCTTGGCATGGGCTATCGAACCGTTTAAGTCATACTCAATCAATTCAATATCAAAACCGATGCTGGCGTTGAATAATACAATTGCGGGATGTAATGACCCCTCAAAGCGATCGCTCCAAGTTTTTGGTTGAGTCATGTTTAGTTATTAGCAAAAA